>CAKTMK010000084.1 GCA_934574045.1 uncultured Oscillibacter sp. | reverse complement strand
CGGCGTCAGCATCCTGCCCAAGCTCATTCTGCGGCGCATCCCGTACCGCATCGCGGCGCGGGGGCTGGAGCCGCCGGCCTACCGGAGCATCGGTCTTGCGCTGCGGGACCGAAAGACCGCGCCGCCCGCCGTGCGGCACTTTCTCGAATACCTCCGCTACCGCTGAGCGCAAAGCGCGCCCCGGCCCGAGCGTTCGGGCCGGGGCGCGTTTAGCCTATGCGCAGCCGGAGAGGGGGACCGCGTCTGCGGCGGGCTGCGCGGGAGGGTATCAGCGGAAATACCGCACGGCGGACGCGAACAGCGCCTGATCGTATTCGCCGGGGACGTTGCGGTAGAGCGCGCCGCCGGTGCGCTCCACGTGGCCCATCCGGCCGAACACCCGCCCGTCCGGGGAGGTGACGCCCTCCACGGCGCAGACGGAGCCGTTGGGATTGAACGCCGTGTCCATGGAGGGCAGGCCCTCCGCGTCCACATACTGCGAGGCGATCTGGCCGTTCTCCGCCAGACGGCGCACCTGCTCCTCCGCGGCGAGGAAGCGGCCCTCGCCGTGGGAGATAGGGACGGTGAAGATCTGGCCGGGCTTTACTGCGGCCAGCCACGGAGACTTGTTGGATGCGATGCGGACCCGGACCAGTCTGGACTGGTGCCGCCCGATGACGTTATAGGTCAGGGTTGGGCAGCTCTCATCCGTGTCCACGATCCGGCCAAAGGGGACCAGACCCAGCTTGACGAGGGCCTGAAAGCCGTTGCAGATGCCCAGCATCAGGCCGTCCCGCCGGTCCAGCAGCGCCGTGACCTGCTCACGGACGGCGGGGCTGCGGAAGAACGCGGTGATGAGCTTGGCGCTGCCGTCCGGCTCGTCGCCGCCGGAGAAGCCGCCGGGAATGACGATCATCTGCGCCTGCGCGGCGGCGGCGGAAAACTCCTCCACACTGCGGGCAACGTCGTCCGCCGTCAGGTTGCGCACGACGAAGGGCTGCGCCTCCGCGCCCGCGGCCAGCAGGGCGCGCTGGGTGTCGTATTCGCAGTTGGTGCCGGGGAAAACGGGAATCAGCGCACGGGGACGGGCGGTCTTGACCGCCGGAGCGGCCCGGTCCGCCGCCGCGCAGGAGAAGGTGAACGCGTCCGTTCTTCCGCCTGCGGGGCCGGTGGGGTAGACGTCCTCCAGCACGCCGTCGTTGATTCGGCGCAGCTCCGCCACGGAGACGCAGTCGCCGCCCAGCGCGATCTGCGCTTCCGCCGTGGTCGTGCCGAGGAGGAGCGTGTCCGGGACGGGGCCGGTCAGCTCCGCCGCGATCGCGCCGGGCATGGGAGCGTACCAGTCCAGCTTTTCCGCTTCCTCAGCGGCTGTAAAGCCGATCTCATTGCCAAAGGACATCTTCATGACCGCTTCGGCAAGGCCGTTTTCAACGGCCCAAGCGGCGGCGACCCGGCCCTCCCGGGCGAGGGCGCGCAGGCGGTCCCACGCGGCGGTCTGCTCCGCCGCCGTTTTTCCGGAAAAGAGATACACGGGATGTTCCGCCGCCTTGAACTCGGGGGAGAGGACCTGAGAGGCGAGAACGGGGGCGACGGCAAAGGAAATGAGAGTGGGCGGCACGTCCCGGTCGAGGAAGGAGCCGGACATGGAGTCCTTGCCGCCGATGGCCGCCGCGCCCAGCTC
>CAKTMK010000083.1 GCA_934574045.1 uncultured Oscillibacter sp. | reverse complement strand
CTGGAGGCCGTGAAGAACGGAGGCGCCATCAACCCGAAGTACAGCAGCGAGTTTGCCTATTCCACCGAAATGCAGCCGCTGCGGAACGGTTACACCTATTGGCTCAACGGGAACAGCGGCTGGACCGTGCCGGACAGCGACGTGACGGTGCGCGTTGACTGGTCGTTCAGCGGTGACGGCGCGCAGTACCTTGCGTTTGCGACCGAAGGGGGCCGTGACCATAAGAACTATCTGCACAGCTACGGCGTAAAGGTCACGGGGCAGCCGAATGCGCCGCAGGAGGTCACCCTTACGGCCACGGTCACGCGGTACGATCTTGATCCAAACGGCACGGAGGTGGGCAAGATCGACTACACCGCCACCATCGGCGCGCCCATTCAGGTGGATACTGCGGCCACGGTCGCCGAGCCGCAGATGACCTCCGGCGAAAAGATAAACGACATCTCCCTCCGGGTGCCCCTGACAGACGTGGGGCACATCACCGGCGTGGATATCAGTAAGATCCAAATCGAGGGTTACCACCCCAGTGCTGATTCGGGGTCAACTAACGCCTCAGTGAATGTCGTTGAACGCAAGAGCGGAGAGGTCAAAGCAAACGGACTGTACCTGTCCATTACTGCCACCTGCGGTACGATGCCGGTAAAGCTGGCTCCGACCAGCTCCGGCAACGAACCGGCAGACCCTGTGAATAGCCCCGGCGAGTTCCATATCACCATTCCGTCAGACGCGCTGACGGTGGATGAGAGCAGCGGCTGGTACGCGCCGGAGAACGATCTGACGTACACCGCGAAGGTACTGTGCTGCAATCCCGCGGTAACGGTCGAGCTGCATAACGCGGGCGAGGGGAAGCAGACGGTGTCCGTGCAGATTGAGTACGCGTACAAGAACTTCATCGGCGCGGTAGCCTTTGCCACGGAAAACAGCGCCGAAGGCGCGAGAGATGCCGAGCGCAAGGTGCGCTTCAACGCCGGCGATTGGGAGAACGGTTCGGAGCACGACCTTATCACCTGCACGAAGGCGAACGAGCCGATTGCCCTTGAGAAGGGTGTCACTTATTACATTTGGTGCAACTTCAGCGGCAACTTCGACGGCGATCCCCTGAGTACTCCCGGCGACTGGATGAATACAGGCAAGGCGACCTCGATCCCGAACGACGGCGAAACGCCGTAAGCACACGCGAACAAGGGCTATCCCTTTTCCAGAGCCCGTATATCCTACCGGCACAAGCCAACGGGCGGAGACGCATCTGCGTCTCCGCCCGCACGGCATGCCCCTTGTGTCCTCCGTATACGGAGGACAATCGCTCTGCCCGCGCCATCGGCGGCGGCGCAAGTCTTATTGGACGCAGGAGCGGACAACGAAACGGAGGGCGCTTGACACCCTCCGTTTTCCCATGCCTGTTTATCCTGCAAGCGCTTCTCCCGCGGCTCCTGACGCCGGGCGTCCAGCTTCTTCTGCTCCTGCCCGGTCAGATCCCGGTATATGTGGGATCTGACAAGGAGATCTCACCCATTCAACACACGCTTGGCGCTCGCTTTTACGTCTGACTTGCCGTTTCCCGCAGCCGGGTGGCCATCGTTGATCCCGGCCGCGCGGGATACGGCCCTTTCGTTTTTGCCTGCGTCCGGGGAGAAGGCCGCGGCAGACGTGCCGCCGGTCATGCGGTGAAAAAGATCTTCAAAAAAACCGTAAAAAAGCGCGGAAAGCACTTGCATCGTACATGGATGTGCGGTGTATAATCGTACTATGCAGAACTGAGCGGACCTGCGGACTGCGGCTCCGTGCGCCGTCGGGCGGAACGGTACGTTTCAGACGGAAAACCGTACCTTTCAGGCAAACGCCTCCCCAAAGCGGCGCACAGGTGCTACACTAAGCGGGAAA
>CAKTMK010000082.1 GCA_934574045.1 uncultured Oscillibacter sp. | reverse complement strand
AGCTGATCTCCACCATCCACTCTCACCCCACCGTCACCGAGACCATGCGCGAGGCGGCGCTGAACGTGGAGAAGCGCTCCATCCATACCAAGAACTGAGCACCTGCTTTGACCGCGAAGCGGCCCGCTGTGCATTTGCACGGCGGGCCGCTTTTTGTGCGCTGCTGTTCGCAGACCGTTCCGTCCGCGTAACCGTCCCGGAGACGGTTCTCATTGGCGGACGGCCGCTTCCCCGAGACGCTCCGCTTGCGCAGAGCCGGTTTCGGGCCGTTCCATCCGCATACTGTTCCCGGAAACTCTTCCGTCCGCGGGCGCCGCTTTCATGGCGCGCTCCGCTTGCGCGGCGCGGAACCCGAGCCATTTCATCGGTGCGTACTGCCCTTTGGGCCGTTCCATTGACGGCCGCCGTTTCCCCGGAGCCGCCGGATGATCTGCGCGGCGATCCGTCAGCCGGGAAATTCCAGCCCGGCCTGAAAGCCGTCCGCCCCGGTGACGATCACATCACCCGCCGCCGGGATGCCCTCGCACAGATAGAGATTGATCTGCACGCCATCGGCGCGGCCGGGGTAGTTCAGGACCGCGTAGGTATAGCGGGTGACCTGCTGCCCCGCCAGCTTGGAGAGGTCGAAGCCCTGCTCCTTCTGGAGTTTGTTGTAGGCGGCATACTCCTCCGTCAGCGGGTCCGGGAGCTGGAGCTGCAAGGTCGCCACCGGGTCGGGGACGATTTCCCAGCCCAGATCCCTGAGATAGTCCGCGCGGGCCTCCTCCGTGTCCAGACGGCCCGCTCCGTCCTCGGCAGATTTGTGCAGAAAACCGCTGAGGATCAGCAGAACTGCCGCCAGCGCGGCGATGATGAGCGCCGCGGCCAGCGTTTTCCGCCGCCGCAGGCGCGCCGTCCAGATGAACATGAGCAGCCTCACTTTCTCCCCGTCCCGGAGCGGGGACACGCGTTTTGGACCTTCCGTCAATTCCTTATTCCATTCGTCCGGAGGATATGCTAAAATTGAAAAAATACTGCCAGAGGAGGAATGCGCAATGGAGCCGCAGCGGCTGGACAAGCTGCTCTCCGGCACGGGACGGTGGTCCCGCCGGGAGGTAAAGCTGCTGGTGAAGCAGGGGCGCGTGCTGGCGGACGGGCGGCCCGCGCCGTCGGCGGACGCCAAATACGACCCGGAGACCGTGCGCCTGACGGTGGACGGCGAGACACTGCGCCTGCGGGCGCATACGTGGGTGATGATGAACAAGCCCGCGGGCGTCCTATCCGCCACGGAGGACGGCCGGGGCCGGACGGTGCTGGACCTGCTGCCGCCGGAGCTTCAGAAGCTGGAGCTGTTTCCGGTGGGGCGGCTGGACAAGGACACGGAGGGCCTGCTGCTCCTGACGGACGACGGCCAGACCGCCCACCGCCTGCTCTCGCCCAAGTACCACGTGGACAAGGTGTACTTCGCCCGGGTGGAGGGTCAGGTGGACGGGGAGGACTGCCGCGCCTTTGAGCAGGGAATGACGCTGGGGGACGGGACGGTCTGCCGTCCGGCGGGACTGGAGCCGCTCCCGGCGGAGCACGGCTGCCTTGTGACGCTGCGGGAGGGCCGCTTCCATCAGGTGAAGCGGATGCTGGCGGCGCGGGGCAAGCCGGTGGTCTATCTCAAGCGGCTGTCCATGGGCAAATTGCCGCTGGATCCGGCGCTGGATCCGGGGCAGTTCCGCCTTTTGACGCAGGCAGAGCTGGCAATGCTGACGGACAGCTTTCCAACGGCTTGACAAATGTTTAATTTTTGACAAAAAGGGAAGTAGTATTTTGTTGAAAAAAGAAAAAACATCTTGCATTTACACAAAAATGCCGATATAATGTAGACATTGACGAAATGCACAAAGCAAGACGACGAATGTGCGTTAGGAGGGCCGACCATGTCGGGAAGAATTTTTCAGAACGTAGTCCTTCAGCTCAAGGAAAGCACAGACCGCACAGTGGGCGTGATCGACGGTGAGGGCGTCGTGATCGCGTGCAGCGAGCTGCCCATGATCGGTCAGCGCTGGGCCGAGTTTGTCCCCGCCATCAACACTGCCGGCGGGAGCATGATCGTCTCGTCCGGAAAGACCTTCAAGGCGCTCAGCGGCTGGGGCAACCAGTTTGATTACGCGGCATTCGCCTTCGGCGACAACGAGATCAGCAAAACGGTCTGCGCGCTGGCCGCCGTCGCGCTGAACGCGGCCAAGTCCTATTACGAGGAAAAGCACGACCGCGGCTCTTTCATCAAGGACATCATCACCGACAACATCATGCTCGGCGACATCTATATGCGGGCCAAGGAGCTGCGCGTGGCCAGCGACGTTGCCCGGGGCGTGTTCGTGATCCGCTCCCTGAAAAAGACGGAGTCGGTCCCCACGGATGCCATCCAGACCCTCTATCCCGATCGGCAGAACGACTTCGTCCTCTCCGTGGGCGAGGGGAACGTGGTCCTGATCTGCCAGATGCCCGAGGGCGCCGGCATCCGGGAGCTGAACAAGATCGCCGCCTCCATTGAGGAGGCCCTGCGCGTCAACGGCGAGTCCAC
>CAKTMK010000081.1 GCA_934574045.1 uncultured Oscillibacter sp. | reverse complement strand
GCTAGGCGGCAGTGAAACGCAAGAATGGATCAGACCGTGTGGGGCGGTTATGTGCGGCACAACGCGCTGTATCGAAGAGCCTTCGATCGGTCGGACAGTCTGCTGGAGGAGCAGTTCCTCTTTGAAAACGATGCGGTCATGATGTACAGCCCACTGCTTTCGGGGACGGACGCGGCGCAGTCTCACGGGTAAAAAGGGGGCCCTGCGATGCACTATGGAACGGTGATCCCGGCGCGCTTTCTGGAGCGGCCGAACCGCTTTATCGCGCAGGTGGATTCAGCGGATGGCGAGCTGATCTGCCACGTGAAAAATACGGGCCGCTGCCGGGAACTGCTGGTGCCGGGAGCGGTGGTTTATCTGGAGCGGGCGGAGAATCCGAACCGAAAGACGGCCTATGATCTGATTGCCGTGGAGAAGGGCGGCCTGCTCGTCAATATGGACGCGCAGGCACCGAACCGCGTGTTTGGCGAGTGGGCCGAGGCAGGCGGCTTTCTGCCGGACATCCGCGCCGTCCGGCCGGAATATTCCTACGGCGCGTCCCGTATAGATTTTTGTCTGGAGACGGCGCGGGGCGCGCATCTGGTGGAGGTCAAGGGCGTGACGCTGGAGGAAAACGGCCACGCCCGTTTTCCGGACGCGCCCACGGAACGGGGCGTAAAGCATCTTCACGAGCTGCGGCACGCAGTGGAACAGGGGCTTTCAGCCAGCCTTGTGTTCATCGTGCAGATGGAGGGGATGCGGGATGTTTCTCCCAACGACGGGACGCATCCGGCATTCGGTGCAGCGCTGCGGGAGGCGGCCGCCGCGGGCGTTGGCGTCCGGGCGTTCACCTGCGCGGTGAAGCCGGACAGCATTGCGGTCAGCGGGGAGATCCCGGTGATCCTGTGAGGGATTTGAGAGAGGAAGCGGGATAGTATGGGACTTATCGAGCTGTTTCTGGTGGGCGTCGGTTTGAGCATGGACGCCTTTGCCGTGGCGATCTGTCAGGGGCTTGCCATGCGCAGGATCAACTGGCACCACGCCTTTGTGACGGCGCTGTTTTTCGGCGGCTTTCAGGCGCTGATGCCCACGCTGGGCTGGCTGCTTGGCTCGCAGTTCGCGGACGTGATCCAGAGCGTGGACCACTGGGTGGCGTTCGTGCTGCTGGTGTTGATCGGCGGCAACATGGTGCGCGAAAGTCTGGGCGGCGAGGAGGAAGCGGAGGATGTGTCCGGTGAAACGCTGGACCTCCGGCGGCTGACAGTCCTTGCGGTGGCCACCAGCATCGACGCGCTGGCAGTGGGGATCACGTTCGCGTTTCTGGACGTACAGATCGCCCCGGCGGCGTCTCTGATCGGAATGATGACCTTTACCATCACGCTGATCGGCGTGGCGGTGGGGAACTTTTTCGGGACCCGCTACAAGCGCCGCACCGAACTGACCGGCGGCGTGATCCTGATCCTGCTGGGCCTGAAGATCCTTCTGGAGCACCTCGGTGTGCTTGGCTGAAGCCCGGACGGGCGTACCCTTACATGAACGAGCGGCGTGACTGGAAAAGTCATGTCGCTTTGGTATATCTGAACTGGAACATGGCGGCACGGTGGGAATACGGGCTGGACCGCGGACGCGCGTTTCCGCCGGTTCAGTCAGCCGGGTGAGCTGTCTGGCAGCCTACTCTGCATCAATCGTCGCTCAGCCGCTTGAGATGCGGCGCAATCAGCACCACCGAGATCCCGAACGCGATCCAGTCGGCGAAGGGCGTTGCTCACGCGATGCCGGAAACGCCGACGGCATGGTTCAAGATCACCATGAACACCACGTCCAGACTGCCCTTGCGCAGCAGCGACAGGCACAGCGGCTGTACCTTTTTGCCGATGGCCTGAAAGACCGTGATGACCATGAAATTGACCGCTGTAGTCGGGCAGGCCAGGCAGATGATCTTCAAGAAGTGCTGCCCGTAGCCGACCGTCTCCGCGTCCGCGATGAAGCAGCGGGAGATGGGCGCTGCCAGCGTCCAGAGAAGAATGGCTCCGGCGCAGGCGATGAGAAAGCTGTACGCGAACGCCGTCTTGATTGCGGCTTTCATCCGCTTGTGACTGCCGGAGGTGTAGTTGTAGCCGATCAGCGGCAGCGTCCCCTGCGTCATGCCCTGCGCGATGGCGTAGGCAAGGAGGTCAATTTTCTTCGCAATGCCCATGCCCGCAATGGCGGTATCGGAATAGCCCGCGGCCATGTGGTTGAGCGCGCCGTTGGAGACGGTGGACATCATGGTCATCACAAAGCCGGGCAGGCCGACGCTCAGAACCTCGGCGGGGATGTGCTGCTTGATCGAAAACGCTTTGAGGCTTGGCGTAATGACGGTGTTTTTGCGAATGCGGCAGAGAAAGCCGAGAAAGTACCCCGTGGCGATCAGGTTGGACAGCATAGTGGCAATGGCCGCGCCCTGAATGTTCAGCCGAAAGGTAAAAATATAACCTTTTGAGCAGCCCGGATTTTCCAACCTTACGGATCGGCGGGCGTAAATTGGTGATGAAAAATGAGCTGGTGGAGTGGCTGAAAAGCCGCACAAACAGAACACCATGAAAACGCAGTCAAGACTTACACCAATTCTATCTGGGATAAGAAGCAAAGGGATAATCCCATTGAAAAGCAGGCGATTTTCCCCAATGCCCACGAGCGCATTATTGACGATGATGTGTTTGAAAAGGTGCAGGAGATCCGCCAGCAGCGTCACCGAATGATCCGCACGGGAAGAAGCAGCAT
>CAKTMK010000080.1 GCA_934574045.1 uncultured Oscillibacter sp. | reverse complement strand
CTGGCTCCCGAGGGCGTGCTGGAGGAGTGGGAGTTCAACTATCTGGTGAAATTCGACGCCGATCCGTCGTCCGTGGCACTGGCCGGTGGACAGTATTACGACGAGGAGGGCTATTTCGATCTGGACGATCCGGGCGGCCGCGTGCTGGTGGCCCTGCGGTACGGCGACGGGAGCTGCGACATTCTCTATGACGCCCCGATCAACGACCGGATGGACTTCCTCGGCTATCACAACACCATGGAGGAGGCCCTCTACGACTGGTACGTGACGGACCGGGGCCTTGACCTGCCGCTGTATGTGGAGGACTGGGTGGACCAGATCGACTTTGCGGAGAACTTCCAGCCGGGAAACTTTCCCGTTCACCGCTTTGACGGCGACGGCTGGTATCTCTATATCCCCATGGACACATGGGTCTACGAGGAGGGGCAGGGCGGTCACGGAGCGCTGCCGGGATGGATCTCCGCCTACGGTACGGGTGCCTGTCTTTTCATCGACCGCTTCTCCGCGGAGGAACACGCGATTCCCACCAGCCAGACCCATCCGAATATGCGCCCAGTGGACGGGTCGGCCCTCGTCTGGGAGCAGCAGGAGGAAGGCTCTGTCCGCCGGGACTACTACACGGAAACGGAAGACGGCGGCTGCTGGCGCGTTTCTGTCGTGATGCCCACCGGCGGCGCAAGGGCGGAGCTGGAACGGCAGGTCCTCTGCCTCATGGCGGAGAGCTTCACAGCGGCACAGAAGGGTTCCTCCCCCGCCGCCGGGCGCACCACCGTCACCAGCGGTGCGGCGGTGCAGGACGTGTCGGACGGCGGCAGACGGGTGGAGCTGACCGTGCAGTTCACCATGCAGGAGACGGACGGCGCGTATCAGGTCCGCTCCGTGGAGGGCGCGCTGGCGAAGAACATCTCCGGCTGGCAGTCGGTCGCTCTGGGGGCCGACGTGGTCCGCGGCCAGATCGTCTCTCTGGACGGCGGAGCCCGGGCGCTGGTCCCGGTGATCTACCGCGCCAGCGCCGGGGCGGACTGGGAAAAGCACTGGGCGGTGGTGGTCATCGACCTCACCGACAGGGAGCTCCCCCGCGCCGCCCTGACCGAGAGTGAGATCGAGACGTTCCGTCAGGCGTTCGAGCCGCTGACCTACAACGAAAACGGAGACCCCGTCGGGGTCAACCCCGTATCCTGCTTCTTCTCCTCCGATTACGGCGGTGTCCGGGAGCTGGACCTTGCGGAATTCCTCCGCTATTTCCCCGGCGGCGGAGCCGCCGACGAAGCCGAGTTCACCGCCCTGAAGGCGCTGGACGGCTGGCCGTTCCGGAACGTGGAGCGTCTGGATGAGATGCCGGTCCCCATCACCCGCATCCCCGCCGCAAGCGTCAACGAGACGCTGACGAGCTATGCCGGTATCACCGCGGCGGACCTCACGAACACCGCCGGGACCTTCTACCTCAAGGACTACGACGCCTACTACGTGTACACCTCCGACTTCGGCCCCGGCACCTTCGCGCCGGTGAGCGGCCAGCGGATCGCGGACCGCATCTACCTGTACGGCGGCGGCGAAAACGGCAGCAGCCGGGTGCTGACTCTTCGGACGACGGACGGCGGCGGCTGGCAGATCGCGTCCTTCCTGACGCTTGACGCGCTGAACTGATATCGACCGCTCCGGGGGACGGGCCGCCGCCCTCCGGAGCGGTTTTTTTCTCTGTGCAAGCGGCATACGGGGCGCAGGACCGACGGTCCCGCGCCCCGTATGCCAAGAGGGAAGGAGAGTAAGTTTCTGTCCATCCTGCGCGGCGAGCCGGCCGCTCAGGCGAACCAGGAAGCAATGGTGGGAAGCGTGGTGGCGAACGTGCGGTAGGACATGAACAGCGTAATAACAAAGACGATGCCCGTCAGGATGTTCAGCGCCTTTCCGTTGGTGTGCTCGCCCATCAGGTCCTTGTCGTTGGAGACCAGCAGGACCAGGATCACGCTGATGGGAAGCGCCACGCCGCCGATGGCCTGCGCGGAGGTGATGATCGTCGTGGGCGCACCGCCGAAGATGGCGAACAGACAGCCGACCACGAACACGAAGGTGGTGATGATGCGGAAGCGCTTGTCCCGCAGGTCGGTGGACCAGCCAAGAACACCTCAGATGATATACGTCGCCGCAAGGGGCGCGCAGGCGGCGGAGCTGATGCCCGCGCAGAAGATGCCGATGGAGAGGCGGCGGAGCCGATCAGGGGCTTCAGGCCGTCCGCCAGATCTTTGACGGTGGAGATGCTGCCGCCGTTCAGGGCCAGCGCGTGGCCCACGACCATGATGCTCGTGGTCACGCAGAGCATCGCCATGGCGTTGACGATGGAAGCCAGCGTGTTGTCCACCAGCGCGTCGTTCACGTCAACGCCGGGGTTCTCCAGCTTTTCGCTGGCGTGGGTGTCAGAGTGGAGATAGAGACAGTATGGCGTCATGGTCGTACCGATGAGCGCGATGGCCGTCATCTGCGCGCCGCTGGGGATGGAGGGGATGAACATACCCTTCAGGATCGCGCCCACGTCGGGCTTTACGACGATGGCCGTTGCCAGGAAGAGCACCACCATCAAAAACACCACGACCGTCAGCACGTTGCTGATATACTTGATGCTTCCGCTGAGGACCAGCGCCAGCGCCGCGGCGGAAATGATGATGCAGTACAGCGCGCGGTGATCGCCGAACAGGACCGCCGCGCCGGACGCGGCGCCCACGATGTTGCTGGCCTGATAGGCGCAGTTGCTCACGAAGAAGGAGAGGATCAGCAGG
>CAKTMK010000079.1 GCA_934574045.1 uncultured Oscillibacter sp. | reverse complement strand
CCGAGGAGGTCATCGACTATCTGAACGCCCACGGCGAGAAGGTCGGCCTGCTGAAGGTCCGTCTGTATCGTCCCTTCGCGCCCGAGAAGATGCTGGCCGCCATCCCCGCCACGGCCAAGAAGATCGCTGTTCTGGACCGCACCAAGGAGCCCGGCTCTCAGGGTGAGCCTCTGTATCTGGACGTTGTCACCGCGTTCGCCAACGCCGGCCGTCAGGCTACCATCATCGGCGGCCGGTACGGTCTGGGCAGCAAGGACACTCCGCCCCGCAGCGTGTTCGCCGTGTATGAGGAACTGGCCAAGGCCGAGCCTCGCCGCCAGTTCACCATCGGCATCGTGGATGACGTCACCAACCTGTCCCTGCCCGAGCACAAGGCGCCCTCCACTGCTGCGGAAGGCACCATCGAGTGCAAGTTCTGGGGTCTGGGCGGCGACGGCACCGTCGGCGCCAACAAGAACTCCATCAAGATCATCGGCGACCACACCGACAAGTACATTCAGGCCTACTTCCAGTACGACTCCAAGAAGACCGGCGGCGTGACCATCAGCCACCTGCGCTTCGGCGACAAGCCCATCAAGAGCCCGTACTACATCAACAAGGCCGACTTCGTGGCCTGCCACGTTCCCGCGTACATCACCAAGGGCTTCCCCATCGTGCGCGACGTGAAGCCCGGCGGAACCTTCCTCATCAACTGCCAGTGGAGCGACGAGGAGCTGGGTCACCACCTCGACGCCGCCTCCAAGCGCTACATCGCTGAAAACGACATTCAGGTCTACACCATCGACGCCATCGATCTGGCTCAGAAGATCGGCATGGGCAAGCGCACCAACACTATCCTGCAGTCCGCCTTCTTCTCTCTGGCCAAGGTCATGCCCGAGAGCGAGGCCATCGGCTACATGAAGGATGCCGCCACCCACTCCTACCTGAAGAAGGGTCAGGACGTGGTGGATATGAACCACAAGGCCATTGACATGGGCGCCACCGCCTATAAGAAGTTCAGCGTCCCCGCCGACTGGAAGGACGCCAAGGACGAGACCACCGCCGCCGCGCTGGAGGGTCCCGCCGCGCTGGTCAAGCAGGTCAAGGACATCCTGCAGCCCGTCGGCAAGATGGACGGCGACAGCCTGCCCGTCTCCGCCTTCATGCCTCATGTGGACGGCCAGTTCGAGCTGGGCGCCGCCGCCTATGAGAAGCGCGGCGTTGCCGTTGCCGTTCCCACTTGGGACGCTGCCAAGTGCATCCAGTGCAACCAGTGCGCTTACGTCTGCCCCCATGCCACCATCCGTCCCTACGCGCTGACCGAGGAGGAGGCCAAGGCCGCTCCCGCCGCCGCGAAGATCGTGGACGTGAAGGCCGGCAAGGGCAAGGGCGTTTACAAGTTCACCATGGCCGTGTCTCCTCTGGACTGCATGGGCTGCGGCGTGTGCGTGGGCCAGTGCCCCGCCGGTGCTCTGGCCATGGTCCCGCAGGAGCAGGAGGCCGCGCAGCAGGACGTGTTCAATTACTGCGTCGCCAAGGTCTCCGACAAGAAGGACATGCAGGATAACACCGTCAAGGGCAGCCAGTTCAAGCAGCCCATGCTGGAGTTCTCCGGCTCCTGCGCCGGCTGCGCCGAGACCAGCTATGCCCGTCTCGTCACCCAGCTCTTCGGCGATCATATGTACATCGCCAACGCTACCGGCTGCTCCTCCATCTGGGGCGGTCCTGCCGCTACCTCTCCGTACTGCGTCAACAAGGAGGGTCACGGTCCCGCGTGGTCCAACTCCCTGTTCGAGGATAACGCCGAGTTCGGTCTGGGCATGTTCCTGGGCCAGAACGCCATCCGCACCCGTCTGGCTGACAACACCCGCGCGCTGATCGCCGTGGAGTGGGCGCGTCCCGAGCTGAAGGAGGCCGCTCAGAAGTGGCTGGACACCATGAACGACGGCGCTGTCAACGGCGAGGCCGCCAAGGCCTATGTCGCCGCTCTGGAAGCATCCATCTGCACCGTGGATGAGCTCTCTGCCAGCGCGAACGCCGATCTGGCGGCTCACGGCAAGGAGCTGAAGGCTGCCGGCAAGCAGTTCTGCGACTGCGACGCCTGCAAGCTGTGCGCGGCCATCCTGAAGGATAAGGAGTACCTCGCCAAGAAGTCCATGTGGATCTTCGGCGGCGACGGCTGGGCCTATGATATCGGCTTCGGCGGCGTGGATCACGTCCTTGCCTCCGGCAACGATGTGAACGTCTTCGTATTCGATACCGAGGTGTACTCCAACACCGGCGGACAGGCTTCCAAGGCCTCCAACATCGGTCAGGTCGCTCAGTTCGCGGCTGCCGGTA
Source organism: uncultured Oscillibacter sp. (assembly GCA_934574045.1). Lineage (GTDB taxonomy): Bacteria > Bacillota > Clostridia > Oscillospirales > Oscillospiraceae > Oscillibacter. The sequence goes on along the minus strand of CAKTMK010000079.1, from coordinate 481 downwards.
AGGAGATCAAGCAGAAGTCTCTGGCGGAGATCGCCATGAGCTATGGCTACATCTATGTGGCTCAGGTCGCCATGGGCGCCAACCCCGCTCAGACCCTGAAGGCCATTCAGGAGGCCGAGGCCTATCCCGGCCCGTCCCTGATTATCGGCTATGCTCCCTGCGAGATGCACAGCATCAAGGGCGGCATGACCAACTGCCAGAAGGAAATGAAGAAGGCCGTCGAGTGCGGTTACTGGAACCTGTTCCGGTTCAACCCCGCTGCCGAGGGCGCCAAGTTCTCTCTGGATTCCAAGGAGCCTGCGGGCGGCTATCAGGACTTCCTGATGAACGAGGCCCGTTACAGCCGCCTGACCCGCGAGTTCCCCGAGCGCGCCACCACGCTGTTCGCCAAGAACGAGGCGGAGGCCAAGGCCCGCTACGAGAAGCTGCTCAAGCTCAAGGCGATGTACGCCGACTGAGCGGACAACTCTCAGATCTGAGG
>CAKTMK010000078.1 GCA_934574045.1 uncultured Oscillibacter sp. | reverse complement strand
TAGCCGGTGAACGCCGTGGGCGTGGTGTCAAGGCCGAGATCCAGTCCGGCCCACGCCACGTCGCCCAGCGCCTCGCGGGCCTTGCGCGCCCGGACGCGCTGCTGCTCCATCAGCTCGTCAAAGCCCGCCTGATCGACGGTCATGCCTTCCTCCTCCAGCATCTCAGCCGTCAGGTCGATGGGGAAGCCGTAGGTATCATACAGCTTGAACGCGTCCGCGCCGGAGAACACCGTCTCCCCCTTCTCCTTATGGGCGGAGAGCAGATCGGCGTAGATCTTCATACCCGCGTCCAGCGTCTTGAGGAAGTTGTCCTCCTCCGTCCGGATGACCTTTGTGATATAGGCCTCCTTCTGGGCCACGTCGGGATAGGCGGTCTTGTTGACCTCCACCACCGTGGCGACCACCTGATAGAGGAACGGCCCCTCCATGCCGAGGAGCTTTCCGTGCCGCTCGGCGCGGCGCAGCAGGCGGCGCAGCACATAGCCCCGGCCCTCGTTGCTGGGCAGCACGCCGTCGCAGATCATCATGACGGCGGAGCGGATATGGTCGGTGATGACCCGCAGGCTCACGTCCGTCCTGGCGCTCTCCTCATAGTGCGCGCCGGTGATCTCGCTGACCTTGTTGGTGATGTGCATCACCGTGTCCACATCGAACAGGGACGCCACGTTCTGGCTGACCACCGCAAGGCGCTCCAGACCCATGCCGGTGTCGATGTTCTTGTTCTTCATCTCCTCATAGTGGCCCTCGCCGTCGTTGACGAACTGGGAGAAGACGTTGTTCCAGATCTCGATATACCGGTCGCAGTCGCAGCCCACAGTGCAGCCGGGCTTGCCGCAGCCGTACTCCGGGCCGCGGTCATAGTAGATTTCGGAGCAGGGGCCGCAGGGGCCGGAGCCGTGCTCCCAGAAGTTATCCTCCTTGCCGAAGCGGAAGATGCGCTCGGCGGGGATGCCGATGTCCTTGTTCCAGATCTCAAAGGCCTCGTCATCATCCTGATAGATGGAGGGGTACAGCCGGTCCGGCTCCAGACCCACCACCTGAGTCAGGAACTCCCAGCTCATGGGGATGGCTTCCTTCTTGAAGTAATCTCCGAAGGAGAAGTTGCCCAGCATCTCGAAATAGGTGCCGTGGCGGGCGGTCTTGCCGATGTTCTCGATGTCGCCGGTGCGCACGCACTTCTGGCAGGTGCAAACCCGGTTGCGGGGCGGCTCCTCCTCGCGGGTGAACCATGTTTTCATGGGGGCCATGCCGCTGTTGATGAGCAGCAGGCTGGCGTCGTTATGGGGGATCAGGGAAAAGCTGGGCAGGCGCAGATGGCCCTTGCTCTCAAAGTAGCTCAGGAACATCTCGCGCAGCTCGTTGAGTCCGTAGCTGGGGTGTGACATTTGGTTCTTCCTCCGTCTTTCTCAGATTTGCGGTGCCGGAAAAGGAAACGCTCCGCCCCCGGCATAGGGGCGAAGCGCTGCTTCACGGTACCACCCTAATTATCCCCTTGCGGGGCGTCTTAGCCATCCGGTATCGGGGATGAGCCGCCCCGCTCGTCGCGGGATGCTCGGGAGTGGCGGCATTGCGGCGCGGTCAAGGGGCTTTCACCGTCTCCCCTCTCGCTTCGGCCTGTCCGCAAAGCTGGTTCCGTCATCACATTTTTCGTATTACCCTGCTATTTTAGCACATTTTTTTCGCTTGTCAATCCGTTTTTTCCGCCGTGGGCGGACAGTCCGTCAGTCCGCCGTCAGCACGCCGGAAAGATCCAGCTTCTTCCCGTCGCGCCACAGGCGCTCCAGATCGTAAAACTCCCGCGCCTCCTGAGAAAACACGTGGACAGCCACGCTGCCGTAATCCAGCAGGACCCACGTGCCCTCCCGGTGGCCCTCCCGGCGCAGGGGCGTCTCGCCCTGCTCCTTCAGTTCCTTCTCCACCGCGTCGCACAGGGCGTTGATCTGGGTGTTGGAGGTGCCGGAGGCGATCACGAAATAATCTGCCAGCGTGGTCAGATCCGCGATCTCGATGGCGGCGATCTCCTTTCCTTTCTTTCCGTCCAGCGCGCGGACGGCGCTCAGAGCGATCTCCTTTGGCGTCATTCCATTCTTCCTTTCTGTTTTCATCCGGGCGGCGCGTGCGCCGCCCGGGCTGTTTTCACTCGTCAGGGTACCTCCGTGACCTCCTCCGGGACGAACACGGAGTCGTCCGGCTGATCGGGCTGCGCCGGTTCCGCCGGCTGGGCTGGCTGGGTCGGCTGGGACGGCTCGGCGGGCGTCTCCCCGGCCCCGCCGGGCTGCTCCGGCTGAACGATCTCGCCGCCGGTCCCGGTCCCGCTGCTTTCGCCGCTTCCGCCGGTCTCGCCGCCGGTCTGGCCCGGCTCCGTTGTGCCGGTCTCCCCGGTCCCCGGCTGGCCGGTCCCGCCCGTCTCCCCGCCGGAGGGGTCCTCCGTTTCGCCGGTCTGGCCCGGCTCGGTGTCCGCAGGCTCTGTGGGCGTATCGGAGGGAACGACCGGCGCTGCCGCCGCCTTGCTGTCCTCCACCGTTCCGGTGGTGGAGGAGACGGAGCCGTCCGCGTTGACGCTCATGATGTCCAGATCGCTCAGCACGGACTTTTCCACAAACGGGCTGAGCTGCTCGTTCACCAGCTTCAAAAGCTCCTGAGCGTTGGGCACGACGTAGGACTGGTAGTTGTGGTACGTGCGGCTCCAGCAGGTCTTTGGCGTGTTCGGCATGGTGACAAAGCTCACGTTCTCCATGGTCAGTCCGCCGAGGATGGCGGACTTTCCGAACCAGAACAGGTTCTGCACGCTCAGGTCCGTCTCCACGTTCTCCTCAAAGATCTGGGCAAACTGATTGATCTTGCCCACGTTCTTCACCTGAAGGAGCTGCTGGATCACGGTTTTCAAAAACGCCTGCTGGGTCTTGATGCGGCCCAGGTCGCCGTCGGCGTAGCCGTACTTCATGTTGTTGTCATGGCGGTAGCGG
>CAKTMK010000077.1 GCA_934574045.1 uncultured Oscillibacter sp. | reverse complement strand
GGCTGCATTTCGGTGGAATAGGCAAACTCGCTGCTGTACTTCGGGTTGATGGCGCCTCCGTTCTTCACGGCCTCCAGAAGCAGCGCGTTCGTGTAGAACATACCCTCGTTCGGCGTGATCTTCCCGAACGCAGCGGTCTGGGCTTGCAGGTCCTGTGCCAGACTGTCGCATTCCGCCTGAGAAGCAAAGGTGTCGCTGTTCTTCTTGCTCTGTGCGGCGGCGTAAGCATCCTCCAGCGCGGTGGTCTGGCTGCGTTCGATGAATTTCACGCCCTTGGTTACCTTGTCCGCGCTCGTGCCGTCCGCCGCGACAAGAATCTTTTCGCTGTCCGCAAGGGCCACGTCCTCCGAATCCGTCAGTGCATCCAGCTGAGCCTTTGCGGCGGTCAGCGCGCTGTCCAGCGCCGCCGTATCCAGCTTCTTGATCTCCAAGGAGCAATACACGGATATCGCGCCGTTTTCATCGTCATACCCCATCGGAAGCGCCACGTCCGCCGAGAGGGACACCGTCTGATCGACGGCAGGATTCGGATAATAGGTCGTATAGGTGAATCTCCAGTCATTCGCCGGAACCACCGCCGCGATATAGGAGTCGTCCTGACACTGGAGCAGAACGTCCGTGGGCAGGCTCGGCCCTGCCGCCGTCAGCGCCATCTCCTCCGTGCTCGCGTAGCCGATGGAGGCGGTGGGAAGGGGGACGTAATTGACGGCCAGCTTTGCCCGAGGCGCCGCGCCGCTCTCCATCACGGTCACGGTGGTCGTGATGTCCGCGCTCATTTCGCCGTTATAATAGCAGTGACCGGCGGGCATGGTCACCATGCCCTTGTAGGTGTTCACGCCGGGGCTTGCCCACGCGCCGTCCAGCGTCCATCGCACCTCCGCCGTCAGCGTGGCGCCTTTCTGGGTCTCCACCGTGACCAGCACGGGCAGTCTCACGTTGCTTTCGGCCGCGCCGTAGGGCAGCTCCAGCCCCGTCACCTCCGAGATGCTCGTGACCGTTGTATCCGGGGCGGCCTCGACCGTCAGCTTGGCGGTCACAGTCAGCGTGCCGTCATAGGTATAGCCGTTGGGGATCGTCACCGTGCCGGTGACGGTATAAACGGTGTCCGCGAGAGGATTCGCGCTGTACGCCTTATCCAGCGCCCAGCTCACCGCCGCGCCGACCGTGCCCGCCTTGCCGCCCTCCGTCACGTTCAGCGTGACGGAGCCGGGGAAGCGGCTCATCGCGTCCGCCTCGCTCGTGCCGTAGGGCACGGTCACGTCCGCGGCCGTCTCCGCGCCGGTGACGCGCTTGACCGGCGTATAGCTCCCGCCGCCCGAACCGCCGGAGCCGCCGGAGCTGCCGGATCCGCCGCCGGATACGGTCGGAGCCTTCGCGCCGTCCGTCGTTCCGGTCTTTTCCACGGTCAGCGTGCCGCCGACGGTCACGCCGTTCACCGACACGACCAGCGACACCACTGTACCGGAGCCGGTCAGCGCCACTCTGGCATCAATGCTCAGCTCGCCGACCGTCGTACCCCGCTTGATATCAAGCTGCGCGCCCTCCGCGTTCTTGTCGATCTGAAGCGTCTCCACGTCCGCATTCAGCGCCACATTGGCGCGGCCCAGAAGCTCCACGAGCTTCGCGGGGACTTCGATCTGAATTTTCTGATCCGATGTCTTTTCCGGGTCGATCACGAGCGCGCCGAGCGCGCCCTTGAAGCTGCTGTCCTGCGTGATGCGGCACGGCAGACCGATCTCCACGCGGTCCAGCGCTGTGTCGCCCGTCAGGCGGAGATGTACGTTTTCCTTTTGCAGCCGGACCGTGCCGCCAACGCGAACGCTGTCGAAATAGACGGAGTTCGCGCCGCCGCCCTTGACGATCACGCTGCCGAGGACCGTCACATTTTTGAGCGTAACGTTCCCCTCGCCCACGCTCTCGGCAATGATAAGGTCGCCGAGGACGGTCTCATTTTCCAGCGTCGTTCCGGCCTTTTCAATGGTCGTTTTCTTCACGCTCTTGAGCACGCGGTCAAGCGTGACCACAGCCTGAGCACGGGTGATGAGGCCATCCGCCCGGAACGCGCCGTCCGCGTAGCCGCCCATAAATCCGGCCTCCGCCACGGCGCCGATGCTCCCCTTGGCCCACGCCGGGATGGAAGCGGCGTCGGTAAAGCTCTCAGCCCGCGTTTCATTGTCGGGAAGGCCCACCGCCCGGGCAATCATCGCTGCCGCCTGAGCACGGGTGATCACCTGCCGGGGGCGGAAGGCGCCGCCGCTGCCCTGAGCATATCCGGCCGCCACAGCTTTCGCTGCTTCGGCATAGAACCAATCGCCTTCCTTTACATCCGTAAAGGAAATGGGGGCCTCCTCTGTGAAGCCCAGACTCCGGTTCATCAGCTTGGCAAAGCCTGCCCGGGTCATGGTTCCGTCCGGTTGGAAACTGCCGTTGCTGTAACCGTCGATGAGTCCCTGCTCCTGCCACTCCGTAAGCGTCTTCTCCGCCCAATGGCCCGCGGTATCGCGGAAGGCGGCCATTGCAGGCACCGTTGACAGCAGCATGACTGCCGCTGTCGTCAATGCCAACAGTCTCCGGACGAATGTGCTCTTCTTCATAGATGATCCTCCTGTTGATCGAATGTCTGAAAAGAAAGGGAAAAGGCCTGCTCCCTCCGCAGGAGGGAGCAAGGGGATATCCCCTTGCCTGAATTTACTTTTCCGTCAGGGCTTCAAAGCCCGCCTCGGCCTGCCGCACGGTCTCCCGAATGATCCCCGACGCCATGGTGTTCAGATCCATTTGCAGTACTGCCGCAGTGATGGCCTCCCGCCGGACTTTCGGCACGTCATAGAGCTTCAGTGAACAGTCCAAAAAGCGGGAGATCTTGGCCTCCATAGTGAAATATATGTCACAGGGAACCGACATGAAGCCCCGCATGATACCGGCGGACACGATCTCCATTTCGTAGAAGTCCTTGGGCTGCGCCTCCGGCAGATAGGCACCGAAGATCGCTTGCAGGCGCTTTGCCGTGCTGCGGTACAGATAGTCCGCTGTGGTTGGCAGCGAGTACGCCATGACATACAGCTCCCGCAGCGGCTCGGTCAGCTCCGCGATGTGGAGCTGGAGAGCCGTTTCTACGGCGTACAAAAGCACAGGGTCCTGTTCCCCGCTGTGCTGTCCCGCCAGAGCGAATTGCCCGCTGAACATCCGCTTTACCAGCTCCAG
>CAKTMK010000076.1 GCA_934574045.1 uncultured Oscillibacter sp. | reverse complement strand
AGCCGGAATTGCCGCCGAAGCGGTCCCAGCCGTCGCCGCCGCTCTCGAACGCCGGAGCGGCCTGCTCCGGGCGGCCGGTCCACTCATAGTTTTCCTCCGGCAGCTCGTCCAGAAAACGGGAGGGGCGGTTGGCGCTGGTGCGGCCGTAGAGCATGCGCTGGCGGGCGTTGGTCAGCGTCAGGCGCTGCTTGGCCCGGGTCATGGCCACGTAGCACAGCCGCCGCTCCTCCTCCAGCTCATCCTCGTCGAACAGGGCGCCGGTGCCGGGGAAGATGCCGTCTTCCATGCCTACCACGTAGACGTTGGGAAATTCCAGACCCTTGGCGGAGTGGATGGTCATGAGCGTCACGCAGTCGTCCCCGCCGTCCATGGAGTCCAGATCGGTGTACAGGGCGATCTCGTTCAGGAAGCCGGAGAGGGTGGGGTCCTCCGGGTCGTGCTCCAAAAAGCCCGCGATGCTGGACTTCAGCTCCTGCACGTTTTCCAGCCGTCCGCGGCTCTCCATGTCGTTTTTCTCCTCCAGCGCTCGGACGTAGCCGGTCTGGTCGCAGACTGCGTCGTAAAACTCCGGCAGGGCCAGCGTCCCGCCCAGACGGCGCAGCCCGTCGATCAGGTCGGCGAACTTCAGCAGCTTGGCGGCCGGGGCCTTCAGCTCCGGGAAGAGGTCGGCGTTGCGCATCGTCTCATAGAGGGAGATGCCCTGCTGGGCCGCCACGGCGGCCACCTTTTCCATGCTGGTGGGGCCGATGCCGCGCACCGGCGTGTTGACGATGCGCCGCAGGCGCAGATCGTCCAGCGGGTTGTTCACCACGCACAGATACGCCAGCATATCCTTCACTTCCGCCCGGTCGTAGAACTTGGTGCCCCCCACGACCTTGTAGGGCACACCGTTGCGCCGCAGGGCGTATTCCAGCGCGTTGGACTGGGCGTTCATGCGGTAAAGCACGGCGCAGTCGGAGAATTTCCGGCCCTGACTGACCTGCGTCATGATGTCGCCCACCACGAAATTGGCCTCGTCGGCCTCGCTGTAATTCGTGCGGATGTTCACCTTGTCGCCGCTGCCGTTGTCCGTCCAGAGGGTCTTGCCCTTGCGGCCCAGATTGTTTTTGATGACGGCGTTGGCCGCGTCCAGAATGTTCTGGGTGGAGCGGTAGTTCTGCTCCAGCCGGATGGTGCGGGCGGTCTTGTACTGCTTTTCAAAGTTCAGGATGTTCTCAATGTTCGCGCCCCGGAAGCGGTAGATGGACTGGTCGTCGTCGCCCACCACGCACAGGTTCTTCCGCCCCCCGGCCAGCAGGCTGGTGAGCAGGTACTGCAGATGGTTGGTGTCCTGATATTCGTCCACCAGCACGTAGCGGAACTTGTTCTGATAATACTCCCGTACCTCCGCGTCCTTCTGCAGGAGGGTGACGGTGTGGAAGATGATGTCGTCAAAGTCCAGCGCGTTGGCGGCGCGGAGCTTTTCGGCGTACCGGGCATAGATCTTCGCCACGCGGGACATCTTCCAGTCTCCCGCGTCCTGATACCGGCGGGCGAAGTCCTCCGGCGTCTCATAGCTGTCCCGGGAGCGGCTGATGATGCCCAGCAGTTCTTTGGGCGGGAACGCTTTCTCATCGAAGTTCAGCTCCTTGACGATGTCCTTGAGGACGCGCTTGGAGTCGTCGGTGTCATAGATCGTGAAATCCTTCTGAAAGCCGATGCGGTCAATGTCCCTGCGCAGGATGCGCACGCAGGCGGAGTGGAACGTGGAGGCCCAGATATCGTCCGCCGCCGGCCCCAGCCGGGCCGCGAGGCGCTCCTTCAGCTCGCCCGCCGCCTTGTTGGTAAAGGTGATGGCGATGATCTCCCACGGGCGGGGAACGTCCACGGCGCACAGCCGCCGCGCCCGGCGCAGATCCTCCGGCTCCGGCTGGGCGGGGAGACGCTCCAGAAATTCCAGTTCCTCCTCCGTGGCGCCGGGCGGGACCTCGTCCGTGTCGCTGCCCCGGCCGTAGGTCAGCAGGTTGTAGACCCGCTGGATGAGAACGGTGGTCTTGCCGCTGCCCGCGCCCGCCAGCAGCAGAAGCGGCCCCTCCGTGGTCATGGCGGCCTGCCGCTGCATCTCGTTGAGCCGCTGGAAGTCCCGCGCGATCACGGCGCGCCGCGCGGCGATGTATCGTGTCTGAAAATCGGTCATAGCTTCACCAGTTCCTATGTAGATTCAGGGACCGCCGTGTACCGGCGGAGCCGTCCGCCGTGCGGACGCAGGTCCCATTTTAAGACAAAAGACGGGCGGGGTCAACCGCCTGCTTCCGGCGCGTCACGCTTTCTGCGGCGGGTAGAGCAGCTCCTCAAAGCTGCGGATATACACGTCGCAGAAGCCGCGCATCTCCGGCTCGTCCGCAGCGAAATACCCGTCGTAAACGCCCACGACCCGCATTCGCGCGGCCCGCGCGCCCCGGCAGGCGGCCATGCTGTCGTCAAAAACGGTGCAGTCCTCCGGGCGGACGGCGCACAGCTCCGCCGCGTGCCGCCAGATGGCGGGGTCCTGCTTTTCAAGGCCCAGATCGTGGGCAAAGACGATGCGCTCAAAATACTTCTCCAGCTCCAGATGCGCCAGCGCGGCGTGACAGTGGGAGGGGACGCTGCTGGTGACCATGGCCATGCGCCGCCCCTCTGCGCGGCACTGGCGCAGATACGCCCGGACGCCGGGCTTGATGGGCACGCGGTCGTAAAGCTGCCCTGCCAGCTCCATCCACTCGGCAATGATCTGGTCCGTGGACTCGCTGAGATGGCAGAACTCCTTGGTAAAGACCGCCGCCTTGGGCATGATGGTGTGGGCCACGCCGTTGTAGTACGCGCGGGTGTAGGGCAGGCCCCGCCGGGCCAGAAACTCCCGGTCCACATCCTTCCAGATGCGGTTGGAGTCGATCAGGGTGCCGTCCATGTCAAAGAAAAACATCGTCATTCCTCTCTTTCCAGCCAGAAACGCCACGGGAAGTCCCGGGCCTCCTCGGCATAGTCCACGCCGATGCGCGGCCCCGTGCGCACCCGCTCCCGCCGCCGGGGCGGGGACGGCACGCCCACATCTTCGGGCCGTTCGCATACAAACAGCGTATCGCCGGTCAGGTCCATGCCGTTTTCCGCGGTGGTCAGCGCCAGCGCGCGGCACAGCTTGCCCGGCCCGTTGAGAAAGTTCTTTTTCTGATAGGCGTTCAGCCCGCCCTCCGCCGCGGGGCCGAACCGCAGGTGGCGGATGGTCTCCGTCCCGGAGACGGCCTCCAGCCCCCGGATCAGGACAGCGGCGGCCTCGCCCTCCGGCTCCGTCACCAGATTCAGGCAGTAGTGCATCCCGTAGATAAGATAGAGATAGGCGTGGCCCGGCGGGCCAAAGAGCACCTCGGTCCGGGCCGTGCGCCGCCCGCCGTAGGCGTGGCAGGCCTTGTCGCACCGGGCCACATAGGCCTCCGTCTCTGTGATGCGGCACACCAGCGGCTCGCCGTTCAGGACCCGAACCAGCGTTTTGCCCAAGAGATCGC
>CAKTMK010000075.1 GCA_934574045.1 uncultured Oscillibacter sp. | reverse complement strand
GCCTGAGCGGACATCCGGGCAAGCCCCCGCTTTTCCGCAAGCAGGCGGGCGATCTCGCCGTAGGTCGTGGTCCGGCCGTACGGAATTTGCAGGAGAAGCTCCCACACGGACTGCCGGAACGCGGAGCCGACCGGGTGCAGCGGCGGCGTGAAGTCCGGCTCACTGCCGGAAAAATAGCAGTCCAGCCAGCGCTTCGTCTCCGTGAGAACAGGCGTTTCCCGCTCCGCATGGTCGGCGGGCAGGCTGTCGGCAAAGTATTTCTCCCCGTCGAACCACAGGCCGGTCAGCCCGGCCTCGTCCGCCGCCAGCAGGATCCCGCCCAGCGGAGAATCATAATGCTGCGTAAATGTCATGGTCTTCACCTCAAGAATGATCGGGGCGCAGCGCTGCTCCGCAGGCTGTTCTCTCCCCGTGGAGGTGCCCCCCGCTGGAGCTTCCCCGGCCCGCGTCAGCCGCCGCGCCGCCAGCCGGAAAAGGTCAGCCGCGCAGGGTGTTTCTATAGGCAGAGTGGACACCGGCGGCGGGATCGTTACAGCGCGTTCTGCAATCCCTGCAGCTTCTCGTTGATGCGCAGAACGGCTTTCGCGTCCTCGTCCCCCAGCGCGGTCTCGATGCGCTCCTGCGCCCGTTCCCACAGCGGGACCGCCATTGCCAGAACGCGCTCGCCCTCCGGCGACAGCGTAAACACCCGCCCATGGCCCTCCGCCGCCTGAATGCAGCCGTGGGCCTCCAGCAGCCGGACATTCCGAACCATCGTGCTCCTGTCAAGGCCCACCTGCCGGGACCAGCGCGTGATATTCGCAGCCCCGATCCTTGAGAGATTAATCAAAAGGTAATACTGCGCCGCCGTCAGGCCCGCTTCCTTCAGCGCCGCGTCATAGAAGGCGGAAATCATATTCGCGCTCCGCCGGAGATTCGTGCAGTAGCACCCGCTTTGATAAAGCTGACCGCTCAACGGCCGCGCCCCCTTTCAGTCGTGGAATATCCCGCGGTCAAAGAAAATGCTCTTTCCGGAGATCGAAATGGGGACTCCAAGCCACAGCACGTTTTCACCGCCGTCCATTTCCGCGGCCGCCTTTCCGACGGAATACATGATGCGGTTATCGACCCGGTCCGCCGCTGCCGCGCTCACCGCCGACGAGACCGCGATCCCAAGATCAACATAGGAAAACGCGCAGTTTCCGCCGGACGCGCCGCAGTCCCCGCAGTTCCGGAAGCCGCAGAAGCCGCAGTGCGGCACGTTCCGCTTCACCCGCTCGGCCCCGATCAGGACGACCGCCTGCGCCTTGCGCACATTGGCGGCATCCCGCCCGTACCACGTATTCATTTTCCCGCCCATCTCCCGGACGCCGACCTCCTCCATTTTCCGGGCCAGTGCCTCCTTTTCCTCCTCAGTCAGGACCAGTGTGCGCACGGTGTCCTTCCCGTGCGCCTTCGGCGCCGTCCGCGCCGCCGCGCACATTCTCGCCGCCGTCTGAAGCGCCGCCCGCTCCTCCAGCTCTCCGCTCATGTACCGCATAAAGCTCCTCCCGCGAAAACGTGTATGTACACGTATGTATATACACATTATAATCAAGACAGGCGGAATGTCAAGTCTTTTCCGCGCGGATGCGCCATCCGGCGCGGTCCCGTCGGGAGGTTGGAGCGCCGTCCGTCCGCGCCCGCGCAGACATCGGGAGCGTTTCGGTCCGGCTCTGACGCGCGGCTCACGGCAGGCGCATATACAGCAGCGGGTACGGCCCGCCCTCCTCGTCCCGGCCGGTCCGCCGGTACGTCTGAAGGCCCATGTGCTCGTAAACCCCCACGGCCTGCGGGTTCTGCTCGTTCACCGTGACCTCCCGGACGCCGTACCGCGCGGCGGCGCACCGCAGCAGCCGCCCGCCGGTCCCCCGTCCCCGCTCTGCCGGGGCGAGGAACAGCATCTCCAGCCGGTCCCCGGTCACGCCCATAAAGGCCGCCGGCTCGCCCCGTCCGTTTTCCGAAACGATCAGATGCTCCACGTTCCGCAGCGCCTGCGGAATGTACTCCCGGATGCGCCGCACCTCCGCGTCCGAGAGGAAGCGGTGCGTCGCCCGGACGGACGTCTCCCAGACGTTCAGGAGCGCCGCCAGCAGCGCCGGGTCCCTGTTCTGCACCTCGTACAGCTTCATCCTGTCACCTCATAAAGGCCGCCGGTCTGCACGATCTCCCGGCCCCTTGCGATCTCGTACCCCTCCTGAAGCGCCGCGGCGGACGCGACAGCGCAGCGCAGCAGCAGCCGCTGTACCGGATGTCCGCAAAGCTCAGCGCCAGGGGTAGCAGGAACAGCGCCAGTCCCGTCAGCTTGTTCAGCGCCGTGTGCTCAGACGCCAGCCGCTTCCAACGGACGGCGCCCCATATCAGACCAGCGGCCTTCACGGCGGCGATGGCGGCGGTCCAGAGCCACAGCCAGCGTGGGAGATGAAGCAGCGGCAGCAGCTTCGTCAGCGCAGCCGCCGCGAACACGAGGTCGGCGGCGGTGTCCAGCCGCGCCCCGAAGCGGCTGGCGCTGTTCGTTTTCCGCGCCACGGCCCCGTCTGCCATGTCGCTTAGCCCGCAGAGGAGATACACGAGATAGAACCGGGCGGAAAACGCGGGGAAAAGCATCAGCGCCCCGCTGCACAGAATGCGCAGGCCCGTGAGCAGGTTTGCCAGCCGCTTTTTCATCCGTCCGCCCTTCTGTCTCATGCTTTTTCGGATGACCCTATTTTACAGCAGCCCCGCGCCCGTTTCAAGACGCGGGGCCGGCAAGGAAATACGGCGGCGCGCGCAAGTCCGCCGAAAACGCCCGCGCTCCCCTACGCCGCAAGCGGTTTTTCAGCGAAAAAAGGCAGGCAGAGTACCGGCAGCTTTCGCTGCCGGTACTCTGTTCTTAAATCGCGTCGTTTTGGGCAGTTCCAGTTTCCGCGTCTTATTTCAGCCGCGCCGCCTCGGCTCTGCCCGTTTCAGCCGCGCTTGGCTTACGCCTTGACGTACAGCCGATACAGGAACGTAACGATCTGCGCGCGGGTGCAGGCGCCGTTCGGCCCAAACAGGCCGTTGCTCTGCCCGTTGGTGATGCCGTTTTCCAGCGCCCACTGCACCGCCGCCGCGTAGTACGCGTCCGCCGTCACATCGCTGAAACCAGCGTCATTCCCGCTGGCGGCGGCCTTGGCCGCGCGGTACAGGAACGTCACGCCGTTGGCGCGGGTGCAGGTGCCATTGGGATTGAAGCTGCCGTCCGACCTGCCGACGGTGATGCCGTTCTCAATGGCCCACGCCACCGCCTTGGCGTAGTACGCCGCGGGAGAAACGTCCGTCATGCCGGTTTCAGCCGTCTGCGGCTCCGGAGAGCCAGCCGCCCGCCACAGGAACGTGACGATCTGCGCCCGGGTGCAGGTATTGCCGGGGGCGAAGCCGCCGTCCTTGGTGCCGGAGGTGATGCCCTTTTCCGCGGCCCACTTCACCGGCTCGGCATAGTAAGCGCTGCTGGGAACGTCCGGGAATGTCGGCTCGGCCGTCTCGGCGGAGATCTTCTCAAACACGGGCTTGATCTCCACCTGAGAGGCGGGCATGGTGAAGGTGTACTTGCCATCCTTGAGTGTTACGGGAATTTCCTTGCCGTTCTTGTCCACGACAGTCAGCTTCTCCAGTCGGTAGCCCGCCTCGGGAGAAACGGTGACAGTCACGGTGTCACCCGCGGAAGCGTTCTTCGTGCTGATGCTGACGCTGCCGCCGACTGCCGCGCTGGCGGAAGCATTGGAGGAAGAGACGGGATAGGTCGGGGCGGACGCTCCGCCGCCGCCACCGCCGGAATTAGAGACGCTGTACAGCTTGATGCTGCCGCCGATGGACTCGTAATTAGCCGCGTCGGTGGGGAAGAATTTCCACTGATACTCGGTGTTCGCCTTGACCACAGTGGTGTCGGCCAGTTCGTTTCCGTTTTTGTCTACCCACTTCACCGTGCCGGGGACGGAGAACGTGCCGCCCTCGTCGGTCAGGCCCGCGGCCTTCAGGGTCTTGCCCGCGGCCGTGATCTTGGTATAGGCGGG
>CAKTMK010000074.1 GCA_934574045.1 uncultured Oscillibacter sp. | reverse complement strand
AAGTAAACGAGAGCAGTAAAAACTTTACTGCCAGCCCGTCTGGCATATTCGATACGAACTGGGGCTTTGACATCCTCAAGGCCAATCTGACCGGCATCATCACCGCCGCCGACTTCAACGGCGGCTACGATGGAAACGAGCACACCATCACCGTGACCGGCGCGCCCGAGGGCACGACGATCCGGTACAACAGCGTGGATACGCCCGTCATCGGATCTGACAGCAAATCTTGGGGATTTTCCAAGTTGGGGTACACGAATGCCGGTAACTATACGGTCTACTACCGGGTGTACGGCGATAATTACAACACCTTCGGCGGCAGCGCTGCCATCAACATCACGAAGGCGTTCCCCGAAGCGCCCACCGGCCTGCGCGGCACACAGGGTCAGACCCTGTCCACCGTGAAGCTGCCGGAGGGCTGGACTTGGGACGCTCCCAATACCGTGATGGGTACCCTCGGCGAGCAGATTTTCAAGGCCAGCTATACGGAATCCATGAACTATAACGCCAAGGCGAATGTGGACGTGACCGTTAGCGTCACCGACAAGGAGACCGTTACGATCTCCGGCCTGACCTACGCGGACAAGACGTATGACGGCAAGATCATCGTCCCCACCGGCAAGCTGACGGTGACGGACAGCAAGGTCCCCGCCGAGGAGCTGGAAGTCCTGTACGAGGGCACGAACGACACGGTTTACAGCAGCACCGAAGCCCCCAAGAATGCCGGTACTTACAAGGTGACCTACAAGGTCGCGGACAGCAATAAGGATTATACCGGCAGCGTGACGTACGGCTTCACCATTTCGCCGAAGGCGGTCACAGCTGCTCCCGCGAACAAGACCATTACCAAGGGCAGCGCCATCCCCACGTTCGAGCTGACCTACACCGGTCTGGTGACGGGCGAAACCCTGACGCCCAGCCCGGCCCCCGTGTTTAGCTGCTTTGAAAAGAACGGCACCACGCCGGTCAGTACCAGCACGGCGGCAGGAACTTATACCATCACGTGGACGAATATGGACGGTACCACGTTCGGTAATGGGAACTACACCGTAACCCCGAGCGCCACCGGCACGCTGACCATCTCCAACCGTCCGTCCTCCGGCGGCGGTGGCGGCGGCGGAGCGTCCGCCCCGACCTATCCCGTCTCTTCCTCCAATGCTTCCGCCAGCGCGGCGGTCGGCGGCAGCGTCAGCATCAGCACGAAGAACGCTTCCGCGGGCGACACCGTGACCGTCACCGTCTCTCCCGAGACGGGCTACCGGCTGGAGAAGCTGACTGTCGTGGACAAGAACGGCAAGGAAATTCCCGTGACGTTGAAGGACGGCAAGTATACCTTCACCATGCCCGCCTCTCAGGTGGACATCAAGCCCGTGTTTGAGAAGATCCCCGCCGAGACGGCCGAGCCGACATTCCCGGACGTTCCCAGCAGCGCTTACTATGCCGAGCCGGTGAAGTGGGCCGCGGAAAAGGGCATCACCTCCGGCACCAAGGACGGCGGCTTCGCCCCCGGCAATACCTGCACCCGCGCGCAGATCGTCACGTTCCTGTGGCGCGCGGCTGGCTCCCCGGAGCCGCAGACGGCTGAAACCGGCATGACGGACGTTTCTCCCGCAGCGTACTACGCCAAGGCGGTGGCTTGGGCCATCGAGAACGGCATCACCGTCGGCAGGTCGGACGGCAGCTTCAATCCCAACGGCACCTGCACCCGCGCCAACGGCGTGACGTTCCTGTACCGCGCGGCCAAGACCGCCGCCAGCGGGAATGACGCTGGTTTCAGCGATGTGGCGGCGGACGCGTACTATGCGGCGGCGGTGCAGTGGGCGCTGGAAAACGGCATCACCAACGGGCAGAGCAACGGCCTGTTCGGGCCGGACGGCGCCTGCACCCGCGCCCAGATCGTTACGTTCCTGTATCGGCTGTACGTCAAGGCGTAAGCCAAGCGCGGCTGAAACGGGCAGAGCCGAAGCGGCGCGGCTGAAATAAGACGCGGAAAGGCGCGAGGCTGAAATAAGACGCAGAAAGGCGCGAGGCGGAAACCGCGACTGCCACAAAACGGCACGATTTAAGAACAGAGTACCGGCAGCGAAATGATATGCTCCCTCCATGAAAGACAGTGAAAAAGCAGACTGTCGATCATGGAGGGAGCATTCTTATGCCGCAAAAGCAGAAATTGCTTGTGGAGGAAAAAGTAAAGCTAGTCAAGAAATACTTAGGCGGAGAATCAGGCATTTGCCGTGCTTCCGGCTTGGGCGGCTGACGCCGTACTTTTCTGCGTACTTTATTAGAAATTGCCGAGATGTCATGTCCTGCGTAATACGCTTGCTCATGCGGGGTACGGTTTCCTTTCGGTAAGGCTGTTGTGTGGCAACTCAACTTTAACACAGAGGCTTTATTCCTCATATTTTTTGTTCACTTGCCCAAGATGTTACGCTTGCCGTCCGCTTCTTCCGGTGGGAGTGAGCGAAAGCCCCGGCGGGGCCGCCGCCGAACCGAACGCCGCAGGGCGGCTCCATATTGGAGCCGCCCTGCGGTTTGAAAGCATATTCCGCGTTTCCCCGCGGGAGCGCGCAGTCGGTTTACTTGACGCTGGCGCGGTACAGGAACGTGACGATCTGCGCCCGGGTGCAGGTGGTATTCGGGCTGAAGCCGCCGTCCTTGGTCCCGGAGGTGACGCCGCTGGCGGAGGCCCACGCCACCGCCGCCGCGTAGTAGGCGTCCGCCGCCACGTCGGAGAAGCCCGCGCCGCTGGCGGCGGGCGCGCCGGAGGCGCGGTGAAGGAACGTCACGGCCTGCGCGCGGGTGCAGGGGGCGTTCGGGTCGAATCTGCCGTCCTTGGTCCCGGTGGTAATGCCGTTCTCGACGGCCCATGCAACAGCCTTAACATAGTACGCATCGGCCGGAACATCCGTGAAGCTGCTCAGAGCCTTCGGCTCAGGGCTGCCAGCCGCGCGCCACAGGAAGGTGACGATCTGGGCGCGGGTGCAGGGAGAATCGGGGGAGAAGGCGACCGCAGACGTGCCGCCGGTGATACCCTTCTCCGCGGCCCAGAGAACTGCGTCATAGTAGTAGGCGCCGGCGGGAACATCCGTGAAGAAGTTCAGCATCGTGTTGTCTTCCATGAAGCTGGCCTTGACGCTGACCTTGCCCGCGGGCATGGTGAAGATATACTTGCCGTCTTTCTGCGTCAGCGTGACCTCCTTGCCGTCCTTGTCCAGAACGGTCAGGGTCTCCAGCGTATAGCCCTTGTCCGGCGTCACGGTGACGGTCACGGTGCTGCCCTTGGCAGCGTTCTTCGGGTTGACGGACACGCTGCCGCCCTTGATCCCGGCGGGAACGTCGATACCGTAGCTGCCGCCGGAGGAAGAGGAACCGGAGGAGGAGCCGCCGCCGGAGGAACTGCCGCCGCCGGAGGAACCGCCGCTGTTCTTTTTGAACGTATAAACGCCCGCGTTGGTTTTGGTCATGGTATAGCCGGAGCCGGCGCTGATTTTTACAGTCTTTCCATTCGCTTCGACTGTAAACGAGATCGCCTTGGAAACGGTTGCGGAGCCGTCCGCCAGCATTTTGATGGTCTGACCATCCTTCACCTCGTCTACAGCTTCCTGAAGCGTGCCATAGATGGTATCGTCAATAGAAGCCACAGGAGCGGCGTCTTCCGTCACTTCAAAGGTGCTGAAGCCCTTGTTGTTCACAAAGGACAGAAGGCGTGCGCCGTTCTCTCCTTCGCTGATCGTACCCTGATGATAGTAGGTTTTGCCGCTGCCCTTAATATGCTTCACCCACACAGTGTCTGCACCCTCTGCAAGGTCAGCGGGCAGGGGGATCGTGACCGTGACCGGCGTGGTGACGGTCATGGGCTTGCCGGACGCCATTGTGACCGTATTCCGCGTATCCATCTCGGCATCAGGATTGGAAAGATCGGCAGTCGTTGCCTTCACATTATAGAATGCCGAGATATCCAGCTTGAGGATGCCGTTCTCATAGCTGTCGATCTCCACCTTCAGATACGGTTCCACAACCACGGTGACCGTAGTGCTTTCATCAACGGTGATCCCTGCATCTTTCAGTGCCTGCGCGGCAGTTTCTTTGATGTCGACAACGCTGGGATCATTGTTCAGGCTTGCCGCGGCATCGCCAAGACTCTTGACGGTTTCCTCGGCGTTAAGAGCACTTTTCACAGAATCCTCGTTAAAAGTTTCCTTCAGCGCTTCGGGGATGGTCACAGCGGGCTCACCGGCGGCGACCGCGGTATCCACATCGACCGTTTTCTCTCCGATGGTGTAATAGTAGGTCACGCCGTTGATGACATTGGTTTCCTCTACGGCGGCCTTACCGTCGGCTGCATAGGCATCCGGATTGTCGGTAAAGTTGCCGTCTTCCACCGTGATGGTGCAGCCCTTACCGGCAACATCGCCCTGATTGATCAGGAAGGTGCCGCTGTAGCTGCCGCTCTTGATGGTCAGCGCGGAGGTGCCTGCTCCGGTATTGTCAGGCGTCAGCTTCACAATTCGATGAGATTGCCCCAGCGGCGGGCCACACCCACGACTGGGGCGAATGGACCTCCAACGGCGACGGGACGCATACCCGCACCTGCACGAAGGACAGCAGCCACACCGAAACGAACTCCTGCTCCGGCGGCACGGCGACCTGCCAGACCAAGGCCGTCTGCTCCGACTGCGGCGCGGCCTACGGCGAGCTGAATACCGGCAATCATACCGGCGGCACTGAGGTGCGCGGCAGAGTTGAGGCCA
>CAKTMK010000073.1 GCA_934574045.1 uncultured Oscillibacter sp. | reverse complement strand
TAACAACACTGAGGATGTCGAGGGCCTGTTCGTGTACAACATCATGCTCGTGCGCAAGGACCTGAGCGACGCAATGGTCTACGACATGCTCGAGGGCATCTTCCAGAACATCAGCACCATCAAGGCTTCTCACAACGCCGCCGATAAGAACATCGACATCTCCTTCGGCGTGGACGACGTCCAGATCCCCCTGCACCCCGGTGCGGAGGCCTTCTGGAAGGACAACGGCTACATCAAGTAAGCAGACCGCGCAGAATGAAAAACGGGGTACGGGCGGACTTCCGCCCGTACCCTCTCCGAAATGGGCGGAACAATGAAAGAATTTTTCAAGCGCCGCCTGACGATGGCGGTCCTGCTGCTGGCGGCTGCGCCGGCGCTGGTGTGGTGGGCGTTCTTCATGCCCTGCGGCACGCAGCTCCGTCTGACCGACCGCACGAGCGGAGCGGTCATTGCCCAATGGCCCGCGGCGGCGGGAGACAAGCTCTCGCTCGAGATCGAGCATTCCTTTGAGCACATTCCCTGGTACGAATTTTATACGGTGACGGACGATCTGCACTTCAATCTGGACGCGATCGCCGTGGCCGGATACGGCGCGGGCATCCCTGCCGAGATGGACGTGCCGACCCGCATTGAAGACGGACTCGTTTGGATGGAGGATATCAACAGCGACTTTCCAACGCTGCACTGGATCACCTCCAACCGTTTTATGAAGACCTTTACGCTCAACGGAGCGGAGATCTTCGATTTTCGCAGCCTGCCGGACGCAAGCCGCGTTCAGGCAGAGATCATCATGACAAGGGGGTATCTGTTCCGTGGCTGACCTCGAAAAGAATGTTTCGGCTGACCTGGCCGAGGAGACGCAGATCGCCGCCGCCAAGGGCGCGGAGATCATGGAAAAGTACGAAAAAGAATCCCGCACCCGTAAATTCACCGCCAAATGGATGGACAAGCTCGTCTACGTCCTGTGCCTGTTCTTCACCATTTACCATTTGGCGTTCGCCTCGGGCCTGCGCTTTCTGCAGATGGTCAACATCAAGCACCACGCGATCCATGTCGGTCTGGTGCTGATGATCGGCTTCCTGCTCTATCCCGCGTTCAAGAAATCCAGCCGCAAGACGGTGGCGTGGTACGACTGGGTGCTGTTCGCCCTGTCCGCTGTGATGCCGGTCTATGTGTTCATCCGCTATCCGGTGTTCATCTCCACCGGCTTCCAGGGCGAGACCATCGACATCATCATGGGCACGCTGCTGGTGCTTCTGGTGCTGGAGTGCTCCCGCCGGCTCAGCGGTCCCGCGCTGACCATCCTCTCCATCATCTTTATGGCCTACGGCCTGTATGGCCGGTATCTGCCCGGCATTTTCATGCACCGCGGCTATACCTGGCACCGCATCATCACCTATCTCACCACGGATATCTACGGCATTTACGGCACGTCCGTCAAGGTGGCGGCGACCTACATCGTGCTGTTCATCATCTTCGGTGAGGTCATGAACAAGTGCGGCATGGGCCAGTTCTTTAACGACATTGCCAACGCGCTGGCCGGCCACACCAAGGGCGGCCCCGCCAAGGTGGCGGTGCTGGCCTCCGGCTTCCTGGGGTCCATCAACGGTTCCGCCGTTGCCAACGTCGTGACCACCGGCACGTTCACCATTCCTCTGATGAAGAGGACCGGCTACTCCAAGGAGTTCGCCGGCTCCGTCGAGGCCACCGCCTCCGTCGGCGGCCAGCTCCTGCCCCCCGTCATGGGTGCCGCGGCCTTCGTTATGGCTGAGACGCTGGGCGTGAAGTACGGCGTCATCATCCGCGCCGCCGTCATTCCCGCGCTGCTGTATTACGGCGGCATTCTGGTTCAGGTACAGATGCGCGCAACCAAGGAGCACCTCAACGGCCTGCCCAAGGAGCAGATGCCCAAGCCCAAGCAGGTCATGAAGGAGCGCGGCCACTTGCTGATCCCCATTGCCTTCCTGTTGTACATGCTGATTTTCAGCGGCAAGACCGTTATCTTCAGCGCGTTCTGGACCATCGTGGTCACCATCGTGGTGGCGGAGCTGCGGCCCATCAGCCGCATGAGCTTCAAGGACATCTGCGACGCCTTTGTGGCGGGCGCCAAGTCCACCGTGTCCGTGGCCATCGCCTGCGCCTGCGTGGGTATCATCGTGGGTGTGTGCGGCCTGACCGGCTTCGCGCTGAACGTGGCTCACGCCATCATCTACATCGGTCAGGAGAGCGTGCTGCTGACGCTGGTGTTCACCATGATTACCTGTATGATCCTCGGCATGGGCCTGCCGTCCATCCCGTCCTACCTCATCACCGCGACCATCGCTGCCCCTGCTCTGGTGGAGCTGGGCCAGCCGGAGATCGCCGCGCACATGTTCTGCTTCTACTACGCGATGTTTGCCAACCTGACGCCGCCAGTGGCGCTGGCCTCCTTCGCCGCGGCGGGCCTGTCCGGCGGAAGTCCCATGAAGACCGGCTGGCAGTCCGTCCGGCTGGCGCTGGCAGGCTTCATCATTCCGTTCATGTTCATGTACAATCCCCAGCTCCTGCTGGAGGACGTGACGGTGCTCAGCGGCATTCAGGTGGTGGTCAGCTCCTGCATCGGCGTTGTGATGATCGCTGCGGCCGTGGAGGGCTATCTGTTCGGTAAACTGAACTGGCTGCTGCGGGCTGCCGCCATGGCGGGCGCGCTGCTGCTGATCGACAGCGGCACCATCACCGACGTGATCGGTCTTGCGCTTCTGGTGGGCGTGATCCTGTATCAGAAGCTGATCTATCAGCCCCGGCACAAGGAGCCGGACCCGCCGGCTCCCGCCTCTGCCGCGTCGGTCTGATAAAATTTCCCGGACGGCCCTCCGGGAAGCTGCTCCGCGCCGGATGGGGCGCAGATAACGAGGACCGCAGGCTTTTGCCTGCGGTCCTCTCCGTTTTTTCCGCGGACGGGGATCGTCCCCCGGCCCGGCGCGCACCCTTTTTCCCGCCGGGCATAGACTGGACTGAAAGAGCCTATCTTTCAAGCTACTTAATATAGGAGGTATCACGATGCCTGACAAGGTCATGCCCGGCCCGGTGGATGATTCCCGCGGCGTCCGCGAGGCGGTTTGTATTCACACCAGAAAGATCTACGATTCCTGCAGAGAGCGCCATGGCGCGGTTTGGAGGAACGCGGTCAGGAGAAATCCCGCAGGATGACTGTGAGGGAGAACTCGGCGGGCTTCGTCTTTTTCTCCTTTTCGTACACGATCTCCCGGATCAGCGTCCGCAGGAGCGCCCGCTTTCCGGCGGGACCGGCCGCACGCCAGCAGTCCAGCGCGGTGCGCTCCGGCTCCGGCGGGGGCGGGGGCGCTTCCGCGGCGGCCTGCTCCAGCGTCTGCGCGTCCCGTTCCAGCGCCTGCATCCGCTGGGAAAAGAGGGTGGGGGAGTAGACTCCTTCCTCCACCAGCCGATACAGCCGCTCCCGCCGCTCTGCCAGACGGGCGAACTGAAGGGCCGTCCGCCGCCGGACGGCGGCAAGCTCGGGGCCGTCCGGCGGCTCCGGCGGGGCGGATACGGGGACGCTTTCCATCAGCCCCTCCAGACAGGCCAGCAGTGCCTGCTCCACAAGGTCGTACTTCGCCCCGGCATAGCAGCCCTTCGTGGGGCAGCGCAGATAGGGCACGCCCTTGTTTTTCCCCTGATAGATCAGGCTCCGGCCGCATCTGGCGCAGCGGACCAGCCCCGCGAGAGGACAGGCGGCGCGGTGATTGTCCACGCAGACGGAGCGCTCCGCCCGGCGGGCCTGCACGGCGTCCCACAGCTCCTGCGAGACGATGGGCGGGTGGCGGCCCTCCAGCAGCCACACCTTGTCCGGCGGGCTGAGGATCACCCGTTTCGTCCGCTCCGCGCCGACGCCGGACCGGACGGTCTCAGTCCGGTTCCAGCGGATCTTCCCGATGTACACCGGGTTGGAGAGGATCAGGCGGATGGTGCTGCGGTTGAAGCGGCTGCCCCGGCGGCCCCGCCAGCCCAGAGCGTTGACCGCCTCCTCAATGCGGGTGCAGCCGCTGCCCCCGGCGTACAGGCGGAAGATGTACCGCACGCACTCGGCCTCCTCCGGGACGATCTCCAGCGTGGAGAGCCGTCCGGCGCGGGCCTTGCGGTAGCCGAAGGGGGCCGCGGCGAGATACGCTCCGTTCTGAACGGCCTGAAGCGTCCCGCGGCGCAGGCGCTTGGCGATCATCCGATATTCACTGCGGGAGAGAAACGTCTCCATCTCCGCCGCCTGCTCATCCAGCTCCGCCGCCAGATCGTAGGTTCGCTCCGGCGTGATGATGAGCGTCCCGCTCTCCTTCAGCGTGTCGAGGATGAAGCCCTGATCGTACATCCCGCCGCGGCCCAGACGCTGCATATCCATGCACAGCACCGCGTCGTACCGTCCGGCCCCGGCGGCTTCCAGCAGCCGCAGCATCTGGGGCCGGGCGAACAGGCTCTCGCCGGAGACGACCTCCTCGTAAACGTCCGTGATCGTCAGGCCCTGACGCCGGGCAAAGGCCGTCAGCGCGGCGCGGTGCTTGGAGAGCGTCTCCTCCAGACTGCGGTGCTCCTCCGCCCGGGATTTGCGCAGATACATGGCGCAGATGACGGCGCGTTCTCCATGGGCGGCTTCTTCCAGTGCTTGCCTTGTCGTATTCGGTCACCTCGCTCATCCGGCTCACGCCGGGGAATAGGGGCGCTTCGCGGCGCATAGTCTGGCCCGGGAGGTGAGGACCATGGACGGCGCGGCCCGGGAGACAGAGATGGACTTCGGCCCCAGAGACGGGACGGCGCGGGTGACGGTCCGGGACCCCTGCGTGACGGACGCGGCGCGGCAGCGGCGGCGGGAGGCCCTTGCCGCCCGCTGCGCGGAGCTGCTGGGGCAGGGACTGCTTCGGGCGGACGGATCAAAACGGGAACGCGAAAAAACCATCTGAGCTGCAAAATGACCCCGCCGCAAGCCTATTCGCTGCGGCGGGGTTTATGCGTCC
>CAKTMK010000072.1 GCA_934574045.1 uncultured Oscillibacter sp. | reverse complement strand
GGAGAGGTCGCCGTCCAGCACCGTCAGGCGCTCCAGTGCGAACGGCTCCATGCCGTAGAGCTGGGCGTCCGCCGCCAGCAGGCCCGCCTCGTCCCGCTCCGCGGAGCGCACCGCGATCTCCAGCGCGTCCGGGTCCAGCCACCACGCTCTTGTCTGCCGGTAGCAATCCTCGGTGACGAACTCCTGCACGGGCGATGCTTCGCCATAAATCCGCCCGCCGTCCGTGACGCCGCCGTGGGCGGTCACCGCGTCGATGGCGGACTCCGGCAGCGCCAGCTTCGAGGAAAACAGCTCCCGGTTGGTCTGGAACTGTCCGGCCCCGGCCATAAGGAAGTCGCTGGAGACAAAATTCGCCAGATACTTGTCCATGTCGAAGCTGCCGGAGAACGTGACCGTCACGGTCAGCAGCACCACGGCGAGGGACAGGGACAGCACCGTCACCGCCGTCTTGCCCCGGCTGCGGCCCAGATTCGCCCACGCCATGGACAGCGGCGAGACGGTCTTTGCCCGCCGCCCGGCGGAGCGCCGCCTCGCGGGGGCCGCGCCCTCGGTATAGCGCAGCGCCTCGATGGGGGAGACCCTTGCGGCCATGCGGCCCGGGCGGCGGCAGGAGAGGAACACCGTGGCAAGGGCGAACAGGGCGCTGAAGAGAAACAGCAGCGGGCTGGCCGACGTGACGGGGGCGACGCTGTTGAGCTGCGCGGCCACCACCGGCGACAGAACGCCCCCCAGCAGCCAGCCCAGCAGCAGTCCCGCCGGGATGCCCAGCAGAGACAGCGCCAGCGCCTGCACCCGGACGATCCGCCGGAGCTGCCGGGGCGTGGTGCCGACGGTCTTGAGCATTCCGTAAAGCCGGATGTCCTCCGCCACGGAGATCTGGAACACATTATATATAATGAGACAGCCCGTCAGCAAAATCAGCGCCAGCGTTCCCCCGAGGAGCAGCAGCGTGGAAATGTCCAGCCTTTCCGAGAGCTGCGCGCCGGTGTACGCCCAGTTCACGCCCACGTCAACATAGCCCTCCGCCGTGCGGTCCTCGCTCTGACAGCCGTGGTCCCGGAGGATCGCGTCAAGGTCGGCGCGGATGTGCCGCGCGCCGCTTTGGAGCATCACGTCCAGATTCCACGTGCCGGTCATGCCGTCGCTCCCCGGCGGGGTCACGCCCACCTCCCGCAGAATTTCGTCCGCCCGGCTCTCCGGGATGAGGATATGGCTGGCGATGACGGCCTCGTCCCGCTCCCACCAGCCGGACAGGGTAAAGGTCTGGGTAGTCTCGTGGCCGTCCACGGGAAAGGTCACGGTGAACTCCGCGCCCAGAACCGGCTCCACACCCAGAAGTCTCAGCACCTCCGTGTCCGTGGCGGCCTCGTTGGTGCCCTCCCGCGGGAGACGGCCCGCCGCGGGGGCGCAGAACATCCAGCGGGCGTACTGCGCGTCGGCATAGCCGATCTCCACATGGGACTTGTTGAAGGGGATCTCCGTCGGCATCCCGATGAAGCGCCGCAGGCCGGACTGGGCGATGCGGGGATCGTCCTTCAGCTCGCGGTACTGCTCCTCGGTGAGGTACTTGAAGCCGCCGTGGGAAAAGGAGCCGACCTGACGGAACGTGGTCTGCTGGATCCCCTCGTTGACGGAGAAGGCGATGGTGAACAGGGAGGTGAAGAGCAGCGCGGTCAGCGCCACGGCCAGCACCGCCACCCGGTTTCGGGTGCGGTTGGCCCGCAGGCTCCGCAGCCCCAGCCGCAGCACGCAGCCCCGGTTTGCAACGTTCATTTCCGCCGCCCCCTCTCAGCCCGCAACAATGCGGCCGTCCTCGATGCGGACGGTGCGGTCGGCCGTCTGGGCGATCTCCTCATTGTGGGTGATCATCACCATGGTCTGGCCGAAGCGGCGGCCCGTCACCTTCATCAGGCCCAGAACGTCCTGACTGGTCCGGGAATCCAGATTGCCGGTCGGCTCGTCCGCCAGCACGATGGCGGGCTTGGCCGCCAGCGCCCGGGCGATGGCCACCCGCTGCTGCTGCCCGCCGGAGAGCTGATTGGGCAGCGCCCGCAGCCGCCGGTCCAGACCCAGCGCGGCGATGACCTCCCCCACAAACGCCTCGTCCACCCGCGCGCCGTCCAGCTGGATGGGCAGCACGATGTTTTCATACACGCTGAGCATGGGGACGAGATTGTAGCTCTGGAACACGAAGCCGATGCGGCGGCGGCGGAAGATGGTCAGCGCCTCGTCCTTCAGGGCGAAAAGGTCCTGCCCGTCCACCCGCACCGTTCCCTCCGTGGGGCGGTCCAGCCCGCCCAGCATATGCAGAAGCGTGGACTTGCCGGAGCCGGACGTGCCCACCACGGCGACGAACTCCCCGTTTTCCACCCTCAGATCCACGCCCCGCAGCGCGTGAACGGCGGTCTCGCCGCTGCCGTAAACCTTTTTGAGTCCCTGCGTCTCAAGGATCGTCATGATAAAACCTCCTGAAAAAGCGATGCTGCAAGGGAAAACCCTTACAGCATTCAGGATAGCAGGTCATTGTGTCAGGGCGCTTTCGAGGATATAACGCTTTCGTCACATTTCGGCGTCTGGCGGGGGAGGAACAGGGAAAAGGTGCTGCCACGCCCCGGCGCACTGGCAACCTTGACGTATCCGCCCTCCCGGGCGAGGATCTGCCGCGTCAGATACAGCCCCACGCCCACGCCCGGCGTCTGCGCCGCCGAGGGGCTGCGGTAAAACCGGCCGAAAATTTTGGCCTGCTCGTCCTCGGCGACGCCGCAGCCGGTGTCCGCCAAGTCCACGCGGCAGAAAAGCTCATACGCCTGCGCCCGGACCGCAACGCGGCCGCCGCCGGGCGTGTACTTCACGGCGTTGTCCAGCAGGTTGCACAGCGCCTCCTCCGTCCACTTGGCGTCGAACACGGCGGTCAGCCCCTCCGGCACGTCCACCGTCAGCGCGATCCGCTTCGCCTCCGCCCGGGGGCGGTACTGCTCCGCCGCGCGGCGGACCGCCGGGCCGAGGGCGGACGGCTCCGGCCGCAGCGCCAGAACCCCCGTCTCCAGCCGGGAGGTCTTGACCAGCGCCTCCAGCAGGCTTTGCAGCTTTTCCGTCTGGGCGTCCAGCGCCGCCGCGCAGGCCCGGCCCTGCTCGTTCAGCGGCTGCTCCGCCAGAAGCTGGGTGTACAGCCGGATGTTGGCCATGGGCGTCCGGGTCTGGTGGGCCACGTCCCCGATCAGGGTCTTTACGGCGTCCTTTTCCTCCCGCACCCGGCGGGCGGAGCAGGCGGAGGCGGACAGGTACTGCGCGAACCGCGCCTCCAGCGCGGAGAGCCGGGACTCGTCGAACCGCTCCGCCGTGAAGCCGCCGTCCGCCGCCTGCGTGAGCATCTCGTCCAGACGGCGCAGCGTCCGCCGGGTCCGCGCCCGCTGCCAGAGAGCGAAGCAGAGGGCGGCCAGCGCGAGCGCAATGAAGAAAAGCTCTCTCATCCCGTCACCGCCCACGTGTAGCCCACGCCGTACACCGTTTTGAGATAAACCGGCGCGGCGGGATCGTCCTCCAGCTTCGCCCGCAGGCGCCGGACCGTGACGGTCAGGGCGTTTTCGTCCACATACTCCCCGCCGTCCGTCCAGACCCGGTCCACCAGCGCGGCGCGGCTGACGGCGCGGCCCCGGTTCTCCACCAGCGCCCGCAGCAGCCGCTGCTCCGCCCGGCTCAGCTCAATGGCCGCGCCGTGCTTGCGGTAGACCATGCGCTCAAAGTCGAAAACGAAGGGGGGAAGCGCCAGCTCGCCGCTCCGCGCCGCCCCCGGGCGGCGGAGCCGCGCGTTCACCCGCGCCCGCAGGACGGCGAGGGAAAAGGGCTTTGTGATGTAATCGTCCGCGCCGGATTCCAGCCCCGCCACCTCGTCCAGCTCCAGATCGTTGGCGGTCAGCAGGATGACGGGAAGCTCCGGGCGCAGCGCCTTCTGCTCCCGCAGCAGGTCCAGCCCGCTGCCGTCCGGCAGGTTCACATCCAGAATCAGCAGGACAAAGGCCGTCTCCGCCAGCGCACGGCGGGCCTCCGCCAGCGTGCGGCACACGGCGATCTCCATATTCGGTATTTGCAGCGCCATGGCAATGCCCTGTCCCAGCGCCATATCGTCCTCCAAAAGCAGGATCCGCTCCATGTACACTCCTCCATGCAGGTTCGCTTTTTCCCATTATACCACGGGGCCGCCGGAGTACCAACGGGTATTTTCCCGCCGTGCGCGGCCCGCCTTCACCGGAGCGCGGCTCCACCGGGATGGCTTGTCCGCTTCCGGGGCGCGGCCCGTCTTCCGTCCGCCCCCACCGAAGGGCCGCCCCTGCTTTGTCCGGCGCGGCTCGTCCGCCCCCGCCGGGGCGGGGAAGCGCGGGAATGAAAAACCGCGACATACATGTCGCGGACAAAAGGGGAGGGGCCTTGCGGCCCCTCCGCCGTGTTCCCGCGCATTTCTGCAAATTTCCTCAATTTTCGGCCAATGTCTGGCCCGGCGAGCGCCCGGTACAGGAACGCGGCCATCTGGGCGCGGGTGCAGACGCCGCCGGGGCGGAATGCGTCCGCCGTCTGCTCCGGCCTTGCCGTCCGCTTCTTCCGGTGGGAGTGAATGGAACGGAAGCTCTCTTCGCGCGGCCCCGAATGGGGCCGCGTTTTTCATGCGCGCCGCTGGCAGTTTTCGCGCCGCGCAAGGCCCGCTTCATACATTATAATGTATATCCCGTCCCCGTCTATCATAGGATACCGCGCTGTCCGCTTCCGCCGCCCGCGCGGCGGGAGCGGAGAGCTGCGCAAGTGTGTCTGGCAGAACGCACAATTTAGAGTCGTCGCTTTGTGCGTTTTCACTTTTCGCACGAGAGAATTTTGTCTGCCGATAAGAAAAATCATCCTTCAGGGGATGGTTTTTCCGCCCGTTTTCTGGTAAACTGAAAAAGTGGTCCGGCGCACGGGAGAGCCTGCGGCTCTCCGCCGCGTCGGCGGATCGGGAGACGGTGGAGCGCACCGGCTCCGGGCCTCCCCGGCAGAGTATCGGCGCCGCCGTCGGGCGGCTGAAAATGGCACTCATTATTCTGAAAAGGAGAAGTGAAACTATGGGACTTATCAAGGCGGCATTGGGCGCGGCCGGCGGCGTGATGGCCGACCAGTGGAAGGAATATTTTTACTGCGAGGCCATGCCCGCGGACGTTC
>CAKTMK010000071.1 GCA_934574045.1 uncultured Oscillibacter sp. | reverse complement strand
TCCATGGTCTCGCAGGTGCAGGCGCTGGGGTATCATACCGTGTCGTTCCACCCCTATCTGGCCTCCGGATGGAACCGCACGTCGGTGTACAGCTGGATGGGCTTTGACCGCCAGATGTACCGGGATGACGTGGTGGACCCGCAGTACATCCGCAGCTACGTCAGCGACCAGTCCGATTATGAGCAGCTCTTCCGCCTGACGGACGAGACGGACGGCCCGCTGTTCGTGTTCAACGTGACCATGCAGAACCACAGCGGCTACGCTCAGGGCTGGAACCATCTGGAGCGGACGGTGGAGCTGGCTGGGCAGAGCGGAAACGGCGTGGCGGCGCAGTACTTCTCCCTCCTGCGGGAGAGCGACAGGGCTATTCAGGCGCTGATCGAGCACTATCAGGACTCGGATGAGCGGACGATGATCGTCTTTTTCGGGGACCATCAGCCGCCGCTGGGCAACGATTTTTACGAGAAGCTGTACGGCAAAAAGCTGGACGACCGGACCACGGAGGAGGTCTTTCAGCAGTACGAGGTCCCCTTCTTCATCTGGACCAACTACGACCAGCCGGAGCGGGAGGGCGTGGTCCTAAGCTCCAACCTGCTGGGGACGCTGACCGCCCAGCTGGCGGGCTTCCCGCTGACGGGATATCAGCAGCTCCACAGCCGCCTGCTGGACGCGCTGCCGGTGAATACCACCGTCGGCTTCCGCCGCCCGGACGGGACGCTGCTGGGCGAAGGCGAGGAGAGCGAACTGACGGAAACGGAGGAGCGGCTCTACAACGACTACCGCCTGATGGCGTACAATCACCTGTTTGACGAAAAGGCCCACCCGGAGGG
Organism: uncultured Oscillibacter sp.; assembly: GCA_934574045.1. Taxonomy (GTDB): domain Bacteria; phylum Bacillota; class Clostridia; order Oscillospirales; family Oscillospiraceae; genus Oscillibacter. The sequence goes on along the minus strand of CAKTMK010000071.1, from coordinate 4,393 downwards.
GTACTTCGGCCCGGACCCGGCGGCGTGACGCGCCGGACCGGGGAACAGGAAAAACGGTGCGAAAAAGCGCGCCGCCCACAGGGGCGGCGCGCTTTTTGTGCGTTCCAAAATGGGGATCATCGGTCGTAATAGTCCAGAAACGAATATTCCTTTCCGCGGAACTTCACGCCCACCATGGTGTCCAGCTGGACGCCGTGGATGGCGGCGAAGATGGACTTTTCCACGTTGGGGTTGGTCCTGCGCATCTCGCGCAGCAGCAGCTTCATCTCCTGCCGCTTGCTCTGGCCCACGCCGTCCTCCGCGGCGTCCCGCGCCTCCGTGAACCGGCAGGCGCACTGTAAAAACCGTAGGTGGTTGTAGTTCTTCCACGCAATGATGTCGTCCTCGTGGACGCAGTACAGCGGGCGGATCAGCTCCATGCCGGGGAAATTTTTGCTGTGCAGCTTGGGCGGCATGGCCTGGATCTGCGCGCCGTACAGCAGGGCCATCAGCGTGGTCTCCACCACGTCGTTGAAGTGGTGGCCCAGAGCGATCTTATTGCAGCCCAGCTCCTGTGCCTTGGCGTAGAGCGACCCGCGCCGCATCCGGGCGCAGAGGTAGCAGGGGTTCTTGTCTACCTGCACCGTCACGTCGAAAATATCACTGTTGAAAATGGTCACGGGGATCTCCAGCAGGCGGGCGTTTTCCTCGATCAGGCGGCGGTTCTCCGGCGCGTAGCCGGGGTCCATCACGAGAAAGACCAGCTCAAAGGGCCGGTCGCTGCGGCGCTGAAGCTCCTGCATCAGCTTTGCCAGCAGAACAGAGTCCTTTCCGCCGGAGATGCACACGGCGATCCGGTCATTCGGCGCGATCAGCTCATACCGCTTGACCGCGGCGACGAAGGGATTCCAGAGGACCTTGCGGTATGTTTTGATGATGCTGCGCTCCGCAATCTGGCAGGGCGTTAATTCTCTGGACATAGGGCGGGATTCCTTTCCGTGCGTTCGTCAGAGCCAGATGGCCCCCAGCTTCAAAAATGTGGCGGCGGCGCGGCGGTACCACGGGCGGGCCGACCAGTCCTCGATGGTATAGAGGGTGCTCTCGGCCATCACGGCGTCCAGATCCTCCAGCAGCTCCTCCACCACCGGTGTGTCATAGAGCATGGCGGCGCATTCAAAGTGGAGCTGGAACGTGCGGTAATCCATGTTGGTGCTGCCGATCAGGGCCATCTTCCGGTCCACCAGCACGCTTTTGGCGTGGATGAAGCCCGGCGTGTACTTGTAGATCTTCACGCCGTGGCGCATCAGTTCGCCCCAATAGGTCTCCGCCACGATATAGGCGTACTTCTTGTCCGGGACGGCGGGGACCATCAGCCGCACGTCCACGCCGGAGTCCGCCGCGATGCATAGTGCGCGCTGCATGGCGGCCTCCACTGCGTAATACGGCGTGGTGATATAGAGGAAGCGGGTGGCGGTGGAGATGAGCTGCATGAACGTGTCCTCCACCGGGTTGTCCGGATTGTTCAGCGGCCCGTCGGTAAAGGGCTGGCAGAAGCCCGGCACGTCCGGCCCGTCGTGCCGGGGGCGGTAGTAGTCGTCCTCGTTGGGCAGCGTTCCGCCCATCATCTCCCACATCTGGATGAACTGGGACGCGAAGCCCCACGCGCCGTCCCCCTCGATGCGCACGGCGGAGTCCTTCCACCGGCCGAAGCGCTCAAAGAGGTTGGCGTATTCGTCCGCCAGATTGATCCCGCCGGTATAGGCACAGTACCCGTCGATCACGGCGATCTTGCGGTGGTCGCGGTAGTTGAAGTAGATCCGGTTCACATAGCGGTGGACGGGATTAAAGACCTTTACCTCGATCCCCGCGTCCTGAATGCGCTGGATCGTGTGGTCGGAAAAGCGGGTCAGGTTCCCAAAGTCGTCGAAAATGATGTGGATCTCCACTCCGGCGGCGGCCCGCTCCTTCAGCGCCGCGAAGATGCGGTCCCAGACCCGGCCCTCGGCAATGATGAAGTATTCCAGAAAGATATACGTCTCGGCCTTTTGGATGCGGTCGATCAGATCGTCAAAAAAGGCGGCGCCGTCGCCGAAGTATTTGGCGGCGGTATTTTTATAGAGGAGAAAGTCCCGCTTCTGGAGATAGGCCGCCACGCGGCCCATGGCGGAGTCCTTCCGGGTCAGTCGGGCCACATTGGTCTCGCTCTGGCGGCGGACGCCCTCCCGCTCCGGGGGCGGCGGGACGCGCTTGAGACTGAGGGTCTTGGCCTGATGCACGCCGCCCCACAGGAAGAACAGCAGCATGCCAGATACCGGCAGCACCAGCAGCAGGCACATCCAGCTCAGCTTGTAGCTGGGGCTGCCGGAGCGGAGAAAGACGAAGATGGCCATGCCGATGCCCAGAAGCTCAAGCATCGCGTAGGCAATGCTGACATACTCCTCCAGAAAGTGCGTCAAAAGCAGCGTGACCACGATCTGGATCAGCACCGTCAGCACGCACATGGCGATGCTGGAGGCGGCGGAGATCCGGCGCTCGATCCGCTGGTCCCGGGTCTGTCTGTCCTTTGGCTGGCGCATATCCTTCTCCTTTGCTCCGCGGCGCGGCGCGCCGGTAATGCGGCCCGTCCGCGCTCAGCGGCTGCGGGTCAGAAGCTCCTGCTTGATGTCCCAGAGCTTCTGGGACAGGTCCACGTAATACTTATGGGGATAGTCGAACCGCTTGACCTCGTCCCACAGGGAGTCCACCTGCCGGGCGCAGTAGGTCTGGATCTCCTGCAGGGGCGGCTGCTGATAGACCAGCCTGCCGCCGCGGAACACGGGGACCTGAAGCTCCCGGGCGGTGAAGTTGGTCAGCGTCTTGCGCTTCCACGTCACTCTGGGGTCGAACAGCTCCAGCGGCTTGGTGTCGTCCAGCGCCTCGTCGTGCAGGCAGATGTAATCCGCCTCGGCCTTGCCGGTGGCGCGGTCGAACAGGCGGTAGGTCTTTTTGAAGTGGGGAATGGTGATCTTGTTCACGTTTTCGCTGACTTTGATCTTGGGGATGATGTTCCCGTTTTCATCCTCCACCGCCGCCAGCTTGTACACGCCGCCGAACACCGGCTCGCTCCGGGCGGTGATGAGCCGCTCGCCCACGCCGAACATGTCAATGCACGCGCCCTGAAGGAGCAGATCCTGAATGAGGTATTCATCCAGCGCGTTGGAAACGGAGATCTGGCAGCCGGGCCAGCCCGCCTCGTCCAGCATCCGCCGGGCCTCCCGCGTCAGATACGCCATGTCACCGGAGTCCAGCCGGATGCCGCATTTCTGGATGCCCATGGGGCGCAGGACCTCGTTGAAGGCGCGGATGGCATCCGGCACGCCGGACTTGAGCGTATTATAGGTGTCCACCAGCAGCGTGGCGTTGGTGGGGTAGAGCTGGCAGTAGGTCTTGAACGCCTCATACTGCGTGTCGAACATCTGGACCCACGCGTGGGCCATGGTGCCCCCGGCGGGGACGCCGTAGAGCTGGTCGGAGATGGTGCAGGCCGTGCCCTTGCAGCCGCCGATGTAGGCGGCCCGGGCGCCGCTGATGGCGGCGTCGCTCCCCTGAGCGCGGCGGGAGCCGAACTCCAGAACCGTCCGCCCACGGGCGGCCCGGGCGATGCGGTTGGCCTTGGTGGCGATCAGGCTCTGGTGGTTCACCGTCAGCAGGAGGAACGTCTCAATGAGCTGCGCCTCGATGGCGGGGGCGCGGACGGTGATGAGCGGCTCCCGGGGAAACACGGGCGTTCCCTCCGGGATGGCGTACAGGTCGCCGGTGAAGCGGAAAGAACGCAGGTAGCTGAGAAATTCCTCGGAAAAGAGCTGCTTTCCCCGCAGGTATTCAATATCCTCGTCGGAGAAGTGGAGGTCCTGAATGTAGCGGATGATCTGATCCAGGCCCGCGCATAGAGCGAAGCCGCCCTTGTCCGGCACATCGCGGAAGAACACGTCGAAGTATGTGATCCGGTCCTTCAGGCCGGAGGCGAAGTAGCCGTTTCCCATGGTCAATTCGTAAAAATCGCACAGCATGGTCAGGTTGAGCTTTTTCTGGTCGATCATATCGCACCTCTATCAATTATGCTCCGCGCAGGCGGAGGTATTATGCTGATTATACCTCTTTTGCCGCGGGAAAGCAACGCCCGGCGCGCTTTTTGCGGCGGGCCGGCGGGGGCTTTCCGGGGACAAATTGATTTTTTTGAAGAAAAATAAAAAAATTTGAATTTAGCGGTTGACAAAACCGATTTCCCTTGCTATACTAACAACTGTTCTGAGCGCCACGAACGAAAAGGTCGACAGAACGAACCAGTGCTTGGGGGTTTAGCTCAGCTGGGAGCCCGGTTGAAGCGGTAAACAACCCCCGCACTAATTGAATAAGAAATTACTCAGCGCACCCC
>CAKTMK010000070.1 GCA_934574045.1 uncultured Oscillibacter sp. | reverse complement strand
TGAACCGTATTGAACGGAGGTTCGGGGCGCTGTTTCCGCGCGTGTTCCAGACAATCACCGTAGACAACGGCGGAGAGTTCTCCGACGTGAAGAGCCTTGAACGGTCTATCCTACGGAAAGGCAGACGAACCAAAATGTATTATTGCCACCCGTACACAAGTTGCGAACGCGGGTCAAATGAGTGTGCAAACAAAATGATTCGGCGGAAGTACCCGAAAGGAACCGACTTCAACAAGGTAAGCCGGGCGAACATCAAGGAAACGGAAGCATGGATAAACAATTATTCGCGTGAAATATTGGGCTGGAAAACCTCTGAAATCGTGTTCGCGGAATGCCTTGAAGAATTGGCGCGGGAAGCCTGATTATATTTTTTTATATTTTTTTCGCATTTACTGTTGACATTTGCGCCGTTTGGCCGCAGGGGCGGCCCGGAAACGGCCCGCCGGGGCGGAAAATCAGCCCGGAAACGGCTCCGCGGACGCAAAAACTGCGCGGAGGAACGCTCCTCCGCGCAGTTCAGTCCTCTGAAAGCCGTCCGGTCACTGGAGCCGGGCGGGCACGCCGTCCTCATATAGCCCCGCCTCCGTCACAACCCACGGCACCGGCATATCGTGCGGCTCCGCCGGGATATCCTCCCGCAGCAGCCGCTCCCGGCACAGCACCGCCGCGCTGGCGCGGTACGCCGAGAGGAAGCGGTCGTAATACCCGCCGCCCTGCCCCAGCCGGTGGCCGCTCCGGGTGCAGCTCACGCAGGGGATGAGCGCAAAGTCCACCTCGTCCGGCGTCAGCACCGGGCAGTCCGCGTCCGGCTCCAGAATGCCGTATGCGCCGGGGGCCAGCCGGTCCAGCGACGAAACGGCCCGCAGCTCCATCACGCCCGGCTCCGCCGTGCAGCGGGGCAGGCACAGCCGCTTCCCCCGCGCCAGCGCGTCGCGCAGGATAGCGCCGGTGTCGATCTCCCGCTCCGTCCCCGCGAAGCAGAATACGGTCTCCGCCTCCTGATAGTCCGGCAGGGCGCACACGGCGGCGGCGATGGCCGCGTCGGAGCGCGCCTTATAGCGGGGCGAGAGCGTCCGCTCCAGCGCCCGGACGCGGCGGCGCAGCTCCTGTTTTTCTTCCGCGATGGTCATAGCAGGGAGTCCTCCTTTTTCCCGGGGGCAGACGCGCCGAAGCGCACCGCGCCCATTCCGTATTTCCCGCGCAGCCGGTCCACGGCGGATTCCAGCCGCTCCTGCCGCTCCCGCCGGGGAGCGGCGCTGTCCAGCAGGTCCGTCTGCTCGTATGCCTCGTCTCCGTCCGTCAGGGCGATGGCCGTGACGGTGAGCATCCGGATGGGGCTGGGCGGCTTCCAGAACGTGTCCAGCAGCGCCGAGGCCTGCTCCGCCAGCTCCTGCATCAGATGGGTGGGCGAGGAGAACCGCCGCTGGCGGGAGCGGTCCTGAAAGTCCGGCGTCCGCAGCGTCACAGCCACGCCCCCGGCATACCGCCCGCAGCGGCGCAGCCGGGAGGCCACGTCGTCCGCCAGCAGCCGCACAGCGGCCCGGACCTCCTCCCGGCCGGTCAGGTCCTTTTGAAAGGTGGAGCCGCAGCCGATGGACTTGGGCGGCTCCACGTCGCCCCGGGCGCGGACCGGCTCGCACTCCAGCCCGTTGGCGTATTCGTAGAGCTGCCGCCCCGCCTTGCCCATCAGCGTTTCCAATTGGTTCGGGTCCATGGCGGCAAGCTGGCCGATGGTCCTCACGCCGAACTGCGCCAGCGTGGCCCGCGCGGCCTTTCCCACAAACAGGAGGTCCCCCACCGGCAGCGGCCAGACGATCCCGCGCCAGTTGTCCTCGGAGATCACGGTGGTGGCGTCCGGCTTTTTATAGTCGCTGCCCAGCTTGGCAAAGACCTTGTTGAAGCTCACGCCCACAGAGAGCGTCAGCCCCAGCTCCCGCTTCACCCGTCCGCGGATCTCGTCCGCCACGGCCCGGGCGTCCCCGCCCAGCAGGTGGAGCGAGCCGGTGACGTCCAGCCAGCTCTCGTCCACGCTGAACGGCTCCACCAGATCGGTGTACTGGTCGTAAATGGCGTTGATTTTCCTGGAATACTCCCGGTACAGCGGCAGATGAGGCGGCAGCAGCACCAGCGAGGGGCACTTCTTCCGCGCCTGCCAGATGGTCTCCGCCGTCACGATGCCGAAGCGCTTGGCCGCCTCGTTCTTGGCCAGAACGATCCCGTGCCGGGACTCCGGGTCGCCGCACACGGCCACCGGCTCGCTCCGCAGCTCCGGGTGGGAGAGCAGCTCCACCGAGGCAAAAAAGCTGTTCATATCACAGTGCAGGATCACGCGCCCCACGGCCGCCCCCTCCTTTCCGTTCCGCGCATTTCGGTTTCGTCCCCTCTATTATTATAGCACAGATGTTCGCATTTGCAAGTGCGATCTGCGCCGCGGACGCGCGGAGGGGCAGCGCTTTCCGGCAAGCACTTTCCGGGAGCGCTTCCTTCCGGCGGAGCCGTCAGTCCAGCCGCTGAAAGGCGACCGTCTGCTCCTTCATGGAGATCTTTCCCACCTGATAGCCGTACTCCGCAAGCTCCTTTTTGTACCTCAGGAACGAGTGGTCGATGGGGATCCCCGCGATATGCTGTATCTCCTCAAACGTCAGTTTGAACGACTGCTCCCCGCGCTCCCGCACGGCTTCCCACAGGGGATCGTATTTGCTCACAGTACATTTCTCCCTCAAAACACGATCGGAAATTCGGCGGTCTCTCCCGCGGAGAAGGGCGACCCGTCCGCCGCCTCCGTCACCTCAAAGCGCGCGCCGTCCCAGCCGTCGATCCGAATGACGCCCTTCACGCTCCCGTCGTCCGCCGTGAACGCCAGCTCACCGTTTCCGCCGTCGGCAAAGGTCCCATTCAGCTCGTCCCGTCCGGGAAAGGAGATGGCCGCTTCGTCCGCGCCCTCCCAGCCCTGCCGGGTGAGGAGATAGCGGTCCATGCCGCCGGTCCCCTGTCCGCCGGCGAACAGGCCGTATTTCTCCGACCGCTCCGGCAGATCAAAGGACTGACCCTGTTCCTCCGCCAGCCCGGCGGCAAGGAGATACGCCCGGTCTCTGGTGGCCTCCTCCAGAAAGGAATTGCGGAGGAGGGGGTACATGCTGCCGTTTTCCTCGCTGGAGCCGACGCTCAGCAGCGCCGCTTCCTCCCGCATGGCCGTCCAGCTCTCCCGCTCCGCGAGGGCTTCTGTCTGCTGATCGGCAGCCCGGTCCCACAGGGTATCCAGCTCCGTGTCCCAGATGGTGAACAGCCACATGGAGGCCACATTCATCTCCCCCTGCGTCTGGGCCGTCTCCGCCAGCGGCGCGTACCTCTGAGAGAGCTTCTCCACGTTCTCCAGCTCCTGCTGGAAGGTCTCCGCGTCCGACGCTGCCCGGTCCACGTCCGCCCGGATCTCCTCGGAATAGTCGTGGGTAAAATCTACGTTCAGCTCGTCGTCCCATGCGATGCCTCCGCTCTCCGCGGAGACGGCGGAACTTTCAAGCTGGGACGAGCCGCCCGCGGCACCCGGGCCGTTCCCCTGCGCTCCGCCGCAGCCGACGCAAAGCCCGGCCATCAGCAGTATCCACGCCGCCGCACAAATTCTCTTTTTCATGTATCTGCTCTTTTCTCATTTCTCCGCCCTGCGGCGGCTCCGTGTTTTCAGGTCTCCGGACATCCGGCAGTCTCCGCTGCTCCGCTCTCCATGATACCACGCTCCTGACCCAATGGAAAGTCCGGAAAGCGGGACGCGGGCCGGCTGCGCCGGTCCGCGTCCCGTGTTTCATTTCAGCGAAGCGTCTCCGGCCCGCGCGGGATGCGCTCAGCCCTGCATCGCCTTGGCGGATTCCTCCAGCTTGGCGATCAGCTCCTTGTACTTGGTCACCTTTTCGCGCTCCGCGTTCACCACGGTCTCCGGCGCGTTGGCGACAAACTTCTCGTTTTTCAGCTTGCCCTCCGTGATGCGCAGGCCGTTTTCCGCCTTTTCCTTCTCCTTGGCGATCCGCTCCAGCTCCGCCTTCACGTCCACCAGCTCGGCCAGCGGGATATAGGCGGTGGCCTTGCGGGTAACGATGGTCACCAGACCGTCCAGCTTCTCCGGCGCCTGCGCGGAGATCTCCACGCCGCTGGCATACGCCAGACGGGTGATGAAGTGCTCGGCCTGACGGAACGTCTCCGGCTCGTCGGTCTTGAGGATCAGCTCCGCCTTCTTGGAGGGCGGCACGTTCATCTCGGACCGGCGGGCGCGGATGGCGCGGATGGCGTCCATCACGGCCTCCATCGCCTCCGTCTCGGCGGGGAAGTTCAGCTCCTCGCGGTACTGCGGCCACGCGGAGGTCATCAGGAACTCCGTCTCTCCCGCGCCGTCCGCGCGGCGGGGCAGAGACTGCCAGATCTCCTCGGTGATGAACGGCATGAAGGGGTGCAGCAGCTTCAAAACCTCGCTGAGAACATAGCACAGCACGTTTTCCGCCGCCAGCTTGCTCTGCTGGTCGCTGCCGTTCATGCGGGTCTTGGTCAGCTCGATATACCAGTCGCAGTAGGTGTCCCAGATGAAGTCGTACACCTTGGCGGAGGCCACGCCGATCTCATAGGCGTCCAGATTCTCCGTGACCTCCTTCACCAGCGTGTTCAGCTTGGTGAGGACCCACTTGTCCTCCTGCTCCAGCTTTTCGGGCAGGGCGCAGCGGTCGATGGTCAGGTTCATCTGGACAAAGCGGCTGGCGTTCCAGATCTTGTTGGCGAAATTGCGCATGGCCTCGCACTTTTCGGTGTAAAACCGGGTGTCGTTTCCGGGGGAGTTTCCGGTGATGAGGTTGAAACGCAGCGCGTCCGCGCCGTATTTCTCCGCCATCTCCAGCGGGTCGATGCCGTTGCCCAGAGACTTGGACATCTTGCGGCCCTTGTCGTCCCGGACGAGGCCGTGGATCAGCACGGTGTGGAACGGGATCTTCTTCATCTGCTCGCAGCCGGAGAAGATCATCCGGGCCACCCAGAAGAAAATGATGTCGTAGCCGGTGACCATCACGGAGGTGGGATACCAGTATTCCAGATCGGCGGTCTTTTCCGGCCAGCCCATGGTGGAGAAGGGCCACAGCGCGCTGGAGAACCACGTGTCCAGCACGTCCGGGTCCCGGGTCAGGTGGGTGCAGCCGCACTGTTCGCACTTTGTCGGGTCCTCACGGCTGACGTTGATGTGGCCGCACTCGTCGCAGTACCACGCGGGGATCTGGTGGCCCCACCAGAGCTGACGGGAGATGCACCAGTCGTGGACGTTTTCCATCCAGTTGATATACGTCTTGCTGAACCGCTCGGGGACGAACTTCACCTCGCCGTCCCGCACGACGCGCAGCGCCTCCTTGGCCAGCGGCTCCATCTTCACGAACCACTGGGCGGAGATCAGCGGCTCCACGTCGTTGTGGCAGCGGTAGCAGGTGCCCACGTTGTGGCTGTAATCCTCGGTCTTGACGAGGTAGCCCTGCTCCTCCAGATCCTTGACGATGGCCTTGCGGCACTCGTAGCGGTCCATTCCGTTGTACGGCCCGCCGTTTTCATTGATCTTTCCGTCGTCGGCGATGACGCGGATCACGTCCAGATTGTGGCGCAGGCCCACCTCAAAGTCGTTGGGGTCGTGGGCCGGGGTCATCTTCACCGCGCCGGTGCCGAA
>CAKTMK010000069.1 GCA_934574045.1 uncultured Oscillibacter sp. | reverse complement strand
GCAGCAGCGCGTCCGTGTCCACGCCGGACACGGCGATGGGCAGCAGGCCCACGGCGGTCAGCACGGAGAAGCGCCCGCCCACGTCGTCAGGCACCACGAACGTCTCCCACCCCTCGCTGTCGGCGAGGGACTTGAGCGCGCCCTTCTTCCGGTCGGTGGTGGCGAAGATGCGCTCCCGCGCGCCCTCACGGCCGTACCGCTCCTCCAGCAGGCGGCGGAAGAAGCGGAACGCCACCGCCGGCTCCGTGGTGGTGCCGGACTTGGAGATGACGTTGACGGAGAAATCCACCCCGTCCAGAAGGTCCAGCACCTCGCCCATGGCGTCGGACGAGAGGCCGTTGCCCACGAAGTAGATGTTGGGGCCGTCCTTCTTCTTCAGGTTGTAATTGGGAGACTGAAGGCACTCGATCACGCCACGGGCGCCCAGATAGGACCCGCCGATGCCGATGACCACCAGCGCCTTGGAGTTGGAGCGGATCTTTGCCGCCGCCGCCTGAATGCGGGCGTATTCCTCCCGGTCATAGTCCCGGGGCAGATGGACCCAGCCGGTGAATTCCCCGCCCGCGCCGCTGCCGCTCTGCAGCTTATCCTGCGCCAGCTTCAGCCGGGGGGCCAGCGCCTCCTCGTAGGGCATGGGAATAAAGGTGCTCATGTGGAAAGTTTTCACGTCCAGCATAATAACAATCCCTTCCGGACCGTTTTGCGGTCACAAAGAATAACACTATTATTATACTATTCCCGCGCCCCGCCCACAAGCAAAAACGCGCGAAACCGGGCGAAAAATTCTGCGCCCTTTACGCGCCCAGAAACGCCGCGCGCAGATACTCCAGCGCCAGCGCGCCCCAGGTCAGGCGGGGAACGTCCTCGCCAGCAGTCAGCGGGATCTCCGCCAGCGTCTCGCCGCCGGAGGAGACGGTCAGCGTCCCCAGCGGGTCGCCCTTGGCCACCGGGGCGCTGACGGATTCTGCCAGCGTGATGGTCTTTTCCAGCCCGGCGGCCCGGGACTTTTCCAGCAGGATGGACTTCGCCCCCGCCACGGGCTGGACCGTGGCCTGCGCCCCCAGCGTCACCGGGACCGGCGGAAGCGCGCCGTCCGGCGCGGCGGATACCAGCGAATAGGTGGAAAAGCCGTGGCTGAGGAGGGCCTTCGCGTCCTCGAACCGCTGGGCGGAGGTGGGCGCCTTCATGATAACGGCAATCAGCTCCATGCCGTCCCGCTCCGCCGTGCCGGACAGGCAGTAGAGCGCGGAGCCGGTAGAGCCGGTCTTCAGGCCGGTGGCCCCGTCGAAGAAGCGGATCAGCTTGTTGGTGTTTACCAGAGAGGACGCGCCCTGCCGCAGCGTATCCATCCAGATGGTGGTGTACTGGCGGATGTCCGGGTGGTTCAGGATCAGCTCACGGCTCATCAGCGCGATGTCATAAGCGGAGGTGACGTGGCCCGCGGCGGGCAGGCCGGTAGCGTTTTTGAACACGGTGTCCTTCATGCCCAGCTCCTGCGCCCGCCGGTTCATCCGCTCCACAAAGGCGTCCTCGCTCCCGGCCAGCTGCTCGGCCAGCGCCACGGCGCAGTCGTTGGCGGAGACGACGCACACGGCCTTGAGAAGATCACTGACGGTCATCTGCTCGTTCTCCTTCAGCCAGATCTGGCTGCCGCCCATGGAACAGGCGTGGGCCGAGGCGGTCACCACGTCGTCGTAGTGCAGCGTCCCGGCGTCGATGGCCTCCATGGTCAGAAGGATGGTCATCACCTTGGTGACGCTGGCCGGCTCCAGCCGGTCGTGCTCGTTTTTGGCGAACAGGACGGTACCCGTCTCCTTTTCCATCAGCAGCGCGGAGGGCGCGGAGACCTCCAGCGCCCGGGCCGGCACGGTCAGCAGCAGCACCGCCGCCAGCGCAAACAGCAGTTTTTTCATAACGCTCCCCCTTTTCCTGTTGTCCCAGCTTATGAGGGAGGGAAAAAACAAATGCCCCGCCGGTCAAAATTCGACTTGCAAAATTTGAAAAGGTCTGCTATACTATCCTCACGCGTGACGTGCGGATATAGTTCATCGGTAGAACGGCAGCTTCCCAAGCTGCATAGGAGGGTTCGACTCCCTTTATCCGCTCCAATTCGCCGCAAGCGCTCTGCCGCCTGCGGCGAGTTTTTTTATGCGCGGCGGAAAAATAGGAGCCGTCTGATGCGCCGGAGCTGAGGAAAATGGGAATTTCCGGTTGCAGACCGGCGCGATATCTGCTATCCTGTTCTCAGAGAGAACGGCGCGGGCAGCCGCGCGGAGAGGAGCGGAGCACAATGGTAGAGCTGAGAGGAATTCAGGCCGCGGGCCGGACCGCCGGGACCGCCCCGGCGCGGACGGCGGGCGCGGCGGAGACCGCCGCCGCGGAGCGGCCGCGGACCGTTTCCAATGACCGGGTGGAGTTGAGCCGGGCGGCCATGGATTGGGTGGAGACGCTGAATGACCAGCGCTTTCAGGCGCAGGAGCGCGCCGCCGCGCTGGCGCAGAAGAAGGACGACAGTCTGGGGCTGCTGGACCAGCTCAAGAGCGCCGACGAATCCGCCGATGCCCAGAGCGAGGCGCTGGAGGCCATGTCCCGCTGCATGAAGATCGCGTCCAACCTGATGAAGGGCAAGCGCGTGCCGCCCCGGGACCTGAAATACCTGATGGAGCATGAGCCGAAGCTCTATCAGATGGCGGTGAGCCTGCGCCGTCCCAGCAAGGACGACGAGGACAGCGACCCGGTCATTACCGACGAGATTGCGGAGGAGGAGGCCGCCCGGACGGCGGAGAGCATGGCCGCCTCCGGCGGAGGAGAGTCCGGCGCGGCGGCGGAGTGAAACGAAAAACAGCGGAGAGGGCGCGCCCTCTCCGCTGTTCTTTTCTGCGTTCGCTCAGAGATTGGCGAACTTCCCGCGGACATAGCCGCTTCTGCGCAGGGCCGCCGTCAGGAAAACGGAGACGGCCACGCCGAAGCCCGCCTGCACCAGATTGCTGGGGATGCCCGCGGCGCTGCCGGTAAAGCTGCCCAGCAGCAGCGCGTCGAACAGCCAGTAGCCCACCACCATGGGGATCTCGCCGATCAGAGCGGCGATCAGCGTGCCGCCGCTCTTCTCCCGCAGCGCCCGGTACACAAGGCCCGCCGCGATGGCCATGACAGCCTTGATGATGAGCGTGGCGGGAACGTACACCGGATAGCCCGACAGGGCGTCCGCCATGGCGGAGCCGACGCCGCCGGCCACCGCGCCATACCACGGCCCCAGCAAAAACGCGCCCAGCAGCACCGCCGCGTCGCCAAGGTTCATATAGCCGCCGGTGGGGGAGGGAACGTGGATCACCATCGTGGCCGCGCAGGCCAGCGCCGCCAGCAGGGCGCAGGCAACGATGGAGCGCACCCGCGCATCCGCCGCAGATCTCGTTTGAATCGTCTTTTCCATAGGTTTTCTGGCTCCTTTCGGCTTCATTGGAACCGATTATAGCGGCTGTATGATATGATTGAAATACTCAATTCGTGAATTTTTGATAAGGCCAGATGGGAGGCGGACGAATGCTGACCTATTCCATGGAGGACCGGGGCGGACTGCCGCTCTATGAATATCTGTACCGCCGCATCCGGGAGGACGTACTCTCCGGGGCGCTGACGGTGGGGGAGAAGCTGCCATCCAAGCGGGCGCTGGCGGAGCATCTGGGCGTGTCGGTCATCACGGTGGAGGGCGCGTACGCCCAGCTGGAGGCGGAGGGCTACGTCAGCGCCCGGCCCCGCAGCGGCTTTTTCGTCTCGCAGGTGGAGCGCGGCGCGCCGGGGACGGTCCCGCCGCCTGCGCTGCCGCCCCAGCCGGAGCGGACGTGGCGGCTGGACCTGAAAACGAACCGGGTGGACGCCGCCCGGTTCCCGCTGGCCGCGTGGGCGCGGCTGACGCGCCAGACCCTCTCCGAGGAGGGGGCGGCCATCCTGTCCCCGCTGCCCCATCAGGGGCTTCCGGCCCTGCGGCGGGCCATCTGCGCGGATTTGCGGGACTACCGGGGCCTGTCCGTCTCGCCGGAGCAGATCGTGGTGGGCGCGGGGGCGGAGTATCTTTATCTGCTGCTGGCCCAGCTTCTGGGACGGGAGACGGTGCTGGCGGTGGAGGACCCCGGCTATCCGAAGATCCGGCAGGTGTATGAAAAGAGCGGCGTCCGCTGCGTTTCCGTCCCGCTGGACGGCGAGGGCATGGACCCGGCGGCGCTGCGGGCGGCGGGAGCCGGCGCGGCCCACCTGTCCCCGGCCCATCAGTACCCCACCGGGCTGGTCACGCCCATCCGGCGGCGGCAGGAGCTGCTGCGATGGGCAGAGGAGACCGGCGGCGTGCTCATCGAGGACGACTACGACAGTGAGCTGCGCTTTTCCGGGCGGCCCATCCCGCCGCTGCAAAGCATCGACCGGGCGGGGTGCGTGGTCTATCTGAACACGTTTTCCCAGACCATCGCGCCGTCCATCCGCATGGGCTATCTGGTGCTGCCGCCCCGGCTGGCGGAGCGGTACCGGCGGGAGCTGGATTTTTACGCCTGCACGGTCCCGGCCACGGAGCAGTTCGTGCTGGCCCGGTTTCTGGAGCGGGGGTACTATGAGCAGCACCTTGCCCGGATGCGGACAGAATACCGCGCCCGCCGCGCCGCGGTGCTGGATGCGTTCCGCCGCAGTGCCTTTGCCAATCGGGTCCGCATTTCGGAGCAGGGGGCGGGGCTGCATTTCCTCATGCGGCTGGAGACCGGCCGCACCGACGCGCAGATCGCCGCCCGGGCGGCGGAGCTGGGCGTCCGGCTGGCGTTTTTGTCCGAGTATACCCGGCGGCGCGCGCCGGAATTTGACCACACGCTGGTGGTGAACTACGCGGGGCTGGAGCGGGAGCGGCTGGGGGAGGCCGCGGCGCTGCTGGAGGAGATCTTCGCCGAGTGAGGCGCGGCGGCGCGCCGGGAGCGCGGCCCTGAGAGGAAAAACCGACAAAAGAGCGACAAAAAACCGGGCGTCCGCAAGCTGCGGACGCCCGGTTTGACGCTGTTTCAGCGCTTAGCTCAGCACTTCTCGAAGATGGTGGCAACGCCCTGACCGCCGCCGATGCACAGCGTGGCGAGGCCCTTCTTGGCGTCGGGACGCTTCTGCATCTCGTGCAGCAGAGTGACGATGATACGGGCGCCGGACGCGCCGACGGGGTGGCCCAGAGAGATGGCGCCGCCGTTGACGTTGACCTTGCTCATATCGAACTTCAGCTCGCGGGCCACGGCGATGGACTGAGCGGCGAACGCCTCGTTGGCCTCCACCAGATCAATGTCGTCGATGGTCAGGTTGGCCTTGGCCATGGCCTGCTTGGAGGCGGGCACGGGGCCGACGCCCATGATCTTGGGATCGACGCCGCCCTGACCCCAGCTGATGAGCTTGGCCATGGGCTTCAGGCCGTACTTGGCGACAGCCTCGCCGGAGGCCAGCACGATGGCGGCGGCGCCGTCGTTGATGCCGGAGGCGGAGGCGGCGGTCACGCGCTGCGTGCCCTTGTCGGCGGCGTCCTTGATGCCGATGGGCTCAAAGGTATGTACCACCTGAGGATTGGGGGACTCGGGACCGACGGGGAACGCGCCCTTCATCTTGGAGATGCCGGCGACCGTGGTGCCGGCGCGGGGGAACTCGTCCTTCTTGAACTCGACGATCTCCTTCTTGACCTTCACGGGGACGGG
>CAKTMK010000068.1 GCA_934574045.1 uncultured Oscillibacter sp. | reverse complement strand
CTCCGTGCTGAACCAGTGGACGTACCACGCCCGGCTGTACGCGGCGGCGAAGTACTGCACCACGCAGCCGGACATGGATCTTGTCCAGCTGGTCAGCTTCGGCTGCGGCGTGGACGCCATCACCACGGACGAGACCCGGGAGATCCTGCACGAGGGCGGAAAGCTCTATACCCAGCTCAAGATCGACGAGATCACGAACCTCGGCGCGGTGCGCATCCGTCTGCGCAGCCTGTTTGCCGCGCTGGAGGAGCAGGAGGAAAAACGGCGGGCTGCGGCGCAGAAGGAGGGCTGACCCATGGAGATCCAATATCCGAAGTTTACGCCGGAGATGAAAAAGACCCACAAGATCCTCATCCCCAACATGGCGCCGGTGCATTTCCGCATTCTGGCGGCGGCCATGGAGGAGGAGGGCTATACCTGCGAGCTGCTGGGCAACTGCGGCTCTCAGGTGGCGGAAAACGGACTGAAATACGTACATAACGACACGTGCTATCCCGCGCTGCTGGTCATCGGGCAGTTTCTGGACGCGCTGGGGTCCGGGAAATACGATCTGGACCACACCGCCCTCATCATCACCCAGACCGGCGGCGGCTGCCGCGCGTCCAATTACATCCACCTGCTGCGCAAGGCGCTGGCCCGCGCGGGCTATGGGCAGGTGCCGGTGGCCAGCCTGAATTTCTCCGGGCTGGAAAAGGACTCCGGCTTCCCCATGACCGTCCGGTTCCTGCGTCAGCTCATCGCCGCGGTGTTTTACGGCGACCTGCTCACCGCGCTGCGGGCGCAGACGGTCCCCTATGAGCTGCACAGGGGAGACGCGGACGCCATGCTGGAGAAGTGGCTGGGCCGGATCTGCGGAACGATCCGCTCTGGAAAGGGCTATTCCAGCCGGGAGGTCCGGGCCGCGATGCCCGCCATGGCGGCGGATTTCGCGTCCATCCCCGTGTGCCGGACGCCGAAGGTGAAGGTCGGCGTGGTGGGGGAGATCTACGTGAAATACTCCCCGCTGGGCAACAACGAGCTGGAAAAGTTTCTGGAGTCGCAGGACTGCGAGGTGAACCTGCCTGGCCTGATGGGCTTTGTGCAGTACTGCGCCTACAACCCGTCAGAGACGGCGCGGCTGTACGGCGGGACGTTTATGGAAAAGCACGTTTCCTCTCTGATCCTTGGGTATCTGGCGGGGACGGAGCGGGTGATGATCGAAGCGCTGAAGAACAACGGCTTCCACGCGCCGCTCCCCTTCAAGGAGCTGACGAAGCTGGCCGACGGCCTGATCGGCCGGGGCGACAAGATGGGCGAGGGCTGGCTGCTGACCGCCGAGATGGTAGAGCTGGTCCGGGCGGGGTATGAGAACATCGTCTGCGCCCAGCCCTTCGGCTGCCTGCCCAACCACATCTGCGGCAAGGGTATGGTCAATAAGATCCGGGAGCTGTATCCTGCGGCGAACATCACCCCCATCGACTACGATCCCAGCGCCACCCGCGTCAATCAGGAGAACCGCATCAAGCTGATGCTGGCGGTGGCGCGGGAGCGGCTGGAGGATCGGACGCAGCCGCCCGCGGCGCGGGAGGAGACGGCTCCCCGGCGGGAGGCGGCGGAGCGGCGGCCCCTTGCCGCGGCCCGGACCTGAGCGGTCCCCTTCCTGTCAAAAAACGGCTCCGCCCGGCGGGCAGAGCCGTTTTTCTTGCCTTTTTCCGGCGGATATGGTAAAGTAAGAGCGCCGCCGATCCCGCCGGACGCCCTCCGGCAAATCCACAGACGGCAGGAGAATCAGAGAGTGAACAACGCAAGCGTTTATGAGCAGCTCGGCGTGAGCCGCGCTGTGTATGAATACGGTGAGACGGCGCTCCGGGCGCTCAGGCCCCGCTTTGAGGAGATCGACTCCGTGGCGGAGCACAATCAGGCCAAGGTCCTGCTGGCCATGCAGAAAAACCGGGTGAACGCGGCCCACTTCGCCGCCACCACCGGCTATGGCTACGACGATGAGGGCCGGGACAATCTGGAGCGGGTGTACGCCGACGTGTTCCACACCGAGGCGGCGCTGGTCCGTCCCCAGATCACCTGCGGCACGCACGCGCTGACCGTGGCGCTGAGCGCCAACCTGCTGCCCGGGGACGAGCTGCTCTCTCCCGTGGGCGCGCCCTACGACACGCTGGAGGAGGTCATCGGCATCCGGGAGAGCAAGTGCTCCCTGAAGGAGTACGGCGTGACCTACGCGCAGGCGGACCTGAAGCCGGACGGCACGTTCGACTACGACGCCATCCGCGCCGCCATCAACGAGCGCACCAAGCTCATCACCATCCAGCGCTCCAAGGGGTACGCCACCCGCCCCAGCTTTTCCGTCCGGCAGATCGGCGAGCTGATCGCGTTCTGCAAATCCGTCAAGCCGGATGTGAAGTGCATGGTGGACAACTGCTACGGAGAATTTGTGGAGACCATCGAGCCGTCCGACCTGGGCGCGGACATGGTGGTGGGGAGCCTTATCAAGAACCCCGGCGGCGGCCTTGCGCCCATCGGCGGATACATCTGCGGCACGAAGGAGTGCGTGGAGCGCTGCGCCTACCGTCTCTCCGCCCCCGGACTGGGGCAGGAGGTGGGGGCCAACCTGGGCCTGATGCCCGCGTTTTATCAGGGCCTGTTCCTTGCGCCCACGGTGGTGTCCGGCGCGCTCAAGGGCGCGATCTTTGCCGCGAACCTGTATGAAAAGCTGGGCTTTGCCTGCGTTCCCAACGCGACGGAGGACCGCCACGACATCATTCAGGCGGTGACGCTGGGCAGCCGGGAGGCCATGGAGGCGTTCTGCAAGGGCATCCAGTCCGCCGCGCCGGTGGACAGTTATGTGACGCCGGAGCCGTGGGCCATGCCGGGCTACGATTCCGAGGTCATCATGGCTGCGGGCGCGTTCGTGCAGGGCAGCTCCATCGAGCTTTCCGCGGACGGACCGATCCGCCCGCCCTACGCGGTGTATTTTCAGGGCGGCCTGACGTGGTACCACGCCAAGCTGGGCATCCTGATGAGCCTTGAAAAGCTGGTGCAGGCGGGGCTTGCGAAGCTGTGAGCATGACCCGGGCCAATCACTTTTTCCGCCGCCGTCCGCCTCCTGCGGGACCACATGAATGAAGCCTGAAAAAATATCGCTTGATTTAGGAGTTTTGATTTTATGTGGTTTTGGCTTTCACTGACCGCGCTGCTCTGCTGGAGCGGCTCGGATCTGTTTTCAAAGATCGGCTGCCGGGGGCAGGACAAATACGCCCATCTGAAGATGGTCATGGCCGTAGGCACGGTCATGGGACTTCACGCCGCCTATGAGATCTTCGTGGGCGGGACGGAGGTCACCCTCTCTGTTCTGGTGACGTACCTGCCGGTCTCGGCGCTGTACATCCTGTCGATGACCATCGGCTACGTGGGCCTGCGGTATATCGAGCTTTCCATCTCGTCCCCCATCTGCAACTCCTCCGGCGCGCTGGTGGCCGTTCTAATCCTCATCACCGGCGGGCTGGGCGATGTGAACCGCTGGCAGCTCTTCGCCGTGGCGCTGGTGTGCGTGGGCGTGGTGGGCCTCGGCGTGGTGGAGGCGCGGGAGGACGACGAGCTGCGCGCCCTGCGCCAGCAGGCGTCCAACTACAAATACGCCAAGTCCGCGCTGGCTATCGTGCTGCCGGTGCTGTACTGTTTGCTGGACGCGCTGGGGACCTTTGCGGATTCGCTGGTCCTGCGCCGTCTGGACGAGGACTCCGCCAACGCGGCCTATGAGCTGACGTTCCTGCTGTGCGCCGTGGTGTGCTTTATCTACGTGGTGCTGGTGAAAAAGCAGCCGCTGCTGCCCAGACAGGAGGCGCCCAAGTACGTCGGCGCCCTGTGCGAGACGGCGGGGCAGTTCGCCTATATCTACGCCATCGGCGACGAGGAGCACGTGATGCTGGCCGCGCCCATCATCTCCGCGTACTGCGCGGCGTCTGTCCTCTGGGGGCGCATCTTCCTGAAGGAAAAGCTCTCTGCCAAGCACTACGCGGCCATCGCCGCGGTGGTGGCGGGCATTGTGATCCTCGGCGTGTTCGACGCCTGAACAGGAAAGCGTGTAAAGGAAAACTCCCTGTCTGCGAAGCGCCGCGGACAGGGAGCTTTTTGTGCGATGAGAAGGCAGGACCGAGGGAGCGCGTCAGAGCCGCTCGTCCTTCGTGCCTGCGTACCAGAGGTTATAGGTCTGGCGCAGGATGTCCGCATCCCCCTCGGAGTGGCAGATGATGCGGACGGTTTTCGGCGTGTCGTGCTCCCGGAGAAAGTCCATGATGGCCTTCAGGGCCACGACGGCGGCCTGCGCCTTGGGATAGCCGAACACCCCGGTGGAGATGCAGGGAAAGTCCACCGACCCGATGCCCTGGGCCTCCGCCAGCGTGAGGACGCTGCGGTAGCAGGAGGCCAGCAGCGCGGCCTCGCCGTGTGTCCCGCCCTGCCAGACGGGGCCGGGGGTGTGGATCACGTATTTGGCGTGTAAACGATATCCCCTTGTCAGCTTTGCCTGCCCGGTGGGGCAGCCGTGCAGCGTGCGGCACTCCGCCAGAAGCTCCGGCCCCGCCGCCCGGTGGATCGCGCCGTCCACGCCGCTGCCGCCCAGCAGCGTCTCGTTGGCGGCGTTGACGATGGCTTCGGCGTCCGACTGGGTGATGTCGCCGACTACAATGGAAAACCGCTTCATAAAGCTCGCTCCTTCCGGCCCGCCGCGAAAAAGCGCGGAGGGTCTTTATATTGCTTTTACTTGTCTTTCCTCTGCGGGCATGATAAAATCAAAAGTGTATTCAGACAGACGAGAAATCAGACAGGAGGGGCCGCACGTGGCAAAAAAGTACATCCCAACCTACACCGGAACGCTGCGCAGCCATACGCTGACGCTGCCGCACTGCATCAGCGAATGCAGCGGCATCCGAATTTTCGGACGGCGCATCAAGTCCCTTGCGTTTTCCACAGACGTGGCCATCGTGAAAAACATCAATGCCGACGCGATCATCGCCGTGTATCCCTTCACGCCCCAGCCGGTGATCTCGCAGGCGATCATCAGCGTCTCCGACGTGCCGGTGTTCGTGGGCGTGGGCGGCGGGATCACCACCGGCGCCCGCTCGGTGCGCCTTGCCATTCAGGCGGAGCATCAGGGGGCTTACGGCGTGGTGATGAACGCGCCCACCTCCAACGAGGTCATCCGCCAGATCAAGGACGAGGTGGACATCCCGGTGGTCATCACCGTGGTCTCGGAGCGGACGGACATTCAGGCCCGGCTGGAGGCGGGGGCGGATTTTCTCAACGTGTCCGCCGCGGCCAGAACGCCGGAGATCGTGGCGCACATCCGCAAGGGCTTTCCGGAGGTGCCGATCATCGCCACCGGCGGACCGACGGAGGAGAGCATCCTCGCCACCATCCGCGCCGGGGCGAACGCCATCACCTGCACGCCGCCCAGCACCGGCGACCTGTTCGCCCACGTGATGGAGCAATACCGCACCACGCTTTGAGCCGCACAGGCGGCCCTCCAATTCCGGAGGGCCGCCCTTTTTATGCGCTCACGCGGGCGGGTTCACGCCCGGGAGAGGTACGCGCGGCAGGCGCTGCGGGCCTGCTCGGCCACCGCCGTCTCGTCCACAGTGACAATGCGGCCGTCCCGCACGACGATCCTGCCGTTCACCACCGTCATGTCCACCGGCCCCCGCAGCCCCACCGTGGCCAGAACGGAGGACGGGTCATATTCGCCGCCCACCAGTTCCAGCCGCCGGGAGTCCACCAGGAAGAAGTCCGCGCATTTTCCCACCTCCAGCGAGCCGATGTCCGTCCGGCCCAGCAGGCGGGCGCTGCCGCGGGTGGCCAGCTTCAGAATCTGATAGCCGGTGGGTGCGGCGGCGCTGGAGCAGAGCCGGTGGAGCAGATACGCCACCCGCAGCTCCTCCATCAAGGACGAGCCGTCGTTGCTGGCGGAGCCGTCCACCGCCAGACCGACAGGGACGCCCAGATTCAGCATCTCCGGCAC
>CAKTMK010000067.1 GCA_934574045.1 uncultured Oscillibacter sp. | reverse complement strand
TCCCAGCCTGCCCAGCCGTCCGGCAGCGCGGACATCGGTCACGCCAAGGCAAAATCTATTGCCCTGAATCACGCAGGCGTGAGTGAGAGCAAGGCGTATGACATGGACATTGAGCTGGATGATGAGGACGGAACGCTTGTCTACGAGGTCGAGTTCAAATCCGGCAATATGGAATATGACTACGAAATCGATGCGGCCTCCGGCACTGTCCTCAAGCATGAGGCGGAGTTGGATGACTAATACGATCCTCAAAAATTGATTTCAAAAAATATCCGAATTAAAGTCGCTTGACAGAAGAAACCCTGTAGCCGCAATGGCTACAGGGTTTCTTCTTTTACTCAGGTACACGCAAAAGTACACGCTTCCCATTTTCCCGGTCAGATCGGGCCGCCGCCGCGCCGGTCTGTTCCGCGGCGGGAAGCGGCGAAGCGGATGCGGTTTTTCCTCAAAATCCTGTTGACAAATGTAGACGATCATGATAAGTTTTGATTACAGATGTAATCAGAACTTGGAGGACGCTGCAAATGGGACCGATCAATCTGACCTCTGCCGAGTGGAATATTATGGAATGCCTGTGGGATGCCGCTCCGCAGACAGGCCGCGAGCTGACTGAAAAAATGAAGGACCGCATGGGCTGGAGCCGCAGCACCACGCTGACGCTGCTGCGGCGGCTGGTGGACAAGGGCGTGGTGCTTTGCGATCCGGAGGGGACGAAAAACACCTTTTCTCCCGCCGTGGGCCGGGAGGACGCGGCGCGGCAGGAGACGCAGAGCTTTCTGGACCGCGTTTATCAGGGGAGCCTGAGTATGCTGGTCAGCACCATGACGCAGAAGAAGCCAATCTCCAAGGAGGAAGCGGACGAGCTTTACGCGCTGCTGCGCCGGATGGAGGAGGACGAGACATGATGGGGTGGATGCTCTCCTCGGCCGTTTTGACCCTGACCGTGATCGCTCTGCGCTGTGCGCTGCGCGGAAGGATCAGCCCCCGGACGCAGTACGCCCTGTGGCTTCTGGTGCTGGTGCGGCTGCTGGTCCCGGTGAGCTTCGGCGTCAGCAGTTTGAGCGTGATGAACGCGCTGCCGGAGCGGGTGCAGGTCGTCCGGTCCGACACGAAGCCGCTGGACGGCGGAACGGAGGCCACCCCCGCCGCGCCGGTACAGGACGCCGCCGGTCCGGCTTCGCCCGACAGCACGCGGAGCAGCCAACCGGACGCAATGCCCGCCGCCGCGGCTCCGGCAGGCGGTCGGACGGCGGTCCGATGGGAAACGCTGGCCGGGGCCGTCTGGCTCGCGGGCACGGCAGCAGTGGGGACGGTTTTTCTGGCGGCAAATCTTCACTTTTACGGTACGCTGCGCCGCTCCCGCCGGAAGATCGAGTGCCAGGAGGCGGGATTGCCGGTCTATGAGAGCTGCGCCATCGAAACGCCCTGCCTGTTCGGCCTGTTCCACCCGGCTGTTTACATAACACCGGAAGCCGCGGCGGATGGGGAGACGCTGCGCTATGCCCTTGCCCACGAGCGGACGCACTGCCGCCACGGCGACCACCTCTGGGCGCTTCTGCGGGGCGCGTGTCTGGCCCTGTACTGGTGGGACCCGCTGGTGTGGTGGGCGGCGGAGCTGTCCCGCCGGGACGCGGAGCTGGCCTGCGACGAGGATGCCGTCCGCGGCTTGGGAGAGCACGAGCGCGCCGCTTATGGCCGCACGCTCATCCGCATGACGTGCGAGAAGCGGGCCGCCCCGCTGCTGACTGCCACCATGATGACGGACAGCGCCCGGGGACTGCGGGAGTGCATCGCCCTGCTGGTGAAGCGGCCGAAAACGACGGCGCGTGCAGCCTTTGCCGTGCTGGCGGTCCTGTCGCTTTCCGCCGCCTGCACCTTTACGGGCGGAACGAGCGGCGCACCGACGGAACCCGGAGCGGTGCGGGAGGAAGCGGGCCGCGACGGGGGCAGCCTTTTGCCGGACGCCGAGCCGTATATCCCCCCAAATAATATGGAGCCGGATATAGTCTCTGCGGATGCCATGGGCGACGTCCTGTGCGACGAGACCATGCCGGACGGGACGCGGATCGTGTGCTATTGGGAGCCGGGGAGCGAGTACACGAAATACTGGGCCGTCCGCCGGGGAGATACGCTCCTGCGCTTCTGCGCGGAGGACAGCGCATACGGCGGGGAGTACGGCGCGGAGCCGTTTTCCAACGTGCTGGGGCAGGACGGCTTCCGCATCCTCGGGCCCCGGGGCGCGGGCTATTTTGCCTATGATTACTACGTGCTGGACGGCGAGGGCGTGCCGCGCCTGCTGGCGGGGTGCGCCAACCATGTGGAGGAAGCGGACTTCAACGGGGACGGCGAGACGGACCTGCGCTGGTTTTACCACGGCGGACGGGAGATCACGACCTGCTTCCGGTACGATGGCGGGCTGTACACCTCTCCGGCCTATACGCCGACCTTTGAGACGGACCGTTATCTTGCCGCCTATGGCAGCGCGGTCCGGCTGACGCTGCTGGCGGACAGCGGCGCCGTTGACGGCAGCATGGACCTGCCGGAGGGCGCTTACGGCTTGAACCTGCTGGAGGAGCTGACCTGTACGCCGCTGGAGACCGCTTACGCGGGGAGCGGACGCACGATCCGGCTCCGGCTCGCCGGTCAGGAGGACAGCTATTTTGAATTTTACGAGGGGACCAATATCATCGGCTATTTCGGCGGCTCCGGCGCGGCCTTCTATGAGGTCGGCGGCATCGCGGATGCGCTGCGGGTGGGGTACTTCATCTCGGACAGCCCCGCCCAGGACGGGGAAACGTTCTTTGACCTGATGATGCGCTTATACCGGGAGAAGGAGTTCGACACGCTGCGCGGCGCGGCGGAGCAGACCCTGATTTCCGACCGGGGGCAGACCCTGCGGGAGGCCGCGCAGGAGTGGATGGATGCCTGTCAGGAGGTGCACCTCTCTGTTCCCAGCGGAAGCCCCGAGAAATTTACTTGGGTGAAGAACGTGATTACACCGAAGGATGACGTGACGGAACTGCTCCGCCAGCAGGGAGAAATTGACGAAAACGTCTACTGCTTCGGACTGACAGTGGTGTTTGTACCGGAAAATGAGCTGGCGCTGGTGTACAACATGGCGGGAAACACCGATGCGTACGGCGATCCAAACAACGGATATCCCGTATTTGAGGACGCTGAAGTACCGGACGGCGCCTATATCTACAGCCGCCAGTGCAGAATCACCCGGGAAGCGGACGGCTGGCATGGCAGCATCGAGGGCACCGGCGGGTATTGACAGACGCAGTCTATCCATGTAATTTACTATTTGTAAAGAAATCTATCGTGGGTAGACTGCTTCAGGAGGACACAGAATGGACGCATATAAAAAGGCGCGGCGGAGACGCACTCCGCGGGAACCGTCCGGCGGCTGTGAAAGGGAAGAGTGAGGACATGACGAAGCATCAGAAAACCGCGCTCTGGGCGGCGGCTTTGCTGGGCATCTGTATTTCGGCGGCGGTGTACTTTTTGACGGACCCGGGACAGCACGAGACGCTGCAATGGGCGCAGGAGCTGCGGGCGGAGGATATCGTAAGCGCGGAGCTGGCCGTCATGCCGCAGGCGGCGGAGAAGCAGTACCGGGCCTTTTCTGCGGAGGAGATCCCGGCAGTGGCGGCGCTGCTCAACACCAGCCGGGGCCGTCATGTCTCCCAGCCGGAGGCGCTGGCCGGCGGCGCGGTCACGCTGTACGTCACCACCGCCGACGGCGTGCGCCACACGGTCAGCAATGAGGGGAACGCCTATCTGTATATCGACGGCGACGCCTACAAGCCCGGCTACAGCTGGCTGGCCGCGTGGCCGTACACCGAAGGGAACCAACCCCTGCCGGAGGGCTTTTTCGACGACCCGCCGGAGCCGGAGGCCGCCGGGACCGGCGTGATGGCCGGGGATCGGTTCTATACGAAAAAGTGGAGCATCCGCGTCCTCGGCGGCTGGGAGAAGCTGGGATACTTTGGATGGGAGCCGTCAACGGATGTCGGTTCCTTCTTTGGCGTGGGCCGGTACAGGGATCTTGACGGCACCATAGCGTCGTGGAAGGCGATCGGTGAGACTGTGGAGGAGCTGGACGGGTATTACCGCTGCGTGAGAGTTCAGGCGGATCAGGACGATCATGTGGAATCGTATCTCTATCCCGTCCCGGACAGCGGCGACTATTACGAGGTGTATTTCTGCTGGAGGAATAAAGCAAGGCGGGAGTCTGACGCGGCGCAGATCGCGTTGGAGCAGAAGCAGCTGAAGCTGATGGCGGAGAGCTTTCAGATGACGGATGAGGTGAACAGCCTGACCGTGCTCCCGCTCACCGGCTATGAAGCCTACGACGCCCTCCTTGCGCGGATCGCGGACGCCCGGGCGTTCGACGAGCGGGACACGGACGCTTTCAGCTATGAGCTGCTGGGCGGCTCCTATCAGACCGTGGGCTGGACCCTGCGGGATCTGGACGGGGACGGCACGCCGGAGCTGCTCTGCGGCGGGGACTGGGGCGACGGCTATACGCCCATCTTCAACCTCTACAAGCTGGAAAACGGCGAGGCCGTCCAGCTCCTTTACGGCTGGGCACGCAACCGTTACTGGCTCTGCCCGGACGGGACTATCGCCAATATAGGCAGCAGCGGCGCGTCCGAGACCATTTATTCCTACTACCGCTATGCGGACGGGAAGCTGAAGCTGCTGGAGTCCGTGAAGTATTTCTGGACGGAGGAGGACGTTAGCCCGTGGTATTACTCCGATACCAGCGACGAGTTCTGGACGGAGCAGCCGGACGGGAGCTGGGGCAGGAATCCGGCCTTCCACCGTATCAGCGAGCGGAAGGCGGAGCAGATCCAGAAGAAATACGAGGACAGCGTGACGCTGGACTATGCGCCGTTTGAAGGGGAGCGGGGAGAGCTGTGAGAAACCGACTTTGCGCCGCGCTGGCGCTGACGCTGCTGCTGACCGCCTGCGGACAACAGGGCGGCGGGCCGGAGGACACGCCGGAGCCGTCCGCGTCGGCCGCGCCGGAGACTGACGCCCCCGCGCCGGTCGTGTGGCGGATGGCGCGGGAAGAAGACACCTGGTTTTCGGGGGACGAGGTGATTTCCCGGAGCTGGATCGAGCACACCTACACGGAGACGGGGAACCTTCTGCGGACTGTGTCCTGCGATCCGGACGGCGTTGAGAACGTGGACTGCGAATGCCAATATGACGCGGCGGGGAATCTGGTGAGCAGAACGGAAAACGGCGGACTGCGCATGGAATACCGCTATGACGGGCATGGCAACCGGATCGAGGCGCTGACCTATCGGGACGACGCTCTGATCCACCGGGAGGAGTACACCTACGACGAGAAGGACCGCCAGACCGGCTCCGCATGGTCCAGCGAGACCGACGAAGCCGACCGGGGCCGCACCCAGTGTATGTACATCGACTGGGAGGACGGCGGCTGGACCGCGATCACGCAGGACCGCTCCGGGCTGGAGGATATGCTTCTCTACACGCAGATCGAGCAGTATAACGCGGAGGGAGACCTGATCCGCAGGGAGGAACACGACCCCATCATCCCCTACTGGAGCATTATGGAGTATACCTACGGCGAGACGGCGGCGGGGGAGCGGGAGCGGATCCGGAGCGTGGAGACCACCTGCACCGGGGAACTGTCGCCGAACGTTATCCTGCGGGAGTATGCCGGCGGGCAGATGGTCCACCGGCTTGCGCGGTACATCGACGGCACCTTTCAGGAAAGGACCTGCCAATACAACGAAAACGGCGACCTTCTCAGCGAACGGCGCTGGGACGAGACCGGCACGACCGACCGCTTTGAGTACGGCTACGATGAGCACGGAAGCCTTGTGAGCTATACCTCCTACGACGCGCAGGGAAACGTTGACGAAGAGACGCGGAAGTTCTATACCTACGACGAACAGGGGGAATCAGCTCTCCGACGTCGGCTATGAAAGCGACGGCGAGACCGAGGCCTACTGGCTGGACTCCGCCTACGACG
>CAKTMK010000066.1 GCA_934574045.1 uncultured Oscillibacter sp. | reverse complement strand
GAGGAACTGGCTGCCGAGCTGGGCGGCGTTGTGGGCGGCTCCCGTGCCACCATCGACTCCGGCTGGCTGTCCGCCGACCATCAGGTCGGCCAGACCGGCAAGACCGTCCATCCGAAGGTGTACGTCGCTCTGGGCATTTCCGGCGCCATCCAGCACAAGGCCGGTATGCAGGATTCCGAGTGCATCATCGCGGTGAACAAGAACGACACCGCTCCCATCTTCGAGATCGCGGATTACGGCATCTGCGGCGACCTGTTCAAGGTCACTCCCATGCTGATCGAGGCGATCCGCGCCGCCAAGGCCGCGAAGTAAGGAACGCTTCCCATCAAGAAAAAAACTCCCGCCGTCCATTGGACGGCGGGAGCTTTTTGCGTCTGGGGCACGGGTGCGCACCGAACGATCGTGGCGCGTAGGGTGCGCCCGCGATGTTCTCCGTGCCTGCGGCGGACACATGGAATACCGCCGCAGAGAAGCGGTAAAGGCCCCTGCGGCGAGGCGGCTTCGGACGCAGGCGCTGTCAAAGGCGGGAACCGCCGGACGATTGCCGGACGGAATGATCTCGCGGGAGAAGTCTGCGGGGAGGCGGTGGGCAGGCGTCTGACGGCAGAGAGCCGCAAAGCAGCCCAGATAACAGAAACACGCAGAGAAAGCCCGTCTCTACCCGCGTAAATTGACTGCAAAATATACAGAATGAAATTTTTGAGCCGAGATTTACGATCTGGAATCAAAATGCAGCCAATAAGCGCAGCAAAGGAAACGGCGCGTGCCCACTCAGGGCTTACACTGGCCGCAGGGGGAATAGCCCTCCGCCAGCAGCGTTTCCCGGCTGCCGGTGAAATCCTGCCGGTTGGCGCTGGACATGGACTGGGCGCCGGAGCAGTCGGGCCGGTGGAACTTCATGGATTTTGTATTCAGGACGTAAGTCTCCTCCGCAGTCTCGCCGCCCGTCTCCGCGGCGGTCTCGCCCTCCAGCCAGCTCTCGCCGGTAGCATAGTCGATGACCACGCCGGGCTGGGCGTTGTAGACATAGACGTTGAAGCGCACGCCCTGCCCGCCGTCCTCCACGGACTCGGCCTCCATCTGCACGCCGCCCGCCACCAGATCGGTTCCGTCAAAGATGGGCGTGACCCGGTAGAGGACATGGTTGCCCGTTTCGCGGACGTAATCCGCCACCTCGTTTTCAAAGGGAAGCATTCCGTCCACGTTCATGTACCGGGTCCCGGTGATGAGGTTCTCCTCATTGGCGTTCTCGGCGGTGAGCTGATAACCGATGAGGTGACAGCGGTTGTAAAGGTATTTTCCATCCACCACGTCGTATTTCACCGTGTGCCAGCCGGAGGGCTTGATCTGGCCGATCTCGCCCCGCTCCTCCGTGGGCATGGTCTCCAGCCCCACGTTGGCGTAGGCCGGGCCGCAGCGCCCCAGCAGGTCCAGCGGACTGTATGACTCAAAGGAGTTCGTGGTCCGGTCCTCGTCGGGGAAATCCGGCTGGTTTTCGTTCAGGGTCACATACGGCGTGCCGGAAAACGCGGGAACGTCCTCCAGCGAAAAGGACGGCGCGGGCTGGCCGCAGGCGGTCAGCGTGAGCACGAGGATCAGGAACAGGGGAAGAATGCGGCGGTACTTCATGGTCGGCTCCTTTATCGGTCGGTGATTTTCAGTGCAGCAGTATGAGCATACCATATTCCGCCGCCGGATTCAATGCGGGAGTGCCGGGGAAATCTTGCAATCCGGCGTCAAATGTGCTACATTAGACCCGTATTGCAGATCGGGGCCGGGAAGCGGCCGAAGGGAGGAAAGCGTCATGCAGCAAAGGCCGCTGGCCGACGAGATCCGTCCGAAAACACTGGACGAGGTGGTGGGGCAGAAGCATCTTCTGGCCCCCGGCGCGGTCCTCCGGCGGCTGATCGAGGGCGGCGCGTCCGTCAACATGGTGTTCTACGGGCCGTCCGGCACGGGCAAGACCACGGTGGCCAACATCGTGGCGGAGCGGACGAAAAAGACTCTGTTCCGGCTCAACGCCACCACGGCCACGCTTCAGGACGTGAAGGACATCATCGCCAACGTGGGGACGCTGCTGGCCCCCGGCGGCGTGCTGCTGTATCTGGACGAGATCCAGTACTTCAATAAGAAGCAGCAGCAGAGCCTGCTGGAGTTCATGGAGAACGGACAGATCACCCTGATCGCGTCCACCACGGAGAACCCGTATTTTTACGTGTACGGCGCGCTGCTGTCCCGCAGCACAGTGTTTGAATTCAAGGCCGTCCCGCCGGAGGAGGCGCTGCCCGCGGTGGAGCGGGCGCTGGCCATCGAAAAGGAGCGGCAGGAGCTGCCCCTTTCGTGGGAGGCGGAGGTGCCCATGGACATCGCCGCGTCCTGCGGCGGCGACGTGCGCAAGGCGGTCAACGCCGTGGAACTGCTCTGTCAGGCGGCGCGGCCGGACGGCGGCGGACGGCTGGTCCTGACGCGGGAGGACGCGCGGCAGGTTTCCCAGCGCAGCGCCATGCGCTACGACAAGGGCGGGGACGCCATGTACGATCTGGCCTCCGCGCTGATGAAGTCCCTGCGGGGCAGCGACCCGGACGCGGCGCTGCACTATCTGGCCCGGTTTCTGGAGGCCGGCGATCTGGTTACGCCCTGCCGCCGCCTGCTCTGCTCGGCCAGCGAGGACATCGGCATGGCCTATCCGCAGGCGATCTCCATCGTAAAGGCCTGTGTGGACACGGCGATGCAGCTGGGACTGCCGGAGGCGCAGCTCCCGCTGGCGCAGGCGGCGGTCCTGCTGGCCACCGCGCCCAAGTCCAACAGCGTGGAGGAGGGCATCCAGCGGGCGTGGGCCGACGTGCGCGCGGGCCGCACCGGCGACGTGCCCCGCCAGCTCCAGAACGTCCACGCCGACACCACCGGCTTCGACAACCGCCAGAATTACAAGTATCCCCACAGCTACCCCGGCCACTGGGTGGACCAGCAGTATCTGCCGGACGCGCTGAAGAACGCGCGGTATTATGAGTACGGAGACAACAAGACCGAGCAGGCCGCGAAGCGGTATTGGGACGAGATCAAGGGCCGCAGGCCGTGAAATCCGTGAAGATCTCCGGCTTTTCGCACCCCGGCGGCGAGTAGACCCAGCGCTCCAGCCGTCCGTCCGTGATCTGATAGCGGGGCGGCGTCGGAGCCAGCCGGGGCGGCAGGCGCTGGATGATCTGGAGCTTGATCTTCATCCGTTCCGGGCGGATGGAGCGGATGAATACCGACACCCGGTCCCCCTCCGCCGTGCCCTCCTTCACATCGGCAAGGCCGGAGAGGTTGGGCGTCAGCTCCACGAACGCGCCGTAGTCCCGGATGGAGCGGATCACGCCCTGCACCGTGTCGCCGGGGGCGAAGCGGCTGGCATTTTCCATCCACGTACCCAGCAGTTCCCGGTGGGTCAGGGTGACGCGGCGGGCATCCCGGTCGATGGACAAAACCGCCGCAAGGATCTTCTGCCCCACCCGCAGCCGTGCGGCGGGGTGGGGGATGCGGGAGACGGAGATGCGCTCGATGGGCAGCATGGCCACGATCCCGCAGCCAATGTCCACGAACGCGCCGAAGGGCTCCATATGCGTCACCCGGCAGGTCAGCAGCATCCCCGGCTCCAGCACGCCCAGCAGATATTCCATCGCCTGCTCCTGCGCCGCCCGGCGGGACAGCAGCGCCCGCGGCGCGCCCTTGGCGTCGGCCTCCAGCCGCGCCACCGTGAAGCAGACGGGCTTTCCCACCAGCGACAGGCGGGCGATGTCCCGTTCCGCGCCGCTGATCCACGGGGCCACGGCCTCCTCACGCGGGATCAGGCCCTCCATGGGGCCGAGACTGATGTGGAGCGTTCCGGCACTGTCGCACCGGTCCGCGGGGGCTTCCAGGATCTTGTTCTGCTCCAGCGCCTCCCGAAGGAGGGCGGGCGTCAACGGAACGCAGGGGCGCAGCCCCTCCGGCAGAAAGGCTTTGTTTTCCGGCATGGCAACTCTCTCCATCCGCCGCGCAGCGCGGCATAAAATTCAGCGTCTGGACCACTATATGCGTTTTTCGGCGGAGGATTGACAGGAGGAACGATATGGACTTGCATCTTCACGATCAGGTGGAACTGAAAAAGCAGCATCCCTGCGGCAGCAAACGCTGGGAGATCCTGCGGGTGGGCATGGACATCAAGCTCCGCTGCCTTGGCTGCGGACACGAGCTGATGCTGCCCCGCAGCAGGGCGGAAAAAAGCATCCGAAAGATCTTGACGGAGGAGGAGAGACAGGCATGAGCAAGGGGACCCGCGTGATGGCGGTCGTGATCGTGTGCGTGCTGGTATTTTCACTGCTGGCGTCGCTGGTGGTGCCGTTTCTGGCGTAAGGCCGGGCGGAACGGTGAAAAAACGCACATAAAAGTATTGACAAATCGGGAATTTATCCTTAAAATAGGCATGTTAAAGACGTTGATGGGAAGAAACGAGGAGCGTTCCGCCTCAGAGAGCCGGCGGCTGGTGCGAGCCGGTGGGGAGCGTCCGCGGCGACTGGTCCCGGAGTCTTCCGCCTGAACCCGGAAGTAGGGCGGAACGGCCGGCCCCGTTACAGGCTGATGGTCTTCGGACCACTGAGGGCCATCCGGCGACGGGTGGCTGAATCAGGGTGGTAACGCGTTTCAACGCCCCTGACCGCTGCGGTCAGGGGCGTTTTTTTCGTCCCCGTCCGGCGGGGCAGAAAAAGAAAGGAATGGTATTCCGGCATGAAGTATGATTTCAGCAGCATCGAGAAGAAGTGGCAGAAGCGTTGGATGGAGGAAAAGCCCTTCGCCGCCGTCACCGGCGACACCTCCCGCCCCAAGTTTTACGGACTGATCGAGTTCCCCTATCCCTCCGGACAGGGCCTGCACGTGGGCCATCCCCGGCCCTACACGGCCATGGACATCATCTGCCGCAAAAAGCGGATGCAGGGCTATAACGTGCTGTTCCCCATCGGCTTCGATGCCTTCGGTCTGCCCACGGAGAACTACGCCATCAAAATGCACATCCACCCCCGCAAGGTGACGGAGGACAACATCGCCAACTTCCGCAAGCAGATCCAGTCTCTGGGCTATTCCTTCGACTGGGACCGGGAGGTGGACACCACCGACCCCAGCTACTACAAGTGGACCCAGTGGATCTTCCTGCAGATGTACAAGAAGGGGCTGGCCTATAAGACCACCATGCCCGTCAACTGGTGCACCAGCTGCAAGTGCGTGCTTGCCAACGAGGAGGTCGTCGAGGGCGTGTGCGAGCGGTGCGGCAGCGCCGTGGTCCGCAAGGAAAAGAGCCAGTGGATGCTGCGCATCACCAAGTATGCCGACCGCCTGATCGACGATCTGGACGCCGTGGACTTCATCGAGCGGGTGAAGATCCAGCAGCGCAACTGGATCGGCCGCAGCGAGGGCACCGAGGTGGACTTCACCGCCACCAACGGCGACAAGCTCACGGTCTACACCACCCGGTGCGACACGCTGTTCGGCGTGACCTATATGGTCCTCTCGCCCGAGCATGAGTACCTGAAAAAGTGGAAGGATCAGATCAAAAACTGGGACGAGGTGGCCGCCTATATGGACGCTGCGGCCCGCAAGTCCGATCTGGAACGCACGGAGCTGAGCAAGGAAAAAACCGGCGTCCGGCTGGACGGCATCGAGGCCGTCAACCCCGTCACCGGCGACAAGATCCCCGTCTTCATCTCCGACTACGTCCTCATCACCTACGGCACCGGCATCGTCATGGGCGTGCCGGGCCACGACCAGCGTGACTGGGAGTTCGCCAAGAAGTTCGGCCTGCCCATCGTGGAGGTGGTCAAGGGCGGCGACATCAGCAAGGAGGCCTTCGCCCTCAAGGACGACACCGGCATCATGGTCAACTCCGGCTTCCTCAACGGCATGACCGTCAAGGAGGCCATCCCCGCCATGAAGAAGTACGTGACGGAGCAGGGCATCGGCCATCCCAAGACGAACTACAAGCTGCGGGACTGGGTGTTCTCCCGCCAGCGGTACTGGGGCGAGCCGATCCCCATGGTGAACTGCGAGAAGTGCGGCTGGGTCCCCCTGCCGGAGGATCAGCTCCCGCTGCTGCTGCCGGACGTTGAGAACTACGAGCCGACGGACAACGGCGAATCCCCGCTGGCCGCCATGACCGACTGGGTCAACACCACCT
>CAKTMK010000065.1 GCA_934574045.1 uncultured Oscillibacter sp. | reverse complement strand
GCCCAGCTTCAGCATCTCCGGCACGCGGGCCACGCCGGAGGCCAGCTTCATGTTGGAAATGGGGCAGTGGGCCACGCCGGTACCGGTCCGGGCCAGCTCCCGCAGCTCCTCGTCGTTGAAGTGGATGCCGTGGGCATACCACACGTCCGGGCCGGTCCAGCCGAGGGAGGCCATGTACTCCAGCGGACGCATATGGAACGTCTCCAGCGTGAAGCGCTCCTCGTCCCGGGTCTCCGCCAGATGGGTGTGGAGCCGGACGCCCCGCTCCCGGGCGAGGACCGCGCTCTGGCGCAGCAGTTCCGGCGAGACGGAAAACGGCGAGCAGGGGGCCAGCGCCAC
The DNA here is from genome assembly GCA_934574045.1 of uncultured Oscillibacter sp. Taxonomy (GTDB): domain Bacteria; phylum Bacillota; class Clostridia; order Oscillospirales; family Oscillospiraceae; genus Oscillibacter. Next base: position 6,149 of record CAKTMK010000065.1, on the reverse strand, counting down.
CTGACGCATGGAGCCGAAGGACGGATCGTGATACGCTTCGATGCAGCGCTCGGAGTCCCGCAGGATCTCGTCCACCGTCTGCACCACGCTGTCCGGGGGCAGGCCGCCGTCCTTTTTGGAGAGGTCCATGCTGCCGCGGGAGGCGTGGAACCGGACGCCCAGTTCCTCCGCCGCGGCGAACTGCACGCCCGTCAGGTCCCCGGCGCCCGCAGGGAACACGTAGTGATGGTCAAAGACGGTGGTGCAGCCGTGCTTTAAAAGCTCACCGCAGCCGGTGAGCGTGCTCAGCCGGATCACCTCCGGGTCCAGCCCCTTCCAGATTTCGTACAGGGCGGTGAGCCAGTCGAACAGCTCCAGCCCCTGCACCTGCGGAAGGTTTCGGGAGAACACCTGATAGAGATGGTGGTGGGTGTTGACAAGGCCGGGATAGCACCACAGGTGCGAGCCGTCGATCACCTCATCCGCGGCGTTGGACAGCGCCGGGCCGAGGGCGCGGATCACGCCGCCCTCGCAGTAGAGATCCACGCGCTCGAGTACGCGGTCACTGTCGTCGCAGGTGACGGCGGCGGCAAGATTCTTGATGAGCAGAGAGGACACAGGACCAGCTCCTTTCCAATTTCAGGCGGGCTTTTTTCTCATTCTAGCAGATGCGGCGGAAAAAGCAACTTGCAACCTGATAAAATTTGTGATAGGCTGAAAGAAATTTTTCAACAGAGGGAGAGAGATACATCCCATGATCGATATTTTTGACATTCTGGGACCGATCATGGTCGGCCCCTCCAGCTCCCACACGGCGGGAGCGGTGCGGATCGGCGGTATGGCCCGCTCACTTCTGGGCGGCGAGCCGGTGCGGGCGGAGATCGGGCTGCACGGCTCTTTTGCCGAGACCGGCCCGGGCCACGGCACGGACCGGGCGCTGGTGGCGGGCCTGATGGGCATGAAGCCGGACGACCTGCGCATCCCGCGCAGCTTTGAGCTGGCGAAAAAGCAGGGGCTGGAATTTTCGTTTCATAATGTGGAGCTGAAGGAGGCGCACCCGAACTCGGCGCTTCTGACCGTGTCCGACGGGGAGGGCCGGACGCTGGAGATGCAGGCCGCGTCCACCGGCGGCGGACGCATCCGGGTGGACCGGCTCAACGGCATCGCCGTGAACTTCACCGGCGCGTTCAACACGCTCATCATCCGCTCCAACGACGTTCCCGGCAAGCTGGCGGAGGTCACGCGGGAGCTGGAGCACGGGAACGTGAACATTGCCAACATGAACCTCTGCCGCGCCAAGCGGGGAGGCAGCGTGCTGATGGTCATTGAGACGGACCAGCGGGTGCCGCCGGTGGCCTGCACGCTGATTGAGGAGCTGGACGACGTGATGCAGGTCACGTATTACGAGAGGGAGGACGCATAAATGGCGCTGGATTCCATGCAGGAGATCTTCGACGCGGCGGCGGCGGAGCATAAGGAGTTCTGGGAGATCGTTCTGGAGACGGATATGGACCAGCGGGAGGTGACGCGGGAGCAGTCCTTTGAAAAAATGCGGACCGCGTGGCGCGCCATGCTGGAGGCGGACGACACCTATCGCGGCGACCGCCGCTCCGCCAGCGGGCTGGCCGGGGGAGACGGGAAAAAGATGCGCTGCTACGCGGCGGAGCAGCGCTCGCTGTCCGGCGGTTATCTGGCGGAGGTCATCGCAACGGCCCTTTGCACCGGAGAGTCCAACGCGTGTATGCGCAAGATCGTGGCCGCGCCCACGGCAGGCGCCTGCGGCGTGGTCCCGGCGGTGCTTATCCCGCTCTATCACCGGGGGGACGTGACCGAAGATGAGATCGTCCGCGGGCTGTACGTGGCGGCGGGTATCGGCGCGGTGGTGGGCTATCGGGCCTGCATCGCCGGCGCGTCCGGCGGCTGTCAGGCCGAGATCGGCACCGCCTCCGCCATGGCGGCGGGGACGCTGACGGCCCTGCGGGGCGGGAGCTGCGCACAGATCGGCCACGCCGCGGCCATGGCGCTGAAAAACCTGCTGGGTCTCGTCTGTGACCCGGTAGCGGGGCTGGTGGAGGTCCCCTGCGTCAAGCGGAACGTGATCGGCGCGGTGAACGCCGTGAGCTGCGCGGACATGGCCATGGCGGGGATCGAGAGCCGGGTCCCCGTGGATCAAGTCATCGACTGCATGGGCGCGGTGGGTCGGCGGATGCCGGTGGAGTTCCGGGAGACCGCGCTGGGCGGCCTTGCGGACACGCCCTTTGGCCGGGAGGTCAAGGAGCGGATGGAAAAGGCCCACCAAAACTGAACGAAAGCAGAGCGTCCGCCGTCCCATTTCGGGACGGCGGACGCTTTTTGCGGTAATTTTCTGTAAAGGAAACCTGCAATACAGACCCTGATGCCAAGGAAAAAGCTGCGGAATGATATACCGGCAGGCTCCGCTCCGCGGCGGAAGATGGGCGCGGCGAAAGAAAGCGGGGCGGGGGAGCGGCGGGAAGCGGAAACCGACGGAGAACGCGTCCGCGGCGGGGCGCGGACCGGGAGAACCGACAGGGAACGCGCCCACAGCGGGCGGCGGGGGCCTGTGCGCTCAGATGCTCAGCAGGCGGCGCAGCTCCCGCACGCGGTCCCGCCCGATGGGCAGCACCGTGCTGGACCCCCGGACCCGCAGGGCAAAGCCGTTGCTGCTCCATGGAAAGATGCTCTCGATGTAGCGGAGCTGGACGAGGCAGGTCTTGTGGATGCGGTAAAACTCCTGCGTCCCCAGCCGCGTCTCGTACTCCGACAGCGAGGTGCTGCCGTTGTAGGACTTGCCGCCGAGGGTGTGGAGAATGCAGCCGCGGCCCACGCCGTCCGTCTCGATGTAGGTGATCTCCTCCGCGTCCAGCAGCGTGGTGCTGCGGTTGCTGCTCACGGCGATGCGCCGCAGCGCGGCGGGAGAAGCGGCCGGGGGCTGCTCGGTGAACAGGGAGAGCGCCTTGCGGATGCGCTCCGGGTCAAAGGGCTTTAGGATGTAGTCGTCCGCCCGCAGCTCAAAGGCGCGCACAGCGTATTCGGAGTAGGCCGTTGCGAACACGATCTTTGCACCGGGCATCAGCCGCCGGGCCAGCGCAGCCACGGTGGTGCCCTCCATGTCGCCGAGGTGCACGTCGATAAAAAGCATGTCGAACGTCTGGTTTTCCAGAAGCTCCAGCGCCTGAGCGCCGCTGGCGGCCTCGGCGATCTCCGCCTGCGGCAGAGTCTGGCGGATCTGATGGATCAGACCCACCCGGGAATATTTTTCGTCGTCGATCACGGCGATCCGCATAAACAGCGCTCCCTTCAGTGAAATTCCGGGGTCTGGGGCGGGACGAGCGGGATGGAGAAGGACACGGTGGACCCCTGCGGTGTGCTGGAGATGGTAAAGACACACTGGCTGCCGTATATGCTGCGCAGACGCTTGCGCACGTTGAAAAGGCCGGTGTAGGTGGGGTCGTTGGGGTCCTCCAGCCTGCGCAGGACCTCCGGCGGGAAGCCGGGACCCTGATCGCTCACGCGGATATACGCCCGCTCATCATCCTGCCGGATGGAGAGGGATACCCGCCGGTCGTCCACCGAGACGAAGCCGTGGCGCACGGCGTTTTCCACGATGGGCTGAAGGATCAGCGGCGGCAGGCGCAGGGCGTGAAGATCGTCGGGGAGCTGGCGTTCCACATGGAGCGCGCCCTCAAAGCGGGCCTCGGTGAGCAGCAGGTAGTTGTCCACGTTGGAAAGCTCCTGCTCCAGAGGGACGAACGGCTCGTTGATGGTCAGCGTCTGGCGGAAGTAGCGGGCGAGGACGAGGATGGTGTCGCAGGCCCGGTCCGGGTCCGTCAGGCAGAGGGCGGAGATGGTGTTCAGGGCGTTGAACAGGAAGTGCGGATTGATCTGGGATTGGAGGGCGCGGAACTCCGCCTGCTTGCGCAGGGCGATTTGGTGCTCCGTCTCGCCCAGCTCCAGCATGGCGGAGAAGAACTGGGAAAGGCTCTCAATGGTGCGCACGTCCGCGTCCAGAATGAGGTTCGGACCCGCCGGGACGCTGAGGATCAGTGAGCCGATCACCTTGTCGTCCGCCCGCAGCGGCGCGGCCAGAACGGCCCGGGCGGGCGTGTCCGAATGGGAGGGGGAGGAGACGGTGCAGCTGCGCGCCATGGCCTCCGCCGCCGGAACGGGGAGGGGCGTCTCCGCCGGGGAAAAGCCGCTGGCGGCCAGAACGCGCTCCCGGTCGGTAAAGGCGGTGCAGAAGCCCGGCAGCTTTGCCCGGACGATGTCCGCTGCCCGCTGAAGCCCGACGCGGTTGCTGATGCCGCCGCGCAGGTAGGGGAGGCACTCCTGCGCGATGAGCAGCGCCAGCGCCTGCTGCTCCGCCAGCTCCAGCGTCAGGTCCCGGTTGAGCCGGTCGAGAATGTGCATGAACGAGATGAGGCCCACCGAGTTGACCAGCATCTTCGGGAGCAGAATGGTGTGCTCCAGCTCCACCGCGGCGGAAAACGGATGGGCCAGCGCCAGGATCAGCACGCACTGGACCAGCTCGGCCGTCACGGTGAGCAGCACGAGATCCACGGTGTCCCGCCGCCGCCGGGAATAGATCCGGAAGCCCAGCGCGCCGATGACGCCGAAGCAGAACGTGCCGACGGCGCAGGCGAGGGAGGTGAACCCGTGCGGATCGTACAGGTAGCGGTGGACGCCGCTGAGAAGTCCGGCGCATACGCCGCTGATGGGCCCGCCCACCAGTCCGGCGGCCACGGTGCTGACCACGCGGGTATTGACCACCGCGCCCTGCACGGCGATGCCGGTATAGGTCCCGCTGATGGACAAAAGCCCGAAGATCAGCCCCAGCAGAAGCTGATTGCGGACCGAGCGGTCCTGCCGCTTGAGGATCATGCGCAGTGGCTTGACCTCCGTGAGGATCGTGGCCACCAGCACCAGAAGGCTGATATTGAGAATGAGGGAAAAACTCAGACTGTTCTGCACGGAAGGCTCCTTTCGCGCCGTTCGCCCGCAGGTGGAATGCGCGGACGCGGCGGGCCGTTAAGGCCGCGTGGATCTGTAATAAAGTAAGTATAGCAGACTTTTTCCTCATTTCAATAGGGAAAAACGAGAGAAAACGACAGAAACGGAGATAAAAACCTGAGAATCCCGTTTACCCGGAAAATAAAACGGTTCACGCGCCGTATTCAACCGTTCACGCAGATTTTATTGCGGTTCACAGGTTATTCACATATTATTAACAAAAAGCCGCGCGGGCGAAGGCCCGCATCCTGCAATGATCCGGCTTTCAGAAGAACCGAAAAAAGAAAAGGAGAGACTGAAGATGAAAAGATTTCTTTCCCTCGCTCTGGCTCTGGCCATGACGCTGGCTCTGGCCGCCTGCGGCGGCAGCAGCGCTCCCGCCCAGTCCGCCAGCCCCGCCGCGTCCGGCTCCGCCGCCGCTTCCGCTGGTTCCCAGCAGACCGGAGAGGTCAAGGGCCTCACCCCTGAGGAGCGCGCCAAGGAGTTCATCACCGTCGGCACCGGCCCCACCTCCGGCATTTACTTCCCCATCGGCGGCGCTTTCGCCACCGCGCTGAAGGAGTACGGCTATCAGACCTCCGCCGAGGCCACCAACGCCACCGGCCAGAACATCCAGAACATCCTCAACGGCGACGCTGAGATCGCCATCGCCATGCAGGACGCCGCCATGCAGGCCTACACCGGCACCGGCGCCTACGAGGGCAAGGGCGAGGCCAGCGACCTGCGCGCTATGATGCGCCTGTGGCCCAACTACGTTCAGCTCGTCACCGTTGCCGGCACCGGCATCAACTCCGTCGAGGACCTGCGCGGCAAGCGCGTGGGCGTCGGCGCGGCGAACTCCGGCGTGGAGATCAACGCCCGCATGATCCTGAACGCCTACGGCATGACCTACGACGACATCCAGCCCGACTATCTGGCTTACGGCGAGGCCATCGACAACATGAAGAACGGCCAGTGCGACGCCGTGTTCGTCACCTCCGGCCTGCCCAACGCCACCGTTATGGATCTGAGCGTCCAGTATGACATGGTGGTCGTTCCCATCGACGGCGAAGGCCGCGACAAGCTGGTCGAGGAGTATCCCTACTACGCCAAGTCCACCATCCCCGCCAACACCTATACCAACACTGAGGATGTCGAGGGCC
>CAKTMK010000064.1 GCA_934574045.1 uncultured Oscillibacter sp. | reverse complement strand
GTCCGGGGCGTGCGGGACCGGAACGACATTCAGGGAAATCCCGCGCTGGACGAGGCCCGGGCGCTGGGCCGGTCCATGAGGTAATGCGGCGCGTCTGAAAGCGCCCCTCCCCCGCCGTCCCAACTGAAAACGGCCCCTTTACCATGCGGCCGCCGGTCTTTTGAAGGGGACCGGCGGCCATTTTTTCTAAATTGTATCATTTTATACATTATATATAATGTATATCAGCCCTCCACCGGCAGGACGATCCGCGAGCAGTACCGCCGCGTCTCGATCTCCCGGCCCGTGTAGGGCGCGACGATGCCCAAGACCCGCGGGAAGCCCGCGGGCGTCAGCCCCCGCGCTTTCACCTCCCGGCCCAGCGTCAGCCACGCGCCGTCCATGTCGTCGTAGCTGCCGTAGTACAGCACCGACAGCACGCGGCACTCCGGCAACATCTCCGCGTCCGCGGGCGCCTTCTCCGTCCGCACGGGGACGCAGACCCAGTAGGGATACGGCTGGTCGCCGATGTACCCGTCCAGATAGTCCCGTCGGTCCGACATGGCGAAGATCGGCTCGTCGGAAAGCACGCAGCCCAGACGGATGCACTCGCTGTAAAAATCGTACATATCGGCGTACTTCTCCGCGATGGTGTGCCCCACGCACCGCCGCATCCGGCAGGTCACGGCGGGCAGCCGCAGCTCCTGCACGGAGATGCTCGGCCCCTCCGCCGCCCGCAGGCGCAGCTCCTCCACGCCCCGCTGGATGTCCCGCAGGCGGGCCTCCAGCGCCGTCAGCAGCTCTGACGCCTCGCCGCCCTGAGCGAAATAGCCCGTGATCTCCTCCGTGCTCAGTCCCATCGCCTTGAATTTCTCGATCTGCAGAACGCGGGCCACATTGTGGTTGTCGTAGTACCGCCGCCCGCTCCCCGGCGCGATGTAGGCGGGCGTGAGCAGACCCTTTTCCTCCATGCGCAGCAGCGTGCTGCGGGAAAGGCCGCAGGCGCGGGCCGCCTCGGTGATCTGAAAAAGCGTTTTTACGTCCTTTTCCACGGTTTTTTCCTCCCGGCTCTTGCTTCGTTCATGGGTGAACGAGCTATAATCCCATTATAGAAGCGTCTGCGCCGGTGTCAAGTCCGGCGGCAAACAGAGAACCTTGTGGTGCGGGTCCGCACCACAGCCTTCGGGTACCCGAAGGCCGAGCGAGCTTTGAAAAGGAGCGTGGAGAAGTTGAACGTTTGGAAACGGCCTTGGAGCATTGCGCTGTGCCTGTGCGCGGCGGCGTGCGTGCTGTGCGTAAGCGCCGCCGCAGCGGATGACAGTAGCATTCCCATGCCCAAACTGGAGTGAAAGTCTCAGGAGGACTATCAACTATGGGACCTCTGTGATGTACATTTCGGGGAGCTTCTCAGACTGTGAGTGGGGAAATTATACATTATATACAATATGGATCCCCGCACGAAGCGCAAAAACCGCCCGGGGACGCGGCCGATGGCCGCGTCCCCGGGCGGTGCGTTATGGAGTGCGCGGAGCGCGTCACATACTGTCGTAGCACTTGGGATCTCTGGGCAGGAAGAGATCCATGAGCAGGCCCACCACGAACACGCCGGCCACCATGTTCCCGGCGAACACGTCACCGATGAAGGCGGGCAGGTTGTTGAAGAAGCCGTCCACCTGCGTCACGCCCACGCCAAGGCAGATGGACGTGGCGGCGATCAGGGTGTTGCGGGGGGTCATGCCAGCGTCGTGCATCATGCGCACGCCGGACATCATGATGGAGCCGAACATGATGACGGTGCAGCCGCCCAGCACGCAGTCCGGCAGCGTGGTGAAGAACGCGCCGATGGGCGGGAACAGGCCGCCGAGGATCATGGCCAGCGCGCCGAACATGATGGTGAACCGGTTGACCACGTGGGTCATGGAGATCAGGCCCACGTTCTGGCTGAAGGACGTGATGGGCGAGCAGCCGAACACGCCGCCGGAGAGCGCGGAGGCGAAGCCGTCCACGCACAGGGAGCCGGAGACCTCCTCCGCCGTGATGTCGCGGCCCACGCCGCCGGTGCAGCAGGCGGTGGTGTCGCCGATGGTCTCCACCGCGGAGACGATGAACACCAGGCAGAAGGACAGGATCGCGCCCAGCTGGAACTGGGGCTTGAAGGCGCACAGCTGCGGGATGGCCACGATGCCCAGCTCGCTAACGGTGTCGCCCATGGCGGAGAAGTCCACCATGCCGAAGAAGATGGACACCACGTAGCCCACGATCATGCCCAGCAGCACGTAAAGCTGCTTGGCCACGCCCTTGAGCGTGGTGTGGAACACCAGCGCGGACACCAGCGTGATGGTGGCCACCAGCAGGTTCTGCCAGGAGCCGAGGGGATAGGCCGACGAGGAACCGAAGGACGAAACGCCCACGTTCAGGATGCTCAGGCCGATGGACACGACCACGCACGCCGACAGGATGGGCGAAATGAATCTGCGCCAGTACTTCGCCGTCAGGCCCAGAATGCCCTCAAAAATACCGCCGACGATGATGGCGCCGATCATGATGCCGTAATCCTGCGAGGCCGTGGCCATACAGGCGGCGAGGAATGTGAAGCTCACGCCCATGACCACCGGCAGGCCGGAGCCAATCTTCCAGATGGGATAGAGCTGGAGCAGGGTGCCGATGCCGGCGATGAGCATGCAGTTCTGCAGCAGCCGGGCCGTGCCGATGGCGGTGAACGGCTCGCCGTTGTAAACGGCGACGGATGCGATGATGATGAGCGGCGCGATGTTCGCAACGAACATGGCGAGAACGTGCTGAAGCCCGAACGGGATCGCTTTTGCAATGGGAACGCGGCCCTCCAGCCGGTAGACATTTTCAATGCGTGGCTCCTGATCTGGTTTTTTCATGTTCCTTCTCCCTTACGCTCTGTTTTCCGGGTCTGCCGCCGCGGGTGGTGAAAGCAAGCAGGATCGGTGCGCGGCGGCGCGGACCGGCGACGCACTCAGCATAGACCATGCTTTGTGGATTTTCAACAGCGTTTTCCAAAAATCCTCCGCCGCCGTTCACATTTCCGTCAAAATTCGGCAGTCGCGGACATTGAATCGGAATTGTCGGATTTCGTTCCCGCTATCTTGAACGCAGGTCGGCATTGTCGAACAGCCGTCTTGCATCGTCATGCGCGGCAGATACGCCGTTGTACTGCCATTATGAAAGCGGTTCTCTATTTTGGAACGCGACGGCAGGGGCGGGACGGCTCGGGCCGCCAAAAACCTAGACTTTGGTCTAGTTCACAAGGCAGAAATTTTGTGCTATACTGAAAAATAATTTGGGCGCGCCCATCATTTCCGGCCCGCGCGTTGGCAAGCGGCCCGCGGGACGTGCGGCTCCCCTCCCCCGCCGCCGGGAAAAACGCCCCGGAGGGCGGCCCACGGAGCCGGGGGCCGTCTCATACTTTGGGACGATTTACATTTTCGCGCGGCCATGGTACAATTTATAAGGTATGTTAACAACTGCCAAAGCCATATGACAAGGGGGCAGGCCCCCTTGTCCCGTAGGGGTTCCCCTACGGGCGGCCGCGCGGCTGAAAACTGCGCCCGGGTCGACCGGGCTGGATATAAACCGTAAGCACACGACCTGAAGGAGGAACACCATGAAGAAACGAGTATTGAGCCTGTTCATGGCCCTGATGCTCTGCCTGACGCTGCTGCCCACGGCGGCGCTGGCGGACGAGCTGGGGCCTGTGGACGGCACGTCCGCCGTGGAAACGGCGGACGCGGGTGCTGACGCCGACGCGGAGACCGAGCCGGACGCGGAAGCGGAAGCCGAAGCGGCGGCAAAGGCCGAAGCCGAAGCCGAAGCGGCGGCAAAGGCCGAAGCCGAGGCCAAGGCGAAGGCCGACGCGGAAGCCGCGGCGGCCGTGCAGGCGCAGATCGACAAGCTGCCCAGTCTGGGCGAGCTGAAGGGCATGGACAGCGACACGCTGAACGAAGCCTATATGGCCGTCCAGTCGGCCTATGACGCCTATGAGGACCTGACGGCGGAGCAGCAGGCGCAGATCACGGGCGCGGAATGCTTTGAGGCGCTGTTCGGCTGGTTCAACAGTCAGGTGGCGGTGCTGGATACTGGAGATGTAACAGGCTCCTATGATACTTTTGATGCAAATGGCAATATCACGAGTGGAAACAGCCGAACAGGCCCTAGCTTTCAAGACAGCAATAAGGATGTTACCCTTGAAACGAACAAATTCTACATAGTTGAAAAAGACGCGACCGTTGCCGGAAATCTGACCATAGATGGTTCAGCCATGGGCGGTCTGGTTCTTTGCGACGGCGCAACGCTGACGGTTCATGGTGCTCTGATACACAACGGCGGCGATCGCTTTTGCATTTTCGGGCAGACGCTGGAGAGCAATAGTAAGGGGACCGGGAAGCTGGTCATTGATAATCGTGGGAAAGATGGCGCGGCGATCCGGTCTGACAGCAGTACATCTACAGCGCCGACGCTTAATATTAGCAGCGGCGAGCTGGAGATCTACAGCTCCAGCGTTCTCGTTGACAATGTTCGCCTGAACAGCGAATTGGCGGTACACGCAGCTACTCTTAACGGCGAGAAGGTATTATGCGCGGCGTGGAGCGGGAAAACCTCGCTGGAAGGAACCTCCCTCGTCCTTGAGTATTGCAATCATAGCGAGAGCGACGATCAGGAATATTTCCAAGATGGAATCAGTAACGGTGCGCACTATCATCATCGGCATTGCAAAGCGTGCGGCTTTGAGTGGCCTTCTGAGAAGTGCAGCATCCAGTTGGTGGATTTGGATAGCACCACCCATACGATGGGATGCGATGCGTGCGGCTATGAGGAAGACCCGGTGCAGCACACTTATAGCGAAATTCCAGCAGGCGGCGGATACACGGCGGTTCCCACACCTGACGGCAAACAGCATTCCACCAAAGCGTGCAGTGTGTGCGGCTGGCCGGACCTCTCATCGGAGGATGCATTGCGCAACCACAGCTATGATGAATCCGGCACGTGCACAGGCTGCGGCTTCACGCCGGTCGCGAAAGATACGAATGGTAACCTGTACGACGACATAGAGGAGGCCATAAAGAGCGGCGTAAAGGAGCTGTGGCTGGTATCTGAGGCGACAGGCGCGTCTCAGAATATTTTGCAGAAAAGTCTCAAGATCGACGAGAGTGTAAACCTCACGCTGCACATGAACGGCGTGAAGCTGGAAGGCATTTCCGGCAGTCCGGCCCTGACGGTCAGCGGCGGTACACTGACCGTCAAAGATGACGCAAACATCGTTTCTCCGGATATCACCGGCGGCGCCACCGAATTCTCCGCTACCCCCGCCATCGAGGTCACCAGCGGCAGCCTGATTTTTGAGGGCGCTGTGACTGCGACAGGCGGCAAGTATAGCAATAAGGTTGCTTCCGCGATTGAGGTCAGCGGCGGCAAGCTGACATTCAATGGCGAAGTGAATGCAAAGGCTGAGAGCATCGACACAGCCCAGCCCTCCGGCTACACGCTTGCCCCCGCGATCAATGTTACGGGCGGCGAGGTAACTTTTGCTCAGAAGCTGACCGCGACCGGCGGCATATTCAAAGATGGCACTAACTTGTCAAAACAGGAGCCTGCGGTTTATGCCACGAGCGGCACGCTGGATTTCAAAGGCGATTTGGACTTGAACGGCGGCTTGACGCTGACCAAGAGCGCAAAGCTGGCAAACCTGCTGACGCAGGGTACGTTCTCGGTAAGTGCGGGTACAGGCTCAAGCCCGTTATCTGTCAAGGATTCGAGCGTTTACAAAAAGGTGTCTGACCTGTTGGCAGAGGGCTATGCCTATGCTCTCAAGAACGACAACAGTAAGTTTACAAATTTCAGCGGCGCCTACACATGCAGTGACGATGTTACCATCGTGGAGCATACGCATGAGTGGAAGCAGGATGAAACATACACCTACCTCCATAGCTGCGCGTGCGGCAAGTCCGAAAATCATGAATATGATAGCAGTACTGGCAAGTGTAAAATTTGCCAGAGCGAGTGCCCGCATGAAAGCGTGGATAACACTGGTGAATGCTTTACCTGCCACGCGCAGATGGCCGTGAAGATCACGGCGAGCGACAATACCGTGACCTACGGCACAGACTTTAAGTCAGCGATGCGCAATGCAACAAACGGCACAAAAATCACCTTGCTGGCGGATGTTCCGATTACAGGAAGGGCGGGCATTTCCGGCGATGATACAACGGTTACGCTGGATCTGAATGGACATAAGATCACAAGCGGATGGCTTGATGTTGGGGGCAAAGATACTAATGGGACTTACACAGCCTGCACCTTGAAGATCATCGGCAAAGGCAGTTATGAACCTCCGATGTATGGCGGCATAATCACCGTTGATCTGAAAGCTACGCTGGATCTGAGCGACTGGGAAGGCGGTACGATCAGCACGATCAATATATCGGATAGCTCGGACTATGACGAAACAACGCGGGAAGCCGCAGTGATCGTAGGGCCGAAGGCAGGTACGATCGGAAAACTG
>CAKTMK010000063.1 GCA_934574045.1 uncultured Oscillibacter sp. | reverse complement strand
AGCAGCCGATGCAGATAGGCGTCCATATTCTCCGTGTCGTAGTAATACGCCGCCACCTCCTTGAGCGACAGGCCGAGCGCCTGCAGCGAGCGGATGGAGCGGATCTGCGTCATGTTGTCCGCCGAATAATAGCGGTATCCGCTTTCTTCATCCTGCACGGCAGGCGTCAAAAGCCCCATTTCCTCGTAAACGCGAAGGGCCTTACGGGTCACGCCGACGATCTTCATGACCTCTCCGATTTGAAACAGCGACGCATCATGCTTTTTCATGTCAAACCACCTCGCAGAATGTAAAATGACTCGGAAACCCCTTGACTTGGCCCCGCGGGGCCGAGTTATACTGATACTGTAACAGATTCCATGGACTTATACAAGAAGAGATGAGGCGGCGCGTGGCCGCGAAAACGCTGCCGCGCAAAATTTACGCAAAATGCAGGCAAAAAAACGGCCGAAGGGGGAGGAACCTCCCCCTTGTCCCGTGGTACACGGGACAATCCATTCCTGTCAGCAAATCGACCGACAGCGGGTCACAAGGAGGAAGAAACCACATGAAAAAACGGATCTTGAGCAGTCTGCTCTGCGCAGTCATGCTCGTTACGCTGCTGCCGACGGCGGCGCTGGCGGCGGAGACGGAGCCTGTCGAAAAGCCGATTGTCATGCTGGGCGCGGGCAGCCCGCTGGGCTATGACGCGGCCACAAAGACGTATGATAAGCTGTACTTCGGCACATATCCCGCCGATGAGGGCGGCGAGGGCTCGCCCTATGTCTGGCGTATTCTGGACGGCGAGACCAGCAACGGCGAGGACGGCCTGTTCCTGCTTTCCATGAAGGTCTATGACGACGTCCGCTTTACCCTTCCGTGCAATGAAACGAATGACTGGTGGCTCTCCGCGCACAATATCTGGACCTCTCCGGGATGCTCTGCCCGCGAATGGTGCAGATCGCTGGCGGAGTCCAGGGAGGTCTTTTCGGACGCGGAGCGGAGCGCCATGCTCGCCACCAATCAGCCTGAGGGCGACCGTTATTATTCCGAGGAGAGCTGGTTCGTCCAAAGCTACGGCGGCGTCAAGCTCGGCACGCTGGACCGCGACAAGGTGTTCTATCTCTCCGCGCGGGACCTTGAGGACGCGCGGTACGGTCTGCGCAGCGACACGGACTACGATAGCGTCCGGTACGCGCTGCGCTCCGCGGTGGACGCTGATTTTACCGTGGATGATGAAACGATCCATGACGGCACGATCGCCGTCGCGCTGAAAGGGCAGACATGGAGCGGTCTCAACACGATCCGCATCTACTACAAGGAATTTTCCGGGTTTCAGTTTTCCCGTGAGCTGACAGCGGCTGAGAAATTCTTCATCGGCAGCGCCGGCGACTTCGGCTTCTTCGGCAACTTCCTCCCCACCGGCGCGGAAGAGACCTATTCCTATCAATACAACTCCGTTACCGCGCGTCCGGCGATGAACCTGAAGGGCGATCAGGTGCTCTACATCATTCCGGCGGACAACCGCAGCCATGCCCTGACCTACGGCGATGAGATCTCTGCCGTGGACAGCCTCGAGTGGAAGGCCGTGCTGCTCAACGGGGATGAGAGCTTTGCCGAGAGCGTTTCCCTGCCTGACGCGCCCGCAAATTTCGTCTTTGACTCGAACGGCGGCACGATGAAGGTGAACTACAGCCTCGACAAGACAAAGTACACCACCGTCACCGCCTCCCTTGAGGACAAGGACGGCGGCCTGATCTACTACGGTAAGATTGATAATCATACCGTAAGCATTCCCGCGAACCTGAGCGACGGCGTGTATACCCTGCGCATCACCGCCGAGCAGCGCGGCGGCGAAAAGGTGAGCGATCTGGCCGCCCAGCCCTATATGGCGGAGCTCAAGGTCGCAAACCCCCACAATCACCCGGTCTGCGGCATTGCCGACTGTCAGGACCACGGTGCGAACGTCACGTGGACGCCCATCACCACCGCGGAGGAGCTGGCGGCCATGACGGCAGACAGCTACTGCTTCCTGATCGGAGATGTGACGGCCCCCGAAACGCCCTGCGTCGGCCATCTGTGCACCAACGGCTTCGCCGTGACCGGCACGCTGATTGCCGGAAACGGCCTGACCCTGTGCGGATGCCGGGGAATGACCGAGGTCCCGGCAGTTTCTGTGGCGGATAACGGGCTCTACACCCAGTACGGCCTGACCGTGAAGGACCTGTCCGCCGGTACGGGCAGCACCCTGAATCTTTACGGCAACAAGGGCAAAACAAATGCCGGCTATGCGACCGGAAGCGCCCACATCAGCCAGCTCGGCACGGGGACGAAGCTGAATATCTACGGCGGCGCGTGGGCGTCTTCGATGGATGAAGACGACCGTATGAACGGCGTCGCGCTGCCGGAGGGTTCCGTGGTCAACGTGTACAGCGGAGAGCTGACTTATGCCATCACCTCGGGGGCTGCCGAGATCACCGTACATGACGCCGGAGTGCTGCGCGGCATTACCCTGACCAAACCCGGCTCCAAGCTCACCGTGAAGGACGGCGGCAGGGTTGACTGGCGGCTCTATGCGGAGAATGGCACCACCGTCGACCTCTACCGCTGCACCGCGGGCAATATCAACTCCAGCGGCGACGTCAACCTTTACGGCGCGGTGAGCGGCGCGACCTTCCAGATCGACAAGGCGCTGAATATCAAGCAGGCGCTGGGCGACGCGCCCGCAAAACCCTCCGTTGTCAACATCAAAAATGAGGCCGGTACGCTGAAATGGACCGACGGCGTATTTACCAGCGGATGGGCGGCCAACATGAGCGGCGCTGACGGCGGCAGCTATCTGACCTCCGCCTCGGGCTATGAGACTGATAAGACCGAAAGCGGCGAGCTGTACTGCAAGAAGGTCGGCCACAAGGCGGGCAGCCACCCCGTCTGCGGCGCGGAGTGCGCCCATGACACAAAGCACGACGGCGTGGAGTGGCAAGAGATCTCCAAATGGTCCGAGATTCAGAATAAGGACGACAGCGCAGTCCTGACGGATGGGCATTACTGCCTGACACAGGATATTAGTGCAGGCCAGCACGCAAAGCTCTATATCCGGGGCAACGTCGATCTCTGCCTGAACGGGTATACGCTGCAATTCAATACGATATACAACAGCTGCATCCATGTGGAGAGCGGCACGCTGAACATCTGCGACTGCGTCGGCACCGGAAAGATCACCGGCGGCAGAGGAAAGACGGTGTACGACGACGCAACGCAGGAAGTCAACTATTACGGCGGCGCGATCTGGATGGCGGAAAATACCAAGGTCAACCTGTACGGCGGCGATATCACCGGCAATGAGGCCCACTTCGGCAACGCGGTGTATGTGCCGAAGAATGCGGTCTTCACCATGTACGGCGGAGCCCTTTCCGATAATACGACCAATGCAGCATCAGCGGATAAGGACAGCTCCGTCGGTACCCAGTATTCCGGTAAGCTCTACGCCAAGGGCGGCGCGGTGTATGTGGACGGCGGCTCGTTCGTGATGAACGGCGGCGTTATCAGCGGCAACAGCACCTATACGGCTAACGAGGATAAAACGACCGCCCTGAACGACGGCGGCGGCGCGGTGTATGTGAACGGCGGCGGCTCGTTTACCATGAACGGCGGCACCATGACCGGCAACAGTGCGGGACCGTATGGGGGCGGCAGCAACACCAGCTGGGATTTCGGCGGCTGCGGCGTGCGCGTGTTCAACGGCACATTTACTATGAACGGCGGCGAATTTGACAAGCAGGACGACGCTGTGCAGGTGGACGCGAACGGCGTCTTTCAGTTCAACGGCGGCAGCATGACCAACGGAGGCGAGTGCGCGTATTGCCGCCGCTACGGCGCCGACACAACAACATCAGAAGCAGGTCACAGTTCTTGTATCTGGCTCAACGGCGGCAAAGCCGACATGGCGAACGGCACCAGCATTTCCGCCAATTCCAGCGACATTTATACCGCGGTGCTCAACGGCGGCACGTTCACCATGTCCGGCGGCAGCACTACCCAGCCCGTGACGGTGCCGGGCGGCACGTTTACCATGACGGGCGGTACGTTTACGCTGGTTGGGACAATGAAGGTCAACGGCGGCGCCTTCCATATGAGCGGCGGCGCCATCCGCAGCGCGGCGAAGGAGAAAAACACCGGCGTGACCCTTACCTCCGGCACGTTCGACCTGAGCGGCGGCGAGATCGCGGACTTTGCCCGCGGCGTGGAGGTGAGGGGCGGAACGCTGACGGTCTCCGGCACGGCTAAGGTCACTGAAAACGGAACGACCCTATATGGCATCCGAAATCTGAAAAACGTATATCTGTCCAGCGGGATGAAGATGAACGTCGGCGAAATGACGGCCGGCGCGGAGATCGGCGTCACGATGTCGGGCGCCCCCGGCGTGTTCACCAGCGGCGGCAGCAGCTATGCGGATTTCTTCAGTCCGGATGATCCCAACTATACCGTCAGCGCCAGCGGCAGCGATCTGCAGCTCAGCGGCGGACCCACGGAGGTGACTTCCGTCCGGATTTTTGCCGACGGTGAGGAACTGACTACGACCCTCGCTTACTATGAGCTTACGATAAAGGTCGGCCAGACCGTCCAGCTTACCGCAAAGTTTGATCCTGAAGACGTAAAGTATCGGTGGTATACAGATCCCGTCAATATCGAATGCCTCACGCTGACGGAGGACGGTAAGCTGACGGGCATTAAGAGCAAAGACGGTACTCCGTGGGTCCGCCTGCTCTACAACAACGACAAGAAAGAGAAGATACTCCATGTCAGGATAGAAGAGCCCGAGTCCTACACCGTGACCTACGATATGCAGGGCCACGGCACGCAGATCGAGGCATCGCAGGCCGCGCCCAACCAGACGGTGACCGCGCCCGCAAAGCCCGCGGAGCCCGGCTATGTCTTCGGCGGCTGGTACAAAGACGCGGAATGCACCAAAGCGTGGGACTTCGCCGCCGACACCGTGACGGGCAGCACGACCCTCTATGCCAAGTGGACGCCCAGCCAGTATTCCTTCACACTTGACCCGGACGGCGGCGTGTGCAGTGAACAAGGCATCATGGTGACCTTTGGCGCGGCGTTCGGTGCGCTGCCCGTTCCCGCCCGCGCGGGCTATGAGTTCGAGGGCTGGTATGACGCCGCTGGGAACAGAATTGAGGAAACGACGGTGCTGAGTGCGGTGCCGGGCAATACGGCGGCGGCCCGCACGCTGACGGCGCGGTGGAAAGCCAATACCTGCACCGTGACCCTTGACCCGAACGGCGGTGCGTGCACTCAGGAAAGCGTGTCCGCTGTCCGCGGCGGTACTTACGGTGATCTGCCCGATCCCACCCGCGCGGGCTATGACTTCGACGGCTGGTACACGGAAAAGGACGGCGGCACAAAGATCGGCTCCACAACGACCGTACCCGACGGAGACCACATCATTTACGCCCACTGGAGCCATACCCACGACTGGGGCGAGTGGACCTCCAACGGCGACGGGACGCATACCCGCGTTTGCGCGAAGGACGAGAGCCACACCGAAACGGAGAACTGCTCCGGCGGCACGGCAACCTGCCAGACCAAGGCTGTCTGCTCCGACTGCAACCAGCCCTACGGCGACTATGCCGCCCATGTTCCGGCAGAGGCTTGGAGCAAGGACGAAAGCGGCCACTGGCACGCCTGCCAGACCGCGGGCTGCACGGAGAAGCTAAACTTTGCCGGGCACACCCCCGGCCCGGAGGCCACGGAGGAGAATCCCCAGACCTGCACGGAGTGCGGCTATGAGATCGCTCCGGCGGCGGGCCATACCCACGAGTGGGGCGAATGGACCTCCAACGGCGACGGGACGCATACCCGCACCTGCACGAAGGACAGCAGCCACACCGAAACGGAGAACTGCTCCGGCGGCACGGCGACCTGCCAGACCAAGGCTGTCTGCTCCGACTGCGGCGCGGCCTACGGCGAGCTTGCCGCCCATGTTCCGGCAGAGGCTTGGAGCAAGGACGAAAGCGGCCACTGGCATGCCTGTCAGACCACGGGCTGCACGGAGAAGCTGGACTTTGCCGGGCACACCCCCGGCCCGGAGGCCACGGAGAAGGATCCCCAGACCTGCACGGCGTGCGGCTATGAGATCGCCCCGGCGGCGGGCCACACCCACGAGTGGGGCGAATGGACCTCCAACGGCGACGGGACGCACACCCGCACCTGCGCGAAGGACAGCAGCCACACCGAGACGGAGAACTGCTCCGGCGGCACGGCGACCTGCCAGACCAAGGCCGTCTGCTCCGACTGCAACCAGCCCTACGGAGACTTTGCCGCCCATGTTCCGGCAGAGACTTGGAGCAAGGACGCGAGCGGCCACTGGCACGCCTGCCAGACCACGGGCTGCACGGAGAAGCTGGACTTTGCCGGGCACACCCCCGGCCCGGAGGCCACGGAGAAGGATCCCCAGACCTGCACGGCGTGCGGCTATGAGATCGCCCCGGCGGCGGGCCACACCCACGAGTGGGGCGAATGGACCTCCAACGGCGACGGGACGCACACCCGCACCTGCGCGAAGGACAGCAGCCACACCGAGACGGAGAACTGCTCCGGCGGCACGGCGACCTGTCAGACCAAGGCTGTCTGCTCTGCCTGCGGCGCGGCCTACGGCGAGCTGAATACCGGCAATCATACCGGCGGCACTGAGGTGCGCGGCAGAGTTGAGGCCA
>CAKTMK010000062.1 GCA_934574045.1 uncultured Oscillibacter sp. | reverse complement strand
AAGCGGGCGAAGGACTGGAAGTCCTCGAACGTGATCTGATCCAGCTTCTTTCCGCTCTCGGAAATGCGGGTGAGGAATCCGCCCCAGAACGAATCGCCCGCGCCGTTGGTGTCCACGACCTTGGCGGGGAAGCCGGGGACCATGGCGCAGCCCTCCCGGGTGGAGACCAGCGCGCCGCTGCTGCCGATGGTCACCACCACGCAGCGCAGCCCCTGCTCGATCAGCCGCCGCGCACCGTCCTCCGGGCCGGAGCAGTCGGTCAGCAAAACGATCTCGTCATCCGAGACCTTCAGAAGATCCACCAGCGGGAGCGGGGCCTGCATCTGCCGCATGGCGGTGGCCCGGTCCGGCCAGAGCAGGGGGCGGTAGTTGGGATCGTAGGCGATGATCGCGCCGGAACGTCGGGCCAGCTGCACAGCCTCCAGCGTGGCGCTGCGGGCCGGTTCGTCCGTCAGGGAGAGGGAGCCGAAGTGCAGGATGCCGCACCCGGCGATCAGCTCCCGGTCCAGCTCGGCACTGGTGAGCTGGGTATCGGCTCCCGGCTTGCGGGCGAAGGAAAAGCTGCGCTCGCCCCGCTCGTCCAGCTTGACGAAAGCCAGCGTGGTGAAAACGGTCTTGTCCACCCGCAGCGCCCGGGTGTCGATGCCGGTGCGGCGTAGAGTGTCGGCCAGAAAGCGACCCTGAATATCGTCGCCGACCTTTCCGATGAACGCGGTGCGGCGGCCCAGCCGGGCGGCGCAGGCCAGCACGTTTGCGGGCGCGCCGCCGGGATTCTGCTCAAATACGGACATTCCCGCGTCGGAATCCGGCAGCGGCGTGTAGTCAATGAGGATCTCGCCCAGAGCGGCGATATGTATCTGTTCCATGAGGCTCCCCCAGGGTTCCGGCGGAGAACATACGGTAAGGTTGCCGGAAAATCGTTTACGTGATGAAATTATCCTAGCAGGTCTTGGTCAAAAAATCAAGACCGAACGGAGAAAATGAGGGAAGCCGACAGAGAGAGGTTACCATAATCAATTTTTTATGGTAACCATATACCGTTTCGACAGAAAAGAAAACGCCGCTCGTGGTATGATCGCGCAAAGACAGGCGGCGCGCCTGCGCAGACCGCACCCGCGGCAAAGCGCGCGCCGGGGGAGAGGGGACAGTCTCTCGCCGCCGTTTCGGACAGGCCGTCCGCTCCGGACGGCCCCACAGACCGCCGCTGCCCGGCGGGAACAAAGGAGAACTGCAAATGGATATCCGAACGCAAAGTGTTGACCGCGATCTGCTGCTGGAGCTTTCCGGCGAGCTGGATCACCACGCGGCAAGGTCCGCTATCCGGGAGCTGGAACTGGCGGTGGACGCGGCGCTGCCCCGGCGGCTGGTGCTGGATCTGGGCGGCGTGACGTTTATGGACAGCTCCGGCATCGCGCTTTTGATGCGGGCGAAGCGGTGCATGGACGATCTGGACGGCGGGCTGCTGGTCTGCCGGGTCCGGCCGCAGGTAAAACGGGTCATGGACGCCGCCGGGATTGGGCGGCTCATCCATATCAGACAGGAGGAATCGGAATGAGGAAAAGCGTGAATTACATACGGCTGGAATTTCCAAGCCGCAGCAGCAACGAGGGGTTCGCGCGGACGGCAGTGGCGTGCTTCGCATCCCAGATGGACCCTACCCTCAACGAGTTAGAGGATATCAAGACCGCGGTCAGCGAGGCGGTGACCAACGCCATCGTCCACGCGTACCCGGATTCCATCGGGACGGTGAAGCTCAAGGCGCGCATCTGCGCGGGCAGTGTGCTTGAGATCACGGTCAAGGACGCGGGCCGGGGGATCGCCGACGTGGAAAAGGCCCGCCAGCCCATGTTCACCACCGGCGGCGAGGAGCGCAGCGGCATGGGCTTTACGATCATGGAGAGCTTTATGGACGCGCTGACCGTCCGCTCCGTGCCGGGAAAGGGGACGACGGTGACCATGCGGCGCAGGATCGCCAGCCGGGCCGCCGGACAGCGATGAGCGGGCCGGCTGCGCTGGATCTGCTCCGCGCGGCGCAGGACGGCGACCGGCAGGCGTGCGAGCGGGTGGTGGAGGAGAACAGCGGCCTGATCTGGAGCATCGTCCGGCGGTATTACGGCCGGGGCGTGGAGGCGGACGACCTCTATCAGCTCGGCTGCCTCGGGTTTTTAAAGGCGGTGCGCGGCTTCGACTTTGCTTACGGCACCTGCTTTTCCACCTACGCGGTGCCGAAGATCGCGGGCGAGATCCGCCGCTTTCTGCGGGACGACGGCACCATCAAGGTGGGCCGGACGATCCGGGAGCGGGCAAACCTGCTCTACGGCGTGCGGGAGCGGCTGCGGGGCGAGCTGGGGCGGGAGCCGGTCCTCTCGGAGCTGGCCGAGGCTACCGGCCTGACCGCCGAGGAGATCGCCCGGACGGAGCTGGCCACCGACCCGCCGGACTCCCTCCAGCGGGAGACGGAGGACGGCCTTGCGCTGGAGGGGATGCTGGGCACGGAGGCTCCGGAGGAGGGTCTGGTGGAGCGGATCGCGGTGCGGGAGGCGGTGGACGCGCTGCCGGAAAAGGAGCGCATGGCGATCCTGCTGCGCTATTTCCGCGGCTTCACGCAGGAGCAGACCGCCCGGGTGCTGAAAGTCTCGCAGGTGCAGGTCTCCCGGCTGGAGCGCAGGGGACTGGAGCGCCTGCGGCGCACGATGGAGCCGTAGCGGCGTGGGCGGAAAACGGATGGAAGAAGGCGGGGCGGCTCTCCGGGCGGAGGGCCGCCGTTTCTGCGTTCAGGGCACCTGTGCCGCCGGGGCGGAGACGGCGGACGGCTCCCCGTCGCGCTCCGGCGGAGAGAGCGGCGCGGGCTTTCCGGCTTCGCCGCCGGGGATGAAATACTGCTCGTCCTGAAACTCGGTCATGGTGTTCCAGTAGCGCATGGGCATCTGCGTCCGGCGGCAGCGGGGATTGTACCGCTCACGGATGGCAATGGTGTCGTAAAACCGCTTCCACAGACGGCGGTAGGCGGCCTCGGCGTTGTCCGGCGCGGCCATTTGAAAGTGCTCCAGCGGCGCGATGACTGCCCGCCCGTTGGCGTAGAGGAGCGCTTCCCGGTGGGTACGGTCGTAGAGAAAGAACTGCTCGTTGGGGAAGCGGGCGCAGAAGTGAGCGCGCAGGAGCGGAAGTACGTGGTTTTTCGGCTCGATCTCCCCGGCCAGCACGCCGGAATACTCGGAAAAGCGCACGAAGCCCCGCAGCAGGTGCGCTTCGCCCTCCAGATTGCGCACGGCCTTGAGAACGGGGAGCAGTGTTTCGTCCGCGTGGTCCCGAAGAAAGCGCGGCCCGTCCCGCAGGAGCTTAACGGTCAGGCGGTAGAGACGCAGCTCCCGCTGGTCCATGCAGGTGAGAAAGCCGCGGCGGAGCAGGGATGCGGCTTCGCCGGAGAGCGCCGCCACCTTGCGCGCCACGCGCTGGGCGCGGGCAGGGTCTGTGGGGATGGCGCGGACTTCGAACAGCGTCGGCCCCGCGTCCTCCTCCGGGAGGATGTCCAGCGGCGTTTCGCGGTGCAGATAGCTTTCAAAAATGCAGCAGAGAAAGCCGTCAAAGCTGCCGTCGTAGGTATAGAGAACGTCCAATGCAGACCCGCCTTTCACGCGCCGAACAGGGAGAGCTGCTCCATCCCTCCGCCCGGCAGGGAGGGGCGCTCCGCCGCGATGAGATTCCGGAGCAGGCTGTCCGGCGTGAAGCGCAGCCCGTCCGCCATCCGGCCGCGGCAGGTGACGAAATACTGCGCCCGCTTCATCACCACGCCGATCCGCCGCAGGTCCTCCGTTCCAAGGCTGCGAACCCGGCGGGAGGTCAGAATGCGCTTGGCGGAGGTCACGCCCACGCCGGGGACGCGCAGGAGCGTTTCATAATCCGCGGTGTTGATCTCCACCGGGAAAAAGTCCAGATGCGCCAGCGCCCAGCTGCACTTGGGGTCCACGAGCTGGTTGAAGTCCGGCGTCTGCTCGTCCAGCAGCTCCTCGGCCCGGAAGCCGTAAAACCGCAGGAGCCAGTCCGCCTGATAGAGCCGGTGCTCCCGCAGGAGGGGCGGCTTGGTGTCCCGGGAGGGCAGCAGCGTGTTTTCCACCACCGGGACATACGCGGAGAAAAAGACCCGCTTGAGCCGGTAGCGGTCGTACAGCCCCTGCGTCAGCCGGAGGATGTGCAGGTCGGAATCCCGCGTGGCGCCCACGATCATCTGGGTGCTTTGTCCCGCGGGGGCAAATTTCGGCGCGTGGCGGTATTTGACCAGCTCTTCTTTCCCTTGCGCCGCCCGGGTCTGGATCTGGCGCATGGGCGCGAGGATGGCCCGTTTGGTCTTGTCCGGGGCCAGCGTTTTCAGTCCGGCCTCCGACGGCAGCTCGATGTTCACCGACAGGCGGTCGGCCAGCAGGCCCAGCTGATCCACCAGCTCCGGCGCGGCGCCGGGGATGGTCTTGGCGTGGATATAGCCGTTGAAGCGGTACTGCTCCCGCAGGATGCGCAGCGCACGGATCATCAGCTCCATGGTATAGTCCGGGCTACGCACCACGCCGGAGGAGAGGAACAGCCCCTCGATATAGTTCCGCCGGTAAAAGCCGATGGTCAGCTCCGCCAGCTCCTCAGGTGTGAACGCGGCGCGCCGGGTGTCGTTGCTGCGGCGGTTGACGCAGTATTTGCAGTCGTACACGCAGCGGTTGGTCAGAAGGACCTTGAGCAGCGTGACGCACCGTCCGTCCGCAGAGAAGGTGTGGCAGCAGCCCGCCAGCGCGGAGGACGTGTTGCCGATGCAGCCCGTCCGATACCCCCGCCGCACGCCGGAGGAAGTGCAGGCGGCGTCGTACTTGGCGGCGTCGGACAGAATGGTGAGTTTTTCCAGAAGCTCCATGGCCAGGCCCGCTCAGCGGCTCTCCGCGCGGCGGGGCCGGTGCGCGGGGCGGTCGATGAAGTCAAGGACGCGGAAAAAGCGGCTCGTCAGAAAGGCGACCCCAACCAAAATAAAGAAAAACGTCCAGCCCGTCATTTCAGATCCCTCCAGTGGAACTCCTGTTCTAATTTGAGACCATTATATGTCGAACGTTTGTTTTTGTCAAGAAGAAAGTGGAACAAAGGTACGAAAAATTTGAGCGGGCAGAATTGGAACGGCATCCGTCTGCGCGGCAAAAAGAACGGGCCTGCCGTCTGCACCTCGCAGACGGCAGGCCCGTTTGCCTGTTTGAGTTTCAGAATGCCGGGGCGTTTGCGGCTGCGTTCCGCGGGAAACGGTCAGTCCTCGAACTCGGGGATCTCGTTTTCCGCGCCGGCGGCCTGATCGGGGACCAGCTCCTCCGCGAAGTGCTTGTAGGCCGTCAGGCCCGTGCCAGCGGGGATGAGCTTGCCGATGATGACGTTTTCCTTCAGACCCAGCAGGTGGTCCACCTTGCCCTTGATGGCGGCCTCGGTCAGAACCTTGGTCGTCTCCTGGAAGGAGGCGGCGGACAGGAACGAATCCGTGGCCAGAGAGGCCTTGGTGATGCCCATGAGGAGCTGCGTGCCCTCCGCGTGGCGCAGCGGCTCGCCGTTCTCCCGGCGCTCACCGGCGGCGTTGCGGCGGTCGATCTCCGCGTTGGCGTCGTCCAGCTCCAGAACATCCACCATGGAGCCGTCCAGCAGCTTGGTGTCGCCCGCGTCCTCCAGACGGACCTTGCGCATCATCTGACGGACGATGACCTCGATATGCTTATCGTTGATGTCCACGCCCTGCTGACGGTACACGCGCAGAACTTCCTGAATGAGGTAGTTGTAGACCGCGTCGTTTCCGCGCAGGCGCAGGACCTCGTGGGGATTGAGCGCGCCGTAGGTCAGGGCCGCGCCCTTTTCCACCCGGTCGCCGTCCTTGACCAGCAGGCCGGTGTGGGGAACGGCGTACACGCGGGTGTCGCCGTCATCGGCTGTGATGATGATGTTGAGCAGGCTGCCCTTGGCGGCTTCCTCAAACTTGACCGCGCCGGCGATCTCGGCCAGCTGGGCCATACGCTTGGGCTTGCGCGCCTCGAACAGCTCCTCGACACGGGGAAGGCCCTGCGTGATGTCGCCGCCGGCGAGGCCGCCGGTATGGAACGTACGCATGGTCAGCTGCGTGCCGGGTTCGCCGATGGACTGGGCGGCGATGATGCCGACCGCCTCGCCGGGGCCGACGGGCTGGCTGGTGGCCAGGTTCATGCCGTAGCACTTGGCGCACACGCCGCTGTGGGCGCGGCAGGTCAGGACCGTGCGGATCATGACGGTGGGCTTGGCGTCCTCGTCCGCCGGGTCGAAGCTGCACGCGTCGTCGTCGCGGTAGTTCTTCTGGACCCAGCGGTGGGTCTCCAGCAGCTTGGCGTCGCTCTCGTCCATCATCTTGCCGTTGGACACCAGTTCCGCGCCGGTGTCGGCGTCATAGACGTTGCCCACGAGGAAGCGGCCCCGCAGACGGTCGGAGAACTTCTCGATGACCTGTCCGTTTTCGCTGATCTCAGAGACCTTGATGCCGTGGGTGGAGCCGCAATCCTGCTCGCGGATGATAACGTCCTGAGAGACGTCCACCATGCGGCGGGTCAGGTAACCGGAGTCCGCGGTACGCAGAGCGGTATCGGCCAGGCCCTTTCGGGCGCCGCGGGAGGAGATGAAGTATTCCAGAGCCGTCAGGCCTTCGCGGTAGTTCGCCTTGATGGGGATCTCGATGGTCTTGCCGGCGGTGTTGGCGATCAGGCCGCGCATACCGGCCAGCTGACGGATCTG
>CAKTMK010000061.1 GCA_934574045.1 uncultured Oscillibacter sp. | reverse complement strand
TGCGGCCTGTCCTGCACCCACAAGAACGCCGAGGGCGCGAGCACCATCGGTAAAGACGGCAAGTGCACGGTCTGCGGATCCGCCTGCCCCCACAATGCGGGCGCGACGGAGACCGACGGCGTCTGGGCCTGCGACGTCTGCGGGCAGACGGTGACGGCGATGGTCACTGCTCCGGGCGGTGCGATCACGTATTACGCCGACGGCTATGTTAACTATAATGAGAAGAGCGGCCTGTATTTCGCGATCAAAGCGGCGGAGACCGGCAGCACAGTCGCAGCGCTGGGCGGCAAATACTCGGGCGGCCATGTGACAGGCGGCAAAACGCTGACGCTGGATATGAGCAACGGAAAGACCATCGACGGAATGCTTTATGTCGGAGGAACCGATACGGGAAATAAGCTGATCGTCCGCGGCGGCGCGGAGATTTCGGATGTGATCGTAAATCCGGACAATACGCTTGACCTGACCGGCTGGACGGGCAGGATAGGGTTCCTGACCGTGCAAAACGGCGGCAAGGCCACGCTGAACGGCGGTACGTTTGCAACGCTGAACGTCGACGGCGCCGCGGCAGGTCCTCTGCTGGCCTCCGGCTATGCGTTCCAGAATGCGGACACCGGCGCGTATGTGGAGTATTCCTCGACGGCCGACATGGAAAATGTCAAGGTCGTGAAGTGCCCCCACAGCGGCGTGACGCTGAAGGAGGACCGCACCGGCGCGGCGTGCAGGTACTGCGGCGCGAGCTTCGCGGCGACGCTGGACGATGCTCCGTATGGCACGATCGATGCTGCGGTCAGCGCATGGCTGACAAACGGCGGCACGCTGAAGCTGTATGCCGACGCCGGAGACAGAAGCAAGGTCGATTTCAGCAGCGGTGCGGATACGCCGTTCGTTATCGACCTGAATGGGTTTGCATTCAATAAAGACGGTGCTGCGATCACTCTGGGCGGCAGGAAGAGCCTGACCATTATGGACTCGCGCGAAAAGACCTCCAGCGCGGGCGCTTTCGGTCCTGTGATCGCCGACAGCGGCACGCTGATTCTGGAGGAGGGCGGTTACCTTCAGGGCCTGACGGTGTACAGCGACAGCACCGCGGATATCAAGCTCCGCAGCGGTAAGGTGCATGCCCTTGTCTGCCCCGTCCCCGTTTTCAACCTGTTGGAGGACGGGTACGCCCTGATGAATGGCAATATCACCGTAGATCCCACCGAGACGCTGGAGGGCGTGACCCAGACTTATACCGTTAAGAATGCGAAGATCACGGTCCCGAGCATGGACAGGACCGCTGTGATCCCCTTCGGCCAGACCACCTTGCCCTTCCCGGTCTCCCTGACCACCGGCGATGACGAGATCGGAAGAGTACAATTTAAGTGGTATGTCGTGAAGGAGGACGGCACCGCGGCGGAGCTGACGGACACCGGCGATCTGTGGCCCAAGAGCGGCGCTTACAGCTACGACGTCTCGACGGACGGCAGTGAAAAAGCGGGCTGGGCCGAGATGAAGATCGGCAAAACGTATGATGTGATCTGCGTGGCCATCGGAAAGGAGAGCGACGGCGCTTACTGCTGGCAGACGGTCCTGAAAAACTTTAAGATCACCGTCAAGCAGGCCGATCTGGCGGACGCGGAGATCAAGTTCACCAAACCCAATCAGGTCACCTTTGATCCCTTTAGCGCGGAGACTATCGCGGTGCCTGATGTGGATTTCACCGTGACCTGCGGCGGCAGGACGCTGGTATACGGCACGGATTATACGGTGACCGGCAACACGGCCAGCGGCGTCGGTTACTACACGCTGACCATCAGCGGCGTCGGCGCAAACTATACCGGCACAAAGACGGCGAACTGGGAAGTCATTGAGTATATGCTGTCCCGCCCGACGCAGACTCTTACTGCAACAAAGCAGTATGACGGCACGACCGATCTGTCCGGCAGCTTCGTGACCTCCGAGTTCAGGAGCACCAACGGGAACGAGACAAGGACGATCACCCTGACCGAGGGTACGGACTATACCGTGTCCGACGCGCACTATCTCACTCCAGACATGGGCGATAACAAGAAGATCGCCTACACGATCACGCTGCTGAACAAGAATTACGTTCTCGGCGGCGGCTATAAGACCTGGGACGACTGCGACCAGAGCTGGCCCCAGCCTGTCAGCGCCTCCATCACGCAGGCCGACGCTCCCGCGGTGACGAAGCCCGGTACGCTCACCGTCGTCAACGGCCTGACCCACACCCGCACGCTGGATCTCTCCGCGCTGCTGCCTGCGCTGACCAGCCCGATGGAATACGGCAAGGTGACGTATCAGGTGACGGGAGTTGACATCGGCGCTTATCACGACGCATCCCGGCAGGCGGCTGTTGACGAAGACGGCAGGCTGACGATCGGGATCAAAGCTGTGGATACCAAGCAGGAAGGGCCTGTCGGCAAGGTGACCGTGCGGGTAAGCTCCACGAATATTCAGGACTTCACACTGACGATCAATGTCTCCGCCGAGAACAAGATCCTCCCCACCGGCGCGCCGAAGCTGAGCAGGACCACCATCGCCTACGGCAGCGCCCTGAGCACCATCACCCTCTCCGGCACGATGAAGGACGGCGACAAGACCGTTTCCGGCACGTTCACGTGGGCGGACGGCACGGTCAAGCCCGAAGTCGGCAGCGGAACGTATGAAGCGGCGTGGAAATTCACCCCAACTGACGGCGATACCTACGCCGAAGCCGACGGCACGGTGACGATCACCGTCAACAAGGCCACGCCCGCCGGGAACCCGAAGTACACGGCCATCACCTCCAGCGGTAAAAAGCTCTCTGACGCGGCGCTCACGGTCAACGACAAGTGGCCCGAGGGTACGGTGAAGTGGGTGGACAAGGGCGGCAAGGAGCTGCCCGCGGACACCGAGGTCAAGGCGAACACCGCCTACACATGGGTGTTCACTCCGAACGACACGGAAAATTACAACACGGCCACCGGCAAGCTCACCCTTTACTCCGTCAGCACCGGCGGTGGCGGCGGCGGAGCGGCCGCGGCGCCCTCCGTCACGGTCCCCGTCTCCTCCGCCAAGAGCACGGTGACGGTTTCCGCGTCCGTCTCCGGCAGCACGGCCAGCATCAGCATCAGCGACCGGCAGATCGAGTCGGTGGCCTCCGACGGCGGCAGTGTCACCGTGGACGTCTCCGGCCTGAAAAACGTGGACAGCGCCAAGCTGCCCTCCTCCGTTATCGGCAGGACCGAGCAGGCCGGCGCGGGCCTGACCGTGGCCCTGCCCACCGGCTCCGTGGCACTGGACGCCAAGGCGCTGGAGTCCATCGGGACCGGAAAGGACGTGACCGTTTCCGTCCAGCAGACCACCCTCACCGATGCCCAGCGCAGCGCCGTGAGCGCTCTGGCGCAGGTGGCCGCGGTGGTGGACGTGAACGTGGTGGTCGGCACGTCGAAGCAGTCCGGCTTCGGCGGCGGACGGCTGACCGTCTCCATCCCCTACGCCCTCAAGTCCGGCGAGGACCCGGCCAAGCTGGCCGTCTGGTTCATCCGGGACGACGGCACCATCGAGAACAAGGGCGGCAGCTACGACGCGAAGGCCGGGGCTTTCGTGTTCACCACGGAGCACCTGTCCCAGTATCTGCTGGTGAATACTGACAATGTACTGACCTTTACAGACGTTCCGGCCACGGCCTATTACGCCGGAGCGGTGGCATGGGCCGCGGAGAAGGGCATCACCTCCGGCACTAAGGACGGCCGGTTCGATCCCAACGGCTCCTGCACCCGCGCCCAGATCGTCACGTTCCTGTGGCGCGCGGCGGGTTCTCCCGAGCCGAAGAGCGCGGCGGGCTTCGCCGACGTCTCCGACAGCGCGTACTACGCCAAGGCGGTGGCGTGGGCCGTGGAGAACGGCATCACTGCCGGGACGAAGGACGGCCGCTTTGACCCGGACGCGCCCTGCACCCGCGCTCAAAGCGTCACGTTCCTGTACCGCGCGGCGGGTTCTCCCGCCGCGACCGGCGGGGCGGGCTTTCCCGACGTGGCGGCGGACGCCTACTACGCCGCCGCGGTGGCGTGGGCTGTGGAAACCGGCGTGACCGCCGGCACCAAGGACGGCGGTTTCAGCCCGAACACTACCTGCACCCGCGCCCAGATCGTTACGTTCCTGTATCGGAGCGCCAAGTGAGCGGCTGAGAGCGGCTCGAACACAAGGAAACATACGAACAGCGGAGGACGGAAGCGTCCTCCGCTGTTTCTGCTTTTTCTCAAATGGGCCTTGGCAAATTAGAGAACACTAACTATAATTCATAACATCGTTATGAAACACTGTTATGAATCTGGGGACGGATATGGCAAAGCAGATCGAGGACGTTTCCGAGCGGATATTGACCTGCGCGAAGGCGGAATTCCTGGATAAGGGCTACACGGACGCGTCTCTGCGGGTCATCGCGGCGGCGGCGGAGACCAGCACCAACTCCATGTACGTCCGCTTCGGCGGCAAGGAGGGGCTGTTTTCCGCCATCGTGGAACCGACGCTGAATGAAATGACGGAGCGCTTCCTGAAAATTCAGGAGGCCTTTCACCACATGGACCGGGACGCGCAGGCGGCCCGCATGGCGGAGTATGCCGACGGCGGCACGGCGGAGCTGGTGGACTACATATACGAGCATTTTGACGAGTTCCGCCTGCTGCTGGACGCGTCCTACGGCACGCGGTTCCACAACTTCGTGGACGCGCTGGTGCGCATCGAAGTGGAGTACACCTACAAGTACATGGAGACCGTGGGATACCCCGCGCGGATGGGCGACGCGCTGACGGAAAAGCTGCTGCACATCGTCACCACGTCCCGGTTCGAGAGCATTTTCGAGGTCGTCCGCCACGGCATGACCCGGCGGGAGGCCGCCGAGTACATCGACCTGCTCAGCCGGTATCACCGCACGGGCTTTCTGGCCATCTTCGGCCCGCGATAATCTTGCATGATAAGGCTGCCGGAAACGGCGGCCTTTCATATGATACTGCCGCCGCGCTCCGCCTGTCAAGGACGCGGGCGGCGGAGGCAAACGCTCCGCAGGGGCTTGACTTTTGGGGCGAAAGGTACGATACTGAGGGTGACCGGCGGAGAGCCGGAGCGGCGCGCTCCGGCACGCTTGGAATACAGAAAGAAATGAGGCGGTCCGTAATGGCCTTTACATGGACGAAGGATCTGGAGACCGGAAATGCGCAGATCGACCGGGAGCATCAGGAGCTGATCCGGGCGCTGAACGATCTGCTTGCGGCCTGCTCCGTGGGCAAGGGAAGAAGCGAGCTGAGCCGCACGCTGGATTTTCTGGAGCAGTATACCAGGACCCATTTCCAGCATGAGGAGACGCTGCAGCTCCAGTCCCATTATCCCGACTACGCGGCGCATAAGAAGCTGCACGAGGGATTTGTCAAAACGGTGAGTCAGCTCTCCGCGAAGCTGAAGGCGGAAGGCCCCACGATCCAGCTCGTGGGCGAGATCAACCAGCAGCTTGGCAACTGGCTGGTCAATCACATCAAGAAAGAGGACGTCAAGGTGGCGCGGCACATCCAGTCCGGAAAGTGAGCGGATGAACGCGCGCGGGCCGACGGCTTCTGCGCGTTCTGCTTCCGGAGATCTCTTCCATTCCCGAAAGCAAGGCAGGGGAGCGGGGAAACTGGACGTCACAAAAGGAGGGAGCATCGTTTGCGATGCTCCCTCCTTGTCTGTCAACAGAAGTGATCGGCCCGGATCTATCATGAAATGCAGGGCGGCTTCCGTCCGGATGCGTTCGTTTTCTGTTCTCCGCTTCCTCAAACCGCAGACCGCCGCGGGCATTTGCGGGTTGAAAAGGAGGAGCAGCGGCGTGGAGGTCGGCTTTTCTCTTTCCGTCTGACCGCCCCATACAGCGAAGAACGGAGGA
The DNA here is from genome assembly GCA_934574045.1 of uncultured Oscillibacter sp. Taxonomy (GTDB): domain Bacteria; phylum Bacillota; class Clostridia; order Oscillospirales; family Oscillospiraceae; genus Oscillibacter. The sequence goes on along the minus strand of CAKTMK010000061.1, from coordinate 1,273 downwards.
ACGCCGCCAGCAAAGCGGCAAAGAAACATTCCGGCAACTTGACACACCCTATTCAAAAAGATGTGCTATAATTTTTTTGAAAAAGTTTCGGATTAGATGTAGTATTCGCCGCTGAAACCGTAGTATATAGGTGAAGCCGGAAAGGAGGCGGTGTGATGATAGAAGATGAAAAAATCATTGAAATGTTTTTTGGGCGTTCAGAACAGGGCATACGGGAGCTGGACATAAAATACGAAAAGGTCTGCCACAATCTTTCCTACCATATCCGCGCCGGAAACGAATACCGCTGGAAGCGGCACGACAGCTTGACCGTCCGGGGAAACAAAAGCGTAGGGAACAAAGGAACCGTGGACGGGCACATGGAAATGTAAAAGGGATGACACTCCCGTCCGCGCAGGTAGGAAATGACCTGCTTATCCACGGGGCAGGAGCCCGTAGTAGTGATGAAGCCCCTGTAATGGGGGTGGAGCGAAGGGGCATAGTCAATGCAGATTGTATGTGAACAGGAAGTCGAGGAAGCCGCAGGCATATGCTGTACCGCGTTTTTGCTGGCGCTGACGGTTCTTGCATTGGCGGCATCCGGTGCATTTCAGGACGTGTCGGAGACTGCGGACTGCTATGAGAGCGTGATGTATCTTGCGGAGCATGAGATCACGCAAGGCACGGGGAACGGATGCTTTTCCCCGGATGCGCCGGTGACGGTGCGGCGGTGGGCGATGATGCTCTGCCGGGCCTATGAGATGAAGGTCGAGGGCAGCTCATGGGGTGATCTGAGCCAAAGCGCTGTGGAGCAGTCCTACCGGAAGGGCTGGCTGAACGAAACCGCACTCTCCGCGCCCAATACCCCGCTATGCCGGGGAGCGCTGCTCAAAAGCGCCTTTGCCGCAGCCAAGATCCCCGTTTATGACAGCGTACTCTATGTGGGCGGCGCGTCGCTGCCCGATCATGAAAACTGCATTCGCATCGGGAAGGAGCTTCAACTCTGCGGCGAGGAGGATGGTTCAAATGAGATCGTTACCCGCAGGGACGCTGCCATGCTCCTTCACGCCATTCTGACCCGAGCCTTCACCGTGGAGGCTCCGCCCGCGCCGGTGGCGCTGGTAAACGCGGCAGGCGTCAACATCAATGACTACCTGTTGGCGCTGCGGCAGGTGCCGGAGCCGATGCTTGCCGCCTTTAAGGTGGCTGGCTGGATGTACCGTATCGACTTCGACTACATCAGCGAACTCAGCAAGCAGCTGAACATGAGCTGCATTGGAGCCACCAACTACAG
>CAKTMK010000060.1 GCA_934574045.1 uncultured Oscillibacter sp. | reverse complement strand
CTGTTCCCCGCCAGCGTGGAGTTCACGGCGGACCTGCACTCCATGGGCCAGTACATCCAGCAGGGCCGGCGGCTGATGTTTGAAACCATCGTCCGCTTCGGCCCCTCCGCGCGCCAGCTCTGCGTCCCCGAGGACGCGGCGGACGGCGACGGGCTGAACTTCCTCGCGGGCCGCTCCATGGACTTCATCCGGGACAAGGCCGCGGAGGGCACGCTTCTGGCCCACACGGAGGGCGGCGTCCCCAACCTCATCATCGAGGCCGGAGAGCGGAACGCCCAGTCTCTGGGCAGCCTGATCTACTTCTTTGAGTACGCCTGCGGCCTGAGCGGCTATCTGCTGGACGTGAACCCCTTTGACCAGCCGGGCGTGGAGGCCTATAAGCAGAATATGTTCGCGCTGCTGGGCAAGCCGGGGTACGAGGCCCGCCGGTCCGATCTGGAGGCAAAGCTGGCAAAATGATGCCGTGCCGGGGGCGGAAAACCGTCCCCGGCATTATCCACAAAGTTTTCACAGGAATTTTGCATTGTCTTTTCCTTGCTTTTATGCTATGCTGAATACACAGAAATCCACCCCGTGATTTCATAAGAACAGGAGTGATACACTATGGTCAGACTGATTATGGGCGTCAAGGGTTCCGGAAAGACCAAGCAGCTCATTGATCTCATCAACAACGCGGCGAAGGACGAGCCGGGCAACGTGGTCTGCATCGAGGCCAATTCCGCCATGACTTACGATATCCACTATCGTATTCGCCTGATCGACGCGCAGGAATATAAGCTCAACAGCTACGAGTCCGTCCGCGGTTTTGTCAGCGGCCTGTACGCCGGCAACTACGACATCTCCCACGTCTTTATCGACAACCTGTGCAAGGTCGTCGGCGGCGACGTCGGCCACGAGACCGAGGAGTTCCTGAACTGGCTGGACGCCTTCGGCGAGAAGAACAGCATCAAGTTCACCGTCACCATCAGCGCCGATCCCGCCGCCGCTACGGACGGGATGCAGAAGTTCCTGTAAGGCGCTTCCGGTCTGCATTTTGAACAAGCTGTAAAACCCCGTGTGGGTGCGCGTGCGCACCCACACGGGGTTTTCTCCGCGTCCGGCGGGCGCTCCGGTTCCGTCAAGGAAAGCCGCGCCCGCCGGAAAAAACGCATTCTGTTCGGGCGGTCGTTTCAGCCGGACGCGGCGGCTTTCCGTGCGTCCTTTCAGGCAGTCTGGCCGCTCGCCGGTGCCACTGAGCGGCGTTTCGGACAGGCCGGCAGTTCTCTGCACGCCCTCTAAGCGGGCATTCCCGTCCGCCGCTGCGGCAAAATTTCAGAAAGCCGCCCTTTTCCCACACAGCTCCGTCAGTCTCCGCCCGCGCTCCGCCGTCCCCGGCGCAGCGCCAGCGAGCAGACCGCCAGCACGTTCAGCGCAAGGAACCGCAGCCCGCTCCAAAGAAAGTTCGCAAGCGTATAGCGCCACTCTCCGGCAAAGCCGTTGTTCGCCAGCGCCTGGATCCACGGGACAAACACCGCCTTGTTCACCAGCCACGGCAAAGCCAGCCACGCCGCCCAGCCCGCCGCCAGCAGAATCAGCCGCCGCCGGGTGGGGGCGATGCGCAGCGTGCGGAAGGACCGGAGCGTACCCATCAGAAGCAGCGCAAGCGCCGCCAGCATGGCCCACGCGATGGCCAGCCGGATGTAGTTCCACTCCGGCTGATAGCCGATGGTCTGAAACACCAGCGTCCACGAGATGCCGGTGGCGTAACGGAGGTAGGCCCCCGTCAGCGCGCACCAGATCCATCCGCACCACAGTCCGGCCCGCCGCCGGACCAGCAGGCACACCAGCCCGCAGAGCAGAAACGGCTGCGCCGCCAGCAGGCCCACCGCGATATCCACCCCCAGCAGCGGGAGCAGCATCCCGAACAGGACGGCGAAGCCCAGCAGCACCACGCCCACGATCCGCTGTATCCCGTCCGGCCCGCGCCGCGCCGGTCCCGGCGCGGCGGGCGGCTCCGTCCGTTCCGCTGTGCGCCCGTCCGCCGCAGTTTCCTCCGTCCCGCCGTCCTCCGGGGCGGGCGCGCCCTTGACCAGCTCGTCCAGCGTCACGCCGAACAGCTCGCTGAGCCGCAGCAGCTTGTCCAGCTCCGGCACGGAGCCGCCCGTCTCCCACTTGGACACGGACTGGCGGGACACCTGAAGCTCCGCCGCAAGCTCCTCCTGCGAAAGGCCGCGGGCCGTCCGCAGCCGGCAGATCCGTTCACCGAATGTCATGGTTCCTCCCTGTACCCGCCCCGCTCCGGCAGGGCTGATCTCTTACGCCCAGTATACCGGAACGGCCGGAAAAGTCCAGCAGCCCCGCTTGGAACTTCCGCAACCGGCGGTTGCGGCGGGGAAAAACGCGGGGAAACAGCGAAAAAGCGGCGGCGGGATCTCCCGCCGCCGCGATGCGCATAGGATTCAGACGGACGCTGTCAGGCCCGTCAAAATGCCGTTTTTCCCGTCCAGCGGGGCGGACAGATCATCCACGCACACACCGCCGCCGCCGAAAAACGCCAGAAGCTGCCGCCGGGCCAGCGCGCTGCGCGCGTCGTGATACCAGACCACGGTGCGCACGGTGCCGTTTGCCGTATAGCTGAGGTACGGCTCGGCATACCGGGCGGACCAGTAGCCGGTCACGCCGGCGGTCTCCAGCCGCTCGGCAAGCTCCGCCGCCGTCACGTCTCCCAGCGCGGACTCCCCGTACCACGCCGAGCCCTCGGCGCTGAGCCAGATCATCCGCTTTTCCGCCGGGATCACGCCGTCCACCGCCGCCAGCGCGTAATAGACCTCCTCCAGCGGCTCCTTGGGCGTGGTGGGCATCCCGGACACCACCTGACGGTACGAGGTCACCCGCAGGATCACCCGGTCTGCCTGCTTGGCCAGCGCGGCGTAATCATAACCGTTGTAGGCGGTCTTTGCCTGCCACGCGGGCGCCTCTGCCGACACGTAGAGCAGCAGCCCGCCGTCCAGCGCCGTCCGCAGCGCGGCGGTCAGCGCGGTATAGGCCGCTTTCTCGCCGCTGCGGAGCTGGGCAATATCCAGCAGAACGCCGTCCCAGCCGCCCTGCTTTGCCGCCGCGGCGATCTGCTCCGCCAGCGCCGCCGTATCCGCCCCGGCAAAGCTGACGTTCAGGCCGGACACCTGCATCAGCCGCCGCTTTCCCTCCAGCGCCTCACGGACGGCGGAGGCCGCGTTTTCCGAAAGGTCCGGCGCGGTCTGTACGCCGCTTCCGGTGTACACCAGCTTCATGGCCGGGACCGCCACGGTCCCCACGCCTGTCAGGCTCAGCTCTCCCGCGCTGCGGGCCACGCCGCACACCTCCGGCGCGGCGGCGTGCAGCCGGTCATAGACCCGCACCAGCACTGCGGCGGTCTGCTCCCGGGTGGCGGCCCGGTCCGGCTGGAACGCGCCGGAGGAATTGCCGGACATGATGCCCAGCTCGTCCGCCAGAATGATGTACCCCCGGCTGGAGGACACGTCCGTGAACGGCGAGCGCCGCTCCCCGGCAAGGCTGGCCAGCGTCCCGTATCCCAGCGCCCGCACCAGCATCACCGCCATCTCCTGACGGGTGACGGCGTCGCCGGGGCGGAAGCGCTGCTCCTGCCGGGTCAGCGCCCCGTGGAGCACGGCGGTCTCCACCGCGCTGAAATACCACGCGTTCCGGTCCTGATCGTCCGCAAAGGTCCCCTTCTCCGGCGTGACCAGCTCCCACTGAAACAGGCGGCACAGCGCCGTAACGAAGGCGGCCCGGGACATGGTCCGTCCCATGCCGAAGGTGCCGTCGCTCCGGCCGTTCATCAGCCCCAGCTCCGCGGCGCGGGAAATGGACTCCGCCGCCCAGTGGCCCTGCGGCACGTCGGAAAACGCGGTCCGCGCTCCGGCGGCCACGGGCAGCGCCGTCAAAAGGCACAGGCAGGCCAGCGCGGCGGCAAGCGTCCGCTTCCATCTGATTCGCAAAAAGATCATCTCCTTGAAAGCTCCCCCGGCCCGCGCACGCGCCCGCCGGAGGGGTTTTGACCGTCCGCGCTCCGGTCCCCGGAGCGGACGATACTGGGTATTTTACCAGAAACCGGCCCCGCCGTCAAATTTGCCCGTCTTTTGCCCGTTCCGGAGCAGAATGGGCTTTACGTTTTCCTGAAACTTTGATATAATAGTTAAGTTATTTTGGAAAATAGCACAGTTTCGCCGCAAAATCCGTCGGAAAGGGGGAACGCGGGCGTGAAATTTGAAAAATGGAACATCGGAGCGCCCGCGCCCGCCGCCGTGGACGCCCTGCGTCAGGCCGGTTATCCCGCCCTGCTGGCAGCAGTTCTGGCGGGCCGCGGCGTTTCCACGGCGGAGGAGGCCGCCGCCCGGCTGGAGTGCGACGATGCGCTCTCCCTCTCCCCCTTCGCCATGGCGGACATGGACAAGGCCGTGGCCCGCATCCGCCGCGCCGTGGCCGACGGGGAGACCGTGGCCGTTTTCGGCGACTACGACGTGGACGGCATCACCTCCACGGTGCTGCTGCTGGACTATCTGAAAAGCTGCGGCGTCAACTGCCTGCGCTATATTCCCCGCCGCATCGAGGACGGATACGGCCTCAGCCGGGACGCCATCGAGTCCCTGCGCAGCCGCGGGGCCACGCTGATGGTGACGGTGGACTGCGGCGTGACCGGCGCGGAGGAGGTGGACTTCGCCAACTCCATCGGGCTGGACGTGGTGGTGACGGACCACCACGAGTGCAAGGGCGCGCTGCCCGCCGCCGCCGCGGTGGTGGACCCCCACCGGCCGGACTGCCCGTACCCCTTCAAGCATCTTGCCGGCGTAGGCGTGGCGCTCAAGCTGGTGCTGGCGCTGGGCGGCCCCGGGAACGAGGAGCGCCTTTTCTCCCGGTACTGCACGCTGGCCGCCATCGGCACCGTGGCCGACGTGATGCGCATGGAGGGCGAGAACCGGATCATTGTCCGCCGGGGGCTGGACGCCCTGCCCCGGACGGATTTCGTGGGCATCCACGCCCTGCTGCACGAGGTGGGGCTGGAGGGAAAGCCGGTCACCTCCGTGCAGATCGGCTTCACGCTGGCCCCCCGGATCAACGCCGCGGGCCGCATGGGCGCGGCGGATCTGGCCGCCGACCTTCTGGAGACGGAGGACCCGGCCCGGGCCGAGGAGCTGGCCCGGGCGCTGTGCGATCTGAACCGGGAGCGGCAGGCGGTGGAGCAGGGCATCTGCGCCGACGCGCTGCGCCAGATCGAGTCGCTGCCCCCGTCCGCCCGCTCGGCGCTGGTCCTGTCCAGCGACGCGTGGCATCAGGGCGTGGTGGGCATCGTCGCGTCCCGGCTGAGTGAGAAATTCTCCTGTCCCAGCTTCATGATCCACACCCAGGAGGGCATGGGAAAAGGCTCTTGCCGGAGCTTCGGCGGGTTCAACCTGTTCGCCGCGCTGGAGGCCTGCTCCAGCCTGCTGGAGGGCTTCGGCGGCCACGAGCTGGCCGCGGGCTTCACCATCCGGGAGGAGAATATTGCCCCCTTCCGGGAAAAAATGAACGGGTACGTCCGGGCGCACTGCGGCAAGGGCGTTCCCGTCCCCGCGCTGGAGATCGACGCCGTCGTGTCCGACCCAGCGGACCTGTCCATGGACGAGGTGGAGCAGCTGGAGCGGCTGGAGCCTTACGGCGCGGGGAATCCCCGCCCGGTGTTCGCCCTGCTGGGCGCGCGGGTGGAGAGTCTTCAGAGCGTGGGGCAGGGCCGCCACCTCAAGCTGTATCTGAGCAAGGGGACCTGCCGGTTCGACGCCATCTTTTTCTCCGTCACGGCGGAGGCCTGCGGCGTGCGCGCCGGGGACCGGGTGGACGCCGCGTTCTATTTGCAGGGAAACACGTTCCGGGGCCGGACCACGCTGCAATTACAGATGATCGACCTGCGCCCCAGCCGCGCGCCCAGCCGCCACGAGGCGGAGAATCTGGAGCTGGTGGAGCGGCTGAAGCGGGGCGGGGCGCTGACCGCGCAGGAGACCGCCCGGCTGAGCGCGCCGGTGGAGCAGTACCGCGCGCTGCTGCGGGCCATGCGCCGCCTGCTGCCCGGCGGACAGGCGCGCACGGCGAAGCTGCCGTTCCTGCGGGCCTGCGGCGAGCTGGCCGGCGGACGGGAGCCGTTCCTGCACGCCGCGCTGGCGCTGGAGGTATTCGCGGAGCGGGGCCTTGTCCGCGTGAGTGAGGCGGAGGGCGGCCTTGCGGACATCGCGCTGCTCCCGTGGGAGAGCGGCGTGGATCTGTTCGCCTGCCCGCTTTTGCAGCGGCTGCGGACCGGTCCGGTCTATCAGGAGGGGAGGAAAGCCCAATGACGATCGCAGAACAATATCAGCATCTTGAGGACACCGTCCGGGCTTATAACCCCGCGGCGGACTTTCCGCGCATCCGCGCCGCGTTCGAGTATGCACAGCAGTGCCACGAGGGGCAGAAGCGCAAGAGCGGCGAGCCGTATATCATCCATCCTCTGGCGGTGGCCCAGATCGTGGCGGAGGAGCTGAAGCTGGACTCCGAGTCCATCGAGGGCGCGCTGCTGCACGACGTGATCGAAGACACGCCCGCCACCCACGAGGACGTGGCCAAGCGCTTTTCGCCCACGGTGGCGGACCTTGTGGAGGGCGTCAGCAAGCTGACCCGCATCCAGTACGCCACCAAGGAAGACGAGCAGATGGAAAATCTGCGCAAAATGCTCATCGCCATGAGCAAGGACATCCGCGTCATCCTCATCAAGATCTCCGACCGGCTGCACAACATGCGCACCATGGAGTATCAGTCCCCGGAAAAGCAGAAGCAGAAATCGCTGGAGACCATGGAGATCTACGCTCCCATTTCCCACCGGCTGGGCATGCAGCGCATCAAGTGGGAGCTGGAGGACCTGTCGCTGAAGTATCTGGACCCGGTGGGCTTTGACGAGATCGTCTCCAAGCTGGACGCCCGCAAGGCCGAGTACGACGCGTTCATGAAGCGCACGCAGGACCAGATCGACCAGCGGCTGACGGAGATGGACATCCACCACAAAATTTACGGGCGGGTGAAGCACCCCTACTCCATTTACCGCAAGATGTTCAGCCAGAACAAGTCCCTCGACGAGATCTTTGACCTGTTCGCCTTCCGTGTGATCGTGGACAGCGTGGGCGACTGCTACAACGTTCTGGGCGTGATCCACGACATCTACAAGCCCATTCTGGGCCGGTTCAAGGACTATATCGGAACGCCCAAGCCCAACGGCTACCAGTCCCTCCACACCACCGTCATGGGCGGGGACGGCCTGCCCTTCGAGGTCCAGATCCGCACGCAGGAGATGCACGATGTGGCGGAGTACGGCGTGGCGGCCCACTGGAAATACAAGCAGAACGGGCAAGGCTCGGGGACCGAGGGAAAATACGAGTGGGTGCGCCGCCTGCTGGAAAATCAGGAGGGCACCGACGCGGAGGAGTATATCCGCTCGCTGAAGGTGGATATGTTCGCCGACGAGGTCTTTGTGTTCACGCCCAACGGCGACGTGCAGAACCTGCCCGCCGGGGCCACGCCCATCGACTTTGCCTATTCCGTCCACTCCGCCGTGGGCAACCACATGATCGGCGCCAAGGTCAATGGCCGGATCGTCACCTACGACTTCCAGCTCAAAAACGGCGACATCGTGGAGATCCTTACCTCCAAGACGGCCAAAGGCCCCAGCCGGGACTGGATGAAGATCGCCAAGTCCAGCGAGGCCCGCAGCAAGATCCGCCAGTGGTTCAAAAAGGAGCGCAAGGAGGAGAACATCGCCAACGGCCGCGCCGCGTTCGAGGCGGAGCTGAAGCACTGCGGCATCTCCATGAAGGACGTACTGTCCCTTGCAAACCTGCCGGAGCTTTTGAAGCGCGTGTCCTACGGGACGCTGGACGAGATGTACGCCGCCATCGGCTACGGCGGCTTCACCGCCCAAAAGGCCGTCAACCGGATGCAGGGCGAGCTTCAGCGCATTGAAAAGCAGCGCCAGCAGGAGCGCGCGCTGGAGGAGGCCGCGCAGGAGACCGCCAAGGCTGCGGCCAAGACTGCGGACGAACCGGCCAAGGCCGCAGCGCCCAAGCGCCCCCGCAGCGAGCAGGGCATCATCGTGGAGGGCCTTTCCAACTGCCTTGTGAAATTCTCCAAGTGCTGCACGCCCGTTCCCGGGGACGAGATCGTGGGCTTCATCACCCGGGGCTACGGCGTGTCCGTCCACCGGTGCGACTGCCCCAACGCCTCGGAGGCCCGCCGCAGCCAGCCGGACCAGAAGGGCCGGTGGATCAAGGTCTCCTGGGGCACGGACACCAACGACAGCTACAACACCTCGCTGGAGGTCATCGCCAAGGACCGGAACAATCTGGTGCTGGACGTCTCCGCGGCGCTCTCCGTCACCAATACCCGCGTGACGGCTTTCAACTGCCGCACCACGGAGGACAAGTTTGCCGTCATCACGCTGGAGGTCTCCGTCAAGGACGGTGAGCAGCTCCAGTCTCTCATGAAGCGGATCAATCAGGTCTCCGGCGTTCTGAAGGTGACGAGACCGGCCGGATAACGTCGGAGCAGGCTCCGCATCTCTCGCCCTGCCCTCCGGGCAGGTCTCTCTCGCTCCGCCGCTCCTCCTTTTCGCGGAAAGCTCCCGCTTTCCGCGAGGAGACGGGGGACGCGAATAGAGCAGGCTCC
>CAKTMK010000059.1 GCA_934574045.1 uncultured Oscillibacter sp. | reverse complement strand
CCGCTCCGCTGTTCCATATTTGCAGGACGCTCAGCCGCGCCACTTCCAGTCCCGGATCTCGGGCAAGTCCACGCCGTACTCCCGGATATACTGGTCGTGCTCCACCAGCTTGTCGTTCATCTCCTGCACCAGATGGGCGCTGCGTCCGCCCAGATCCGGCAGGTAGCGCAGCACGTTCTTCACCAGATGGAACCGGTCCACCTCGTTCTGCACCCGCATATCGAAGGGCGTGGTGATGGTGCCCTCCTCCTTGTAGCCGTACACATGGATATTCCGGTTGTGGCGGCGGTAGGTCAGCTCGTGAATGAGGGTGTGATACCCGTGGAACGCGAAGATGATGGGCTTATCCACGGTGAACAGTGCGTCGTACTCCGCGTCGGTCAGACCGTGGGGATGCTCCGCCGCAGGCTGGAGCTTCATCAGGTCCACCACGTTCACCACGCGGATCTTCAGCTCCGGCATCCGCTCCCGCAGGATCATGACTGCCGCCAGTGTCTCCATGGTGGGCGTTTCGCCGCAGCAGGCCATGACCACGTCCGGCTCGCAGCCCTGATCGCTGCTGGCCCAGTCCCAGATGCCAACGCCCTGAGTACAGTGCTTCACCGCCTGATCCATGGTCAGCCATTGTGGACGGGGATGCTTGCTGGTGACCAGCACGTTCACATAGTCCCGGCTCTTGATGCAGTGATCGAAGCAGCTGAGCAGGCAGTTGGCGTCCGGCGGCAGATAGAGCCGCACCACGTCCGCCTTCTTGTTGGCGATGTGGTCCAAGAAGCCCGGGTCCTGATGGGTGAAGCCGTTGTGATCCTGCTGCCAGACGTTGGAGGAGAGGATCAGGTTCAGCGAGGAGATGGACGCGCGCCACGGAAGCTCGCTGCACGTTTTCAGCCACTTGGCGTGCTGCGCCGCCATGGAGTCCACGATGCGGATGAACGCCTCATAGCTGGCAAAGAAGCCGTGCCGCCCCGTCAGGAGGTAGCCCTCCAGCATTCCCTCGCACATATGCTCGGAGAGCATGGAGTCCATCACCCGGCCGTCCGCGGCGAGGAACTCGTCGCCCTCCACCGTGGCGCTGTTCCAGCAGCGGTTCGTCACCTCAAAGACCTTGCCCAGTCGGTTGCTCATGGTCTCGTCCGGCCCAAAGATGCGGAAGTTCTTTGCCTCCGCGTTCAGCTTGAACACGTCCCGGACGTAGCCGCCCAGCTCGATCATGTCCTGCGCCTCCACGGCGCCGGGGGCGGGAACGTCCAGCGCGTAGTCCCGGAAGTCCGGCAGGCGCAGATCCCGGCGGAGCCGGCCGCCGTTGGCGTGTGGATTGGCGCCCATGCGCCGGTCGCCGGTGGGGGCCAGCGCCTGAAGCTCGGGGATCAGGCGGCCGTTTTCGTCAAACAGCTCCTCCGGGCGGTAGCTCTCCAGCCACGCCTTGAGCTGCTCCAGATGCTCCGGCTTGTCCATTGCGATGGGCACCTGATGGGCGCGGAACGTGCCCTCGATGGGCTTTCCGTCCACCACCTTGGGGCCGGTCCAGCCCTTGGGCGTGCGCAGCACGATCATGGGCCAGTCCTTCCACGTCCGGTCCCCCGCCCGGGCGGCGGACTGGATGGCACGGATCTCAGCCATCACCTCGTCCAGCGTGTCCGCCATCAGGCGGTGCATGGTCATGGGGTCATCGCCCTCCACGAAGTGGGCCTTCCAGCCGCAGCCCTTGAAATAGGCTTCCAGCTGCTCGTGGGTCATGCGGGCAAAAATGGTGGGGTTGCTGATCTTATAGCCGTTGAGGTGCAGGATGGGCAGCACCGCGCCGTCCGCCGCCGGGTCAAGGAACTTGTTCCCCTGCCAGGAGGTGGCCAGCGGGCCGGTTTCCGCCTCTCCGTCGCCCACGGTGACGGCGGCGATCAGGCCGGGATTGTCAAACACCGCACCGTAGGCATGGGCCAGCGAATAGCCCAGCTCGCCGCCCTCGTTGATGGAGCCGGGCGTCTCCGGCGCCACGTGGCTGGCGATGCCGCCAGGGAACGAGAACTGCTTGCACAGCTTCTGAAGACCCTCCATGTCCCGGCTGATGTTGGGGTAGACCTCGCTGTACGTCCCCTCCAGATAGGTGTTGGCCACGAAGAAGTTGCCGCCGTGGCCGGGGCCGGAGAGCAGGATCATGTCCTGATCGTACTTCTTGATGATGCGGTTGAGGTGGACGTACACGAAGTTCTGGCCGGGGACGGTCCCCCAGTGGCCCACGATCTTCTTCTTGATGTCGTCCATGGTCAGGGGTTCCCGCAGCAGCGGATTTTTCAGAAGATACAGCTGCGCCGCAGACAGATAGTTGGCCGCGCGCCAGTAGGCGTCCATCTTCTTGAGGTACTCCTCCGTCAGCGGCAGCTTTTCCACGCATTCGCTCATATGAAACCTCCATCTTGATCGTTTTTTGATTCGGCAGGGGCGCCGGCTCGATGCGCTTTTCCGCATTTCCGGCGAAGGAAATCGTTTACCTTATTTTACATCATACGCAGAAAACTCGCAAGAGCAAAATTCAGCCCGCCGCGGAAAGCCGCGGGCGCAGAGAAAAAACCGCGCCGCCCGAAAGCGCGGACGGCGCGGCCAGCCGGTTCACGCGCAGCCGACGGTCAGAAGCACGTTGGCGAAGGTGCGGCTCTCTCCGGTGGAGATGGAGAGACGGACGCACTTTTCGCAGCAGGCGTCGTAAAACTCCCAGCGGCCCAGCTTTTCCATGGGCACCTCCGGCAGGAGCTTTTTGAACTCGTCGAAGATCTCAGGCGTGGAGCCGTCCTCCGGCTGCATGACCTCCATCTTCTCCACGTTGCCCGCGCCCAGCAGCGCCTCCAGCACGTCGGTCACCGTGGGCAGGCCCGGCGTCAGGCCCAGATACACCTTTTCAGACTCGCCGGTCTTGGACGCCAGCGGGTAATTTCCGTCCGCGATCAGGATCTTGTCGCCGTGGCCGCACAGGGACAGGACCCGCATGATCTCGGGATGGATCAACTTTCCGGTCAGCATAGGGATTCCTCCTTCTTATTCGCGCGCCGGGGCCTCCGCCCCGTCCGCATGGCTGCTTCCATTATACAAAACCGCCGGGGACGGCGCAAGTGCTTTTGAAAAAACCACCGCCCGCTCCCAGAACGCACAACTGGAAACGGGCGGCGTTTGGCCCCAGACGGTATGGCGTCCGTCCGGGGCCGTTCATGAGGAAAACAGGAAATGAGGGAAAAGAGAGAGGACTTATCCCAATCATGACCGGCGTCAGCCAAACCGGCCCGCGGCCGCGCCCACGCGCCCGCCGAGAGGGAAAAAAGCTCCTTTTGCGGCCAGCGCCGCCCGTGGTACCGCGCAGCGGCCGACGCTCCCATGTACGCCGCCGCTCCGTGTCCGCCGAGCGGTTAGTCATTGCTAACCACATGCTTAAAATACCACAACCCTTGCCGGATGTCAAGGCTAAATGCAAAAATTTTCTGCGTTTTTTGAAAATTCCCAGAAAACCGCTGGGTTTTCCGCGAATGGCCCGCCGAAAGCCCGATGCAGCGGGCAGAAACCGCGCCATGGCCGCGCGGATACGGTATTTTGCTTGGGAGCAGAACGCGGGCCGCGCCCTCTTCTGTTTCCCGGCAGGCTTGCTCAGGCGCTCCCCCCATGCATCCGGCGTCTGCTTTGGGCGCTCTTTTCACCTCCGGCGGCCGGGAAAGCGTTCCCCAGCAAGGGCGGTTCCTGTGCAGAAAAGCAGCGCACAGTCTGCCCACGTTTCCCCCATGCGGCGTCCGAAAAATGTTGTCCCCCGCCAGCGGCCGTTCCCGCTTGGGAGCAAGGCGCAGCCCATGCCGCCGCGGCCCTCCCCTGCGCAAAAAGGGACCGTGCGCTTTTGCGCACGGTCCCTTTGGGATGCGTGATGCGTCCGGTCACTGCGCCCGGTCCATCCGCCAGACGATGGCGGAGATCTGCCCGCGGGTCATGGTGTTGGCGGGCTTGAAGGTGCTGGTGCCGTTGGAGAAATAGCCCTCCACGATCCCGGCGGCGTTGAGCGCCTGCACGTAAACGTCGCTGGTATCGGTAAACGGCTTGACGCTGGAGAGGTTGGAAAGGCTCAGGTGCATGGCCTTGGCCGTGATCTGCGCCACAGCGAGACGGCTGATGGGCCGGTCCAGATCGCTCTCCTTCACGCCGGAGACCAGTCCGTCCTTGGTGGCCCGGCTGAGATAGCCGCTGAAGGGATGCTTGCCCGTGGGGTTCTGGACGCTGTAATCCGCGGCCAGCATGATGAGCTTGAGGGCCTGACCGTAGGTCACGGTCTTGTCCGGCCGGAAATATCCGTCGGGATACCCGTCGATGACCTTTTCATCGCTCAGCTCCGCCACATACTTGTAGCACCAGGTGGAGGAGTTCACGTCCCGGTAGGACTTCAATCCCTTGACCACGCCCAGACACAGCCGTCCGCTGGCGATGGCCCGGTCGGCGCTGCTGTACGCCACATAGGGGATCTCCACCGATCCGGTGAAGCCGGTGGCGGGGACGAAGCGCAGGTCGCGGATGCGGCCGTTCCCAGAGTTGGCGGAATAGGTATACCGTCCGCTGGTGGTGGCCTTGGTGGAGCCGGTGCCCACATAGATCGTTCCCTTGGAGGACGCGGGCAGCTCCAGAAGCTGGATGCTGTAAAGCTGCGCGTTGGACGCGGAAGCGGCCACGGCATTATAGATCGAATCCGCCGGGAAGCTGACCGAGGTATTCATGGGCGTGGGACCGTAAACGTCCTGCACCGTCACGTTGTTGACGCTGATGAGCACGCTGCCCTGCACGGAGCGGTTGTTCGTGCTGTACGCGGTGAAGGGGATGGTCACGCAGTAGTTGGAGCCGCTGGGAACGTACGTCAGCTCGCCGAGGGAATACTGGTTGATGCCGGACGGGCTGAAATAGAGGAGCTGGCTGCCGCAGTTGGAGGACGTCAGCCGCATATTGGACGCGCCGTAGGTGCTGACGCCGTAATAGTTGTAGTACAGCGTGCCGGTCTCAGGAACGCCGTTGAGCTTCACGGACTGGAGCGACGCGCCGGAATAGGTCCGGTTCAGGAAGCGGGCAAAATCGTTGGGATTGAACTGCACATTGGCGCCGCCGGCGGAGCTGTACCGGATGTCGCCCCGGCGGGTCGTTTCCGCGGCCCGGAGCGTCAGCGTACCGTCCGTGTAGCGGGAGTTGTCGTAATACGCCCGGAACTTCAGCGTCACGCTGCCGCTGAAGCTGTCGGACGCGAGGAAGCTCAGATCGTCCAGCGCATAGTCGCCGTACCCGGAGCTGCTGTAATAGAACGAATAGTCGGTCAGTTCACTCTTGGCGAACAAGCGCTCGCTCCGCCCGCCGTAATTGAAGTAGAACCTGCCGTCCGACTCCGTATAGCTGCCGCCGGAGCGGAAGTTCACGTACCGCAGCTCATAATTTGAATACTCGCCCTCAAAAACGCGGTTGAAGTCGCTGCGGTTCAGCTCCACCCGTTCGCCCGGCTGCACCTGATAGGTGATGGCAGAGCCGGTGCCGGTGATCTGGATCTCCAGCGTGCCGTCCACATAGCGGTTGTTGGTGTAATAGGCGCGGAACTCAAGGGTGATCGTCCTCTTGGACGCGTCGGACGCAGCCGCAAAGCTGATGTCCCGGATGGGATAGGAGCCGTAGCTGTCGCTGCTGTAATAGAAGTCGTAGTCCCGCAGGTCGCTGCGGGAGAATTCCCGCTGGCCGGAGCCGCCGTAATTATAGTAGAACGTGCCATCCGAGCTGGAGAAGGAGCTGACGGAGGTAAAGCGGACGTACCGCACCGTCTCGGAATAGGTGGACTGATAGACGCTGTTAAAGTCGCTCCGGTCCAGCTCCACCCGCTCGCCCGGCCGCACCGAGTAACTGATCTGAGTGTTGGCGGACGCGGAGGTGGTGATGGAAAGCGTGCCCTGCACGGTGGTATAGCCGTCGTTGGCGGAGTAGGTCACGGTATAGGTCCCTCGATTGCCGGAGGGCACGAAATAGAGATCCGTCACCGGGTAGGACCCGCCGCTGTAAGAATAGGTCCGGCCGGTCAGCGAAGTGCGGCTGCTGTTGGCAAACAGCGTACCGTAGCTGGTGCTCCCGACGGAGGAGAACGTCACGCTGGTGAAATCCCGGCCCGCGATGGACTTGAACGCGCTGTTGATCCGGCTGCGCGCGTCCGTGCCCACGGTCGCCGCGTCCGTGCCGCTGAGATTCAGCGTCACGTTCTGCTTCACGGCAGACACGGTATAGACCGCGTAATAGGTGATGTTGCCCGTCACGGCCGTGGCGGCCACCTGCGCGGAGGTGAGGACCGTCTGGCCCGTATAGGCGGTGGCGGAGCCGGGGTTGGAGGTGGTCCAGCCCTTGAACTTGTAGGTGCAGTTCCCGGCGCTCTTGGTGGGCGTACCCGGATTGCTGGGCTTCGCGTTCTTCACCAGATTCTTCTGGGTGCCGAAGGTGGCCCCGGCGTTGATAAAGGTGACGGTATACTTGGCGGCGTTGGGCAGCTCATAGCCGCAGGAATCGCACTTGCCGTCCTGATTCCCGTCCACATGGGCCGCCCGGGTCCCGGTGTAGCTGCACACGGAGCAGACCTGCCAGTGCTCACTGGCGTTATGGCTCCACGTCATCGTGTGGTCCCCGACATTCAGCCGGTCCTTATCGTTGTCGGGGTGGAGCGCGCAGGGATGCCAGTGCTGCTTGGCGTCGCTCTGCCAGCCGCTGGCCGCGGTGTGGCCCGTGGCCGGGATCACCACCGCCATGTCATAGCCGCAGACGGTGCAGGTCTGGATGCCGGCGCCCGGCGTCGTGGCGGTGGGCTGCTGGGAAATGACCGTCTTGGAGAACTTGTGCTCCTCCACATTGATCCGCTGCCTGCACTCGGAGCAGGTCTGCCAGTGGTTCGCCGCGTCGTGCTCATAGTCGCCCAGCGTGTGGGGCTTGACGGGGATCTCCACGTTGTTCTCCCGGAAATCGCACACCGAACAGATGCGGTGCCCCACGCCCGTCCTTGTGCAGGTGGCGGGCGTGTCCTCAATCACCTCGCCGTAAGCATGGGGCGCCTCGGTGCCGGCCAGCACCTCCCCGCCCTGACTGCATACCTGCCAGTGCATATCGTTGCTGACGCCCCAGCCCGGCTTGGGCGTGTGATCCTCGTGAGAGGCCGGCTCCTCCGGGCCGTCCTTACTCGACTCTACCGCGGCGGCGGGAATGGCCGAACCCGCCAGCATCAGCGCTGCCAGCGCCAGCGCGGGCAGCCGTTTTCTCCAAAACTCTCTCATCTGTTTCCTCCATTGCACGCAAGGATACGGTTACATAACATCTGCCTTAAACATACCTGAAAAGCCGTCTGCAATCATGAACAAATTATGAACAAACAGTCCTTTTCCCCCCCCTGCCGGAAAAAAATCACGGGCGCACACCTGCCGGACAAAAGCGGAAGCCCGGACTGACGTCCGGGCTTCCGTCTGCCTGTGAAACAGGGGGGTTGAGGGAATAGGGCGCGCGCTTACTGCGCGTTCTCCTCCCGCTTCTTTCCGGCGAGGACCAGCCACGCCAGAGCCAGCCCGGAGGCCGCGGCAGTCACCGCCCACAGCAGGGTGGTGTCGCCGGTCTGGGGAACGTCGGCCAGAGGAACGTCCTCATCGAAGATATCCGCCAGAGGAACATCCTCGTCGGGAATATCCGCCAGAGGCACGTCGGCCTCGGGAATGTCCGCCAGAGGAACATCGTTCTCCGCGATGTCCGTCAGGCCGGAACCGTCGTCCAGCGGAATGTCGTTGTCCACGATGGTCGTGGTATCGTCGTCATTGCCGCCGTTGTCATCACGGTCATCATCACCGCCGCCGGGATTCGGGGTCGGATCGGGCTTCGGATCCGGGGTAGGTGTCGGATCGGGCGTCGGGTCCGGAGTGGGCGTCGGATCGGGCGTCGGGGCCGGAGTAGGCGTCGGATCCGGGGTAGGCGTCGGATCGGGCGTCGGGGCCGGAGTGGGCGTCGGATCAGGCGTCGGGGCCGGAGTGGGCGTCGGATCGGGCGTCGGGTCCGGGGTAGGCGTCGTCTTTTCCCACTGAGCCACAAGAGTGATATCCTTGGTGACCGGCGTGTTGAAATCATATGCCGCATCACCCAGATTCCAGCCGGCAAAGTCATTGCCTTTCTTGGAGGGGTCGGCTTCCGGCTTCACTGCCTTCTCGCCATACTTGACCGACTGGCTGCTCACAGCACTGCCGCCGTTGGAATCAAATGTGACGGTGTAAGTCTTGGCTTCCCACTGAGCCACCAGCGTGATATCCTCGGTGACCGGCGTGCTGAAATCATATGCCGCGTCACCCAGATTCCAGCCGGTAAAGTCATTGCCTTCCTTGGAGGGATCGGTTTCCGGCTTCACCGCCTTCTCGCCATACTTGACCGACTGGCTGCTCACAGCGCTGCCGCCGTTGGAATCAAATGTGACGGTGTAAGTTTTGGCTTCCCACTGAGCCACCAGCGTGATATTCTCGGTAACCGTCAACAGCGCACCAGCCGCATAGCTCTCGCTCCCGCTGGCCTTCCAGCCGGTAAAGGTATAGCCCTCCCGGGTGGGCGCGTCCAGCACCGTCACCGTCTCGCCCTTGGCCACAGTCTGAGTGGACTCGCCGCTCAGGCTGCCGCCATTGGGCTTATAGGTGACCGTGCAGGTCTCCACCGGGTTCTTTCTGTACACGTTGGTAAAGTTCACGGAAATGCGGTCGCCCGGATTCAGCTCCGCGGTGGTATACGCTTTCAGATCCGGGGAATCGGGCGTCCGGTCGGTCTTATCC
>CAKTMK010000058.1 GCA_934574045.1 uncultured Oscillibacter sp. | reverse complement strand
ATCGGCTCGGCGTACAATCTCGCTATGGAGCAGAAGTTGGTGAGCAAGAATCCAACGCAGGGCTGCGCCCTGCCAAAAGTCGAACATAAGGAGATGAAAACGCTGACCGCCGACCAGCTCAGCGCCTTCTTCCAGGAGGCCAGGGACAGCGGCGTGTACGAACTCTACTACCTCGATCTCGCCACGGGCCTACGGCGGGGCGAACTGCTGGGACTGAAATGGACGGACATCGACCTCGACCGTGGTGTGCTGAAAATCCAACGGGCCATCTCACGGCAGAACAGTAAGGTGGTCGAGGCACCGCTGAAAACGAAAAACGCCTACCGCACACTGCCCCTGTCGGCGGATGCGATAGACGTTCTGATGCAACAAAGAAGAAAAACGGGCAACAGCGAATGGGTATTCCCATCGCCCACCGGAGGCCCCATGTCACCGGACAGCGTCCTGCACATGCTCCAGCGGGTGCTGAAACGGGCGGGGCTGCCCCGCATCCGCTTTCATGACCTGCGCCACACCTTCGCGACGATGGCGCTCCAAAACGGCGTGGATGTAAAAACGGTGTCCTCCATGCTGGGCCACTACTCGGCGGGCTTTACGCTGGACACCTACGCCCACGTTACCACCGACGCGCAGCTGAAAGCAGCCCAGACGATGGGGAACATCCTATCTCGTGCCGTCTGATGCTTTCCGCTACCCGCTCCCGTTGGGGTCAGCGTTTGGGTCAGGAAAAAGCAGCATCCGAAAATAGGAACTTATGAAAAACAAAAGTCCTCGAAATCAGACGATTTCGAGGACTTTTGGTACGCCGTGAGGGATTCGAACCCCCGGCCTTCTGGTCCGTAGCCAGACGCTCTATCCAGCTGAGCTAACGGCGCTTATTGCTGTTCGTTTCAAACAGCTTAGTTATAATAACACGCCTGTTTTCAAAATGCAAGCCTTTTTTCAAAAAATTTTACTTTTTTTCCTGAGACCGTAAAAGGCTTGTAAAAAAAGAGGGCTTGTGCTATAATGCGGAGAAAATGAAGTGAGACGACAGCGGCTTAACAGGGAGCGCCCAGCCGCTGCGCCCGCAGGCGGCGTGCCGCGGGCGGACGGAGAGGAAGCGGCGATGGAAGCACGAAATTTCAAGAGCGTTGCGTTCGGCGGCTTTGACAAGGAAGAAGTCATTCAGTATATTCAGAAGACGGCGCAGGAAAATACCGAGGCGCTGGAGGCTCTCCAGCGGGAAAACGGCAGCCTGCGCGCGGAAAACGAATCGCTGCGCACACAGATGGAGCAGTCCCTGCGGGAGCGGGAGGACGCCGCAAAGAAGGAGACCGAGGCCCTGCGCGAGCAGATCCGGGCGCTGACCGCCGAGCTGGACGAGCTGCGGCCCCAGGCCCAGTCCTACCGCGAGGTGCGCTCGCAGGTGGGGGACATCGAATGTCAGGCCCGGCGGCGGGCCAGCGAGTTGGAATCCGCCACCACGATGCGCCTGAACGCATTGATCGTCGACGTGCGGCGGCAGTATCAGGAAATGAGCAGCGCATTCAGCGCCACCGCGGGACAGGCCGCGGCGGAGCTTCGCAAGATCGAGGTCAGCCTGACCCAGCTCCCCCGCGCAATGGACCAGACTGGCAAGAAACTTGAGGAAATCGTTTCTGCCGTAGACAATCAAAAAAAATGACGATCTAGGAGCAGGGCTTTTTCCGAAAGGAAGATGTTCTGCTCCCTTTTCATTCCGGTTTTTACCAGCGCTGCGGTGCGGCTGCCGCAGAATACCAAACCAGAAACCGGGTATGGTATTTCATTGAAAAAGCAGCGCGAGAGCATATCGTCGAAAGCGAGGTGATCGAGTATGTCCATGGAAGCGATCGGGATCATTGAGAAGGCGGAAGCCGAGAGCCGCGCGCAGAAGGCCGCGGCGGAGCAGCGGGCAAAGGAGCTGACCGCGCAGGCGGAAAAGGACGGTCAGGCGCTTCTGACGCAGACGCGGGCGCAGGCCGCAGAGGAGCGCAAGCGCCTTCTTCAGACCGCAGAGGAACGGGCGCAGACCCGCTGCGAGACGCTGCGGGCGGACGCGGCAAAGCAGCGGGAGGCGCTGGCGCGGGAAGCGCAGGAGCATATGTCCGCGGCTGTGGCGCGCATCGTTGGAAAGGTTGTGAAGCAGTAAATGGCCATCGTAAAAATGAAACGGCTCCGCGTGGCGGCGATGGCGCAGGAGCGGGAGGAGCTGCTGCGGGCGCTCCTCCGCCTTGGCTGCGTGGAGATCAGCGAGCCGGACCATCTGGCGGACGGCTGGCCGGACTTCCTGCGGCGGAGCGGCTCGGCGCTGGCCGAGACGAAGGGCGAGGCGGCGGACGCCGCTTCCGCGCTGGATGCGCTCCGGCGCTTCGCACAGACAAAGGACGGGCTGTTCATCCAGCGCAGGCCCGTGAAGGAGTCGGACTTTTTGAGCGCGGACGCCGCCCGGCGGGCCAAGGAGGCCTGCGGCCGGATCAACGGGCTGACGGCAAAGCTGACGACCCTTGACGCGGAGCGGGAGCGGCTGACGGCCCAGTCTGCGGCGCTGGCGCCGTGGAAAACGCTGGACTTCCCGCTGGAGACGCGGGACACGGCCCACGCCGTGTTCCGGCTGGGCGTCTGTCCCGCCGGGACGGACGTGGGGGCGCTGCGGGCGGAGCTGAGCGAGGCCGCCGCCGCAGAGCTGTACCCCGCCGGAGCGGACAAGACGCAGCAGTACCTGCTACTGGTCTGCCACCGGGCGGACGAGACGGCGGCGATGGAGCTTCTGCGCCGCGCGGGCTTCAGCGTGACTTCGTTCCCGAGCCTGACCGGAACGCCCGCCGAGAATCTGGCGGCTCTGGACGGCTCACTGGCGGAGAACGCCGCCCGGCGGGAGGAGGTCCTGAAGGAGCTGGCCTCCTGCGGCGGTATGCGAGACGAGCTGCGGCTCTATGCCGATCGTCTGGCGGCGGAGCAAGCGCAGGAGACCGGCGCTCAGCGACTGATGACCGACGGAACCGTGGTCTACTTTGAGGGCTGGGTCCCCGCCGGGGCGGAGGAAAAGCTGGCCGCGCTGCTGAGCGGCCGGGACTGCGCGTGGGAGACCTCGGACCCCGCGGAGGAGGAATATGCCGAGGTCCCCGTCCAGCTGAAGAACAACTGGTTCACCAAGCCGCTGAACATGGTCACGGAGATGTACTCTCTCCCGGCTTACGGCAGTCTGGACCCCAACCCGCTGATGGCGCCGTTTTTCATTCTGTTTTACGGCGTCATGATGGCGGACATGGGCTACGGGCTTTTGATGATGCTGGCGTCGGTGATCGTTCTGAAAAAGTACCGGCCCAAGGGGACGATGGAGCATTTCTTCGGGCTGCTGGGCCTGTGCGGCGTGAGCACCTTTATCATGGGCGCGCTTACCGGCGGCTTCTTCGGAGATTTCCTGACGCAGCTCATGGGCATCCTGCGTCCCGGCTCCGAGTTCGCGCTTCCGGCGCTGTTCACCCCTCTCAACGACACGCTGATGATCCTCGTCGGCTCCATGTGCCTCGGCTTCGTGCAGATCATCACGGGCATGGCCATCGACGTGGTGAAGAAGGTCCGGCGCGGACAGATCGCGGACGCCGTTTTCGACGACGTGACGTGGTGGGTCATCTATCTGGGCGTGGCGCTGGCGGTGCTGGGCATCGGAAGTCCCGGCGGCGTGCCGGTGGTGCTGGCCGTGGGCGCGGTGATGCTGTGCATCGGCGCGGGGCGGAACGCCAAGGGCTTCGGCAAGGTCACGGCGGTGTTCGGCGCGGTGTACAACGGCGTGACGGGCATCTTCGGCGACGTGCTGTCCTACTCCCGTCTGATGGCGCTGATGCTGGCGGGCAGCGTGATCGCGCAGGTGTTCAACACGCTGGGCGCGATCCCCGGCAACGCGGTGGTGTTCATTCTGATCTCCGCCGCGGGCAACGCGCTGAACTTCGCGCTGAACCTGCTGGGCTGCTACGTGCACGACCTGCGGCTCCAGTGTCTGGAGTATTTCAACAAGTTCTATGAGGACGGCGGAAAGCCCTTCCGCCCCCTTGCAATCCATACAAAATACGTGGACATCATAAACGACTAAGGAGGAAAACATCATGGGATTTTTTGAGGCTTTCGGCGGTTTGGCGCTGGCGCTGCTGGGCGCGGGTCTTGCGGCGGTGCTTCCCGGGATCGGTTCTGCAAAGGGCACCGGCTGCGCCGGTGAGGCGGGCACGGGCCTGCTGTGCCAGGACCCCAGCAAGTTCGGCAAGGTGCTGATCCTTCAGGTCATTCCCGGCACGCAGGGACTGTACGGTCTGGTGGTGTGGTTCTTCGCCATCTTCCGCATGGGCCTGCTGGGCGGCGGCGGCTCCGCGTTCGACCTGACCGTGCAGGAGGGCCTGCGCTATTTCGCGGCGTGCCTGCCCATGGCGCTGGGCGGCCTGTTCTCCGCCATCGCGCAGGGCCGCGTGGCCGCCGGTTCCATCAACATTCTGGCCAAGAAGCCGGACGACTGGTCCAAGGGCATGGTGCTGTGCATCACCGTGGAGTTTTACGCCATCTTGTCCCTGCTGGCTTCCATGCTGATGATCCTGAACATCGGCTGATCCCGAGGACAGGGAGGGCTTCGACATGAACGGCATTGAAAAGATCACGGGCCGGATCGCCGCCGAGACGAAGGCGGAGACCGACCGGCTGCTGGCCGCGGCGGAGGCCGAGGCGGCGGAGATCGCCGGGAAGTATCGCGCGCAGGCGGAGCGGGAAGCCGCGGACGCCCGGGCGAAAAACGAAAAGGCCGCCGCGGAGCGGGAGGAGCGTCTGGTCAGCGTGGCGCAGATGGAGGCGCGCAGAGAGCTGCTCGCCGAGCGCCAGACGCAGGTGGAGAACGCCTTCGCCCGGGCGCTGGAGGCGCTGCGCGCCCTGCCGGAGAAGCAGTATATCGCCGCGGCTGCGGAGCTGCTGGTACAGGCCGCGCCGGACGGCCGGGGTGAGGCGGTGTTCTCCCCGGCGGACCGGGAGCGGATCGGTCAGGCCGCGGTGGACGCGGCAAACCGGAAGCTGAACGGCCATCTGACCCTCTCCGCTCAGACGCGGGAGCTGAAGGGCGGCTTTATTCTCGTCAACGGGAACGTGGAGGTCAACTGCACCTTTGATACGCTGCTTCGCCTACAGAAGGAGGAGACGGCGGGCGAGGTCGCGGGGCTTCTGTTCCCGCGGGCGCAGTAAGGGGGAAGCGGATTGCCTAAGAAAATCAGGGACACCGATTATCTGGCCGTCTCCGCCCGCATCCGCGCTATGGAGACCGGACTGCTGACCGACGGGCAGATGGAGCAGATCCTGACGGCCCAGACTGACGAGGAAGCGGTCAAGCTCCTGCGGGAAAACGGCTATCCCACCATGAGCCTGAAAAGCCCGGAGACGATGGACGCGGCGATCTCGGCGGCAAGGGAAGAGACCTTACACGACTTGCAGGACAGTGTTCCAGACGAAAATTATCTGGACATTTTCCGGCTGAAGTACGATTATCACAACGTCAAGGCCGTTCTGAAGGCGCAGGCCGTCGGGGCGGACCCGGACCGGATGCTGGTGGAGCTGGGCCGCGTTCCTGCGGCGGAGCTGAAGGCGGCGCTGACCGCCGGAGAGCTGGACCGTCTGCCCGCCACGCTGGCCGCGGCGGCGCGGGAGGCCAAGGAGACGCTGGACGCCACCCGGGACCCCCAGCTCAGCGATCTTGCGCTGGACCGCTGGCAGTTCCGGGACGAGACGGAGACGGCGGAGCGCTCCGGGAGCGAGTTTTTGCAGGGCTACGTCCGCGCCCGGATCGACGCGGCGAACCTCCGGGCGCTGGTGCGGACGCTGCGCATGGGCAAGACCGCCGCGTTCCTGCGGGGCGCGCTGGTCCCCGGCGGGACCGTGGGCGAGGCGGGGCTGCTGACCGCCGCGGAAAACGGCGGCGCGGGCCTTGCGGAGCTGTACGGCTCCACGGAGCTGGCGGCGGCGGCGCAGGCCGGGGCGGACGCGCTGGGCGGCGGCCCGCTGACGGAGTTTGAAAAGCTGTGCGACGACGCGGTGTCCGGCTACCTGGCCGGAGCGGGGCTGATCGCCTTCGGCGAGGCGCCGCTGGTCAGCTATCTGGCCGCGCGGGAGCGGGAGTATACGAACGTGCGCATTCTGCTGATGGGCCGGGCCGCGAAGCTGGCGCCGGAGGTCATCCGCGCGCGGCTTCGGACGTGAGGAGTGTGATGGCAGATGGCAGCGACTTATCGGATCGCGGTGGTGGGCGACTGGGAATCCGTGATGGGCTTTCGCGCGCTGGGACTGGATACGTATCCCGTCTCCCAGCCGGAGGAGGCCCGCCGGAAGATCCACGAGCTGGCAAAGGGCGACTGCGCCGTGATCTATCTGACAGAGCAGCTCGCCGCGGAGCTGACGGACGTGCTGGACCGGTACAAGGACGAGCTGCGGCCGGCGATCATCCTGATCCCCGGCCGGGCCGGCTCCCTTGGCATCGGAAAGAAGAACATCCAAAGCTCGATCGAGCGGGCGGTGGGCGCGGACATCCTGTGAGACGCGCCCGGTTTTGAAGCGAATCTGACCTGAAAGAGGGTAGTGCATTTGAGCGGTAAAGTTGTAAAGGTATCCGGGCCGCTGGTGGTGGCTACGGGTCTGGCGGACGCCAATATGTCCGACGTGGTCCGCGTCGGCCCCCAGCGGCTGATCGGCGAGATCCTGACCATGACGGGCGATTCTGCGTCCATTCAGGTCTATGAGGAGACCTCCGGTCTCGGCCCCGGCGCGGAGGTGGTGACCACCGGCGCGCCCATGAGCGTGGAGCTTGGCCCCGGCATGATCGAGGGCATTTATGACGGCATCCAGCGTCCGCTGGAGAAGATCGTGGAAAAGGTGGGTGCGAACATCACCCGCGGCGTGGAGGTCCCGGCTCTTGACCATGACAAGAAGTGGGACTTTACACCGGTTGCAAAACCGGGAGATCACGTGATCGGCGGCGACGTTCTGGGCACCGTTCAGGAGACGGCGGTGGTGCTCCATAAGATCATGGTCCCGCCTAACGTCAGCGGAACGGTGGAGAAGATCGAGAGCGGCGCGTTCACCGTTCTGGAGACGGTGGCGGTGCTGAAAACCGACGACGGACGGACGGTGGAGCTGCCCATGGCCCAGAAGTGGCCCGTGCGCGTGGGGCGGCCCTATCAGCACAAGTATCCGCCCAAGCGGCCGCTGTGCTCCGGCCAGCGGATCATCGACACGATGTTCCCCATTGCCAAGGGCGGCGCCGCCGCCGTGCCCGGCCCCTTCGGCTCCGGCAAGACGGTGGTGCAGCATCAGCTCGCCAAGTGGTCGGACGTGGATATCGTGGTCTACATCGGCTGCGGCGAGCGCGGCAACGAGATGACCGATGTGCTGCGGGAGTTCCCGGAGCTGAAGGACCCCCGCACCGGCGAGTCTCTGATGAAGCGGACGGTGCTGATCGCCAACACCTCCGATATGCCCGTGGCGGCCCGGGAGGCCAGTGTTTACACCGGCATCACCATCGCGGAATACTTCCGCGACATGGGCTATGACGTGGCCGTTATCGCCGACTCCACCTCCCGCTGGGCCGAGGCATTGCGCGAGATGTCCGGCCGACTGGAGGAAATGCCCGGCGAGGAGGGTTACCCCGCGTACCTCGCGTCCCGTCTGGCGCAGTTTTACGAGCGGGCGGGCAGCGTAGAGTGCATCGGCTCCGACGAGCGCCGGGGCAGCCTGACCGCCGTGGGCGCGGTGTCGCCTCCGGGCGGCGACCTGAGCGAGCCGGTGTCGCAGGCCACCATGCGCATCGTCAAGGTGTTCTGGGCGCTGGATTCTTCTCTGGCGTACAAGCGCCATTTCCCGGCCATCAACTGGCTCAACTCCTATTCGCTCTATCTGGATTCGCTCAAGCCGTGGTTTGACGAAAATCTGGGCGAGGCGTTCATGCGCAACCGCGGTCGGGCCATGAGCATTCTGCAGAGCGAGGCCAGCCTGAACGAGATCGTGCAGCTCGTTGGCAAGGACGCTCTTTCTCCCGCCGACCAGCTCACGCTGGAAGCCGCGCGCATGATCCGTGAGGACTTTTTGCAGCAGAACGCGTTCATGGACGTGGACGGCTATTCCAGCTACGACCGGCAGGAAAAGCTGCTGGCGCTCATTCTGAAATACGACGAGCTGTGCCGCGGGGCCATCGCGGCGGGGGCGGACGCGGCGAAGCTGTTTGCCATCCCGTCCAGAGAGCGGATCGGCCGGGCCAAGAGCGTCCCGGCGGAGACGTACGCGGCGGAATACGCCGCCATTGACGCTGCCATGGCCGACGAGATCGCGGCGGTGGCCGCGCAGGGAGGTGAGGACGATGATTAAGGAATACCGCACCGTAGAGCAGATCGTCAGCCCTCTGATGATGGTGCGCGAGGTCGAGGGCGTGACCTATGACGAGCTGGTGGAGGTGGAGCTGCATGACGGCTCCATCCGCAGAGGCAAGGTGCTGGAGGTCAACGGCGACACCGCTGTGGTCCAGCTCTTTGACTCCGCCGCCGGCATCAATCTGGCCCAGTCCAAGGTGCGCTTTCTGGGCCACCCGCTCCAGCTGGGCGTTTCCGCCGATATGCTGGGCCGGGTGTTCAACGGCATGGGTGAGCCGATTGACGGCGGCCCCGCCATTCTGGCGGAGGAGTACCGGGATATCAACGGCCTGCCCATGAACCCCGCCGCCCGGGACTATCCCAATGAGTTCATCCAGACCGGCGTTTCCACCATCGACGGACTGAATACGCTGGTCCGCGGGCAGAAGCTGCCCATCTTCTCCGGCTCCGGCCTGCCCCACGCGAATCTGGCGGCGCAGATCGCCCGTCAGGCTAAGGTGCGGGGGGACGAGGCGTCCAACTTCGCCGTGGTGTTCGCCGCCATCGGCATCACCTTTGAGGAGTCGGAATTTTTCGTCAGCGAGTTCAAGCGCACCGGAGCCATCGACCGGACGGTGATGTTCTCCAACCTTGCCAACGACCCCGCCGTGGAGCGCATCAGCACGCCGCGCATGGCGCTGACCGCCGCAGAG
>CAKTMK010000057.1 GCA_934574045.1 uncultured Oscillibacter sp. | reverse complement strand
AATACCCCTTGCCGACTGCCAGCAAACCGTTGATATATCTGCGTTTTCTGAGATCCTATAATTACACTCCGACCAAAAGAAGAAGTCGAGGATCCTCAATGGATTCCCGGCTTCTCTTTTATTTTCAACGGTTTCCGGGTCTCACATTTTTCCTGTGCTTATCAGTTGCCGACAAGCCAAAGCAAGTATTTACAAAAAATTACACGCGAAATTTCATCCGCTTTTCAGTGAGCGCCAACGGCGCGTTCAAAGCAGCGCTCCCTCCATGACAGACGTTTTCACGGTCCGTCACGGAGGGAGCGTATCGTTGTATGAAATCAGGTATATCTTCTTGGCCGGGCCGCGGTCAATCGTCCGGCAGGATGATGTCCACAAAATCAAAGGTCTTGAGCCGGTCCAGCGTCTGCTGGTCCTGATTGCCGATGCCGCACAGCAGACCCACATGGTTCGTTCCGTCGCTGCGCGGCGGGATGACCTGCACGGACAAAATACCCTCGCCCAGACTCTCCAGCAGCGGATTGACATACTTCATGTCGCACAGCTCCACATAGTAGATCCGAAAATCCGAGCGGCGGAAGATCTTCTCCCACCGGGAAAGGATGGAGATCGTGATGCCGACCACCAGAAACGCGCAGGTGGCCGCCCAGTAATACCCCACACCCACGGCAAGGCCGATGCTGGCGGTGGCCCACAGTCCCGCCGCGGTCGTCAGGCCGGTGATGTGGGACTGATTACGGGTCAGGATCGTCCCCGCGCCCAGAAAGCCAATGCCGGAGATCACCTGCGCGCCAAGGCGCATAGGGTCGCCGGGAGCGCTCAGCGCGGAGTTTACGTACAGGCCGACAATGGCGGTCACGGCGGAGCCGACGCACACCAGAATATGAGTACGGAAGCCCGCGGCGCGGCCGTGCCGCCCACGCTCGCTGCCGATGCAGCCGCCCATCAGCGCGGCCAGCACGATCCGAAAGGCAATGGAGAAGTCGTTGAACGCGGAAAGCGTTTCCACCACCCGGCTCAACAATGTCAATTCGCTCATCTCGTTTCACCCTCCGAATCAGAAAATCGTTTCCTCCTCAGCTGTCGGACTCGATCTCCTGACCCCCGGTGACCTTCTTTTCAAACTTGGCCATGAAGATGGGGGAGAAAATGCCGATCACACACAGCAGGATCAGCACCCAGCAGACCGTGGAGGAGAACAGGACAGAAATGCTGCCCTGAGAGCCGCGCAGCGCGTTGCGCAGGCCCTTTTCGCCAATCGGCCCGAGGATCAGCGCCAGCACCACGGCGGCGGTGTTCAGGTCGAACTTGCGCATCAGGTAGCCGATCACGCCGAAGATCAGCATGACGACCACATTCTTGAAGTTCTTATTGATGGCGTAGGAGCCGACGAAGCACAGCACCGTCACGCAGGGGATCAGGATCGCGTCGGACAGGCGGGAGATCTGCGCGAACGCGCGGCAGCCCAGCATACCGATAGCCAGCATGAAGAACTGGACCAGCACGAAGCCCGCGAAGAAGGTATAGGTCATGCCGGCATACTTGGTGAACAGCTCCGGTCCGGGCTGCAGGCCCTGAATAATAAGGCCGCCCATCAGCACCGCCGTCACGGACTCGCCGGGGATGCCCAGCGTCAGTGTGGGGATCAGGGAGCCGCCGGTAACGGCGTTGTTGGCCGCCTCGGAGCCGCACACGCCCTCGATGGAGCCGTGGCCGAACTCCTCCTTGTGCTTGGAGAACTGCTTGGCGTTGTTATAGCCCATGAAGCAGGCGATGGACGCGCCCGCGCCGGGCAGAATGCCGATGATATTGCCGATCAGCCAGCTGCGGATGACCGTGGGAGCCAGCATCTTCTTCTCCTCGCGGGTCAGGCGGATCTTATCGGAGAACTTGGCCGCCTTGGCGCGCTCCTTGATCTTGCCCTCCATCAGGATGAACACCTGAGACATGGAGAACAGGCCGATCAGGGCGCAGGTGGTGTTGATGCCCTCGGCAAGGAAGGACTGGCCGAACATGAAGCGCTTGGTGCCCAGAATGGGGTCCAAGCCGATGGTGGACAGCAGCAGGCCCAGCGCGCCGGACATCAGGCCCTTGATCATGGACTTGCTGGAGACGCCCGCGATGATGGTCAGTCCGAACAGGCTGAGCCAGAAGTACTCGGCGGACATGAACTTCAGCGCCAGCTGCGCCAGCATGGGCGCGAAGAAGTACAGGGAGATGCAGCTGAGCAGGCCGCCCCAGAAGGAGCTCCAGCAGGCGGTGGCCAGCGCCTTGCCGGCCTTGCCCTGAAGGGTCATCTGATAGCCCTCGATGGCGGTGGCCGCGGAGGCGGGAGTGCCCGGCGTGTGGATCAGGATGGCGGAGATCGAGCCGCCGAAGATCGCGCCGCAGTAGATCGCGCCCAGCACGATCAGGCCGGTGTCGGCCTTCATGGTAAAGGTCAGCGGCAGCACCAGCGCCACGCCCATGGCCGCGGAAAGGCCGGGCAGGCAGCCGATGACCATGCCGATCGTCACGCCGAAGGCCATCATCAGAAGGTTGATCGGCGTGAGCGCGCCGACGAAGCCGGCGCCCATCATTTGCAGAGTTTCAAGCATCTTCTTTCCTCCTTAAAACAGCAGTCCTGCCGGCATCTTCACGCCCAGGAACATGGAAAACGCCAGATAGCACAGCAGCGTGACGGAGATCACGGACAGCGCCAGCTGCGGGATGGGGACCCGGAGGAACAGCAGCGTGACGACCATGAACGCAACGGTGGACACGTAGAAGCCCAGATAGTACATCAGCACGAGATAGCCGATGACCAGCGCAAGGCAGACAAAAAACTGCTTCACCTGAAAACCGGCAAAGACCTTGTCCGCTCCGCTCTCCACGCCGAACTTGCGGGCCTTGAACAGCATCTGGACCAGGTACAGCGTGGTCAGGCCGAACAGCAGCGCGATCGTAAAGGTCGGGTAGGTCTGGCTCTCTTTCTTGAGCTGGGTGTTCATGTAGTAGAAAAGCGCGCAGACTGCATACATCACGGCGACCACGCCGATATCTGTTTTCTGCATCTTCATCGAAATATCATACTCCCCTGTCGTATGTAAAATGTTTGGGAAAGAAGGACGGAAGGCTCCGTCCTTCTTTCCCAAAGCCGGCGGGTCGGACGGCCCGCGCGGGATCACAGCGGATCAGTTGCCCCAGAACGCGTCGTCCAGGCTCTCAGTGAAGGTCTGCTGCTGGGCGATCAGCGCGCCGGTGGCAGCGGCATCCTTGAAGTCGGTCTTGAAGCTGGCGGCAGCGGCGAGGTACTCGGGATCCTCCATGGCGGCCTTGAAAGCGGCCTCATAGAACGCGATCACTTCGTCGGACACGCCGGCAGGCGCCACAATGCAGCGGGAGGAACCCAGCCACTGATCGTAATAGCCCAGCTCGCCCAGAGTGGGAACGTCCTCAAAGCCTTCCTCGTCCAGACGCTCCTTGGAGAAAGCGCCCAGCACCTTGACCTCGCTCTTCATGGAGGAGATGTCGGCGACCTTGACCACGCAGAAGTCCGCCTCGCCGCCGCGCAGGCTCAGCAGCTCGTCGGCGGTATTGCCCTGAGGCAGATCAATGTAGGTGAAGCCGGCGGAGTTGGCGAACGCCTGCGCGCCAATGTGGTTGGATGCCTGCGCGCCGTTGGTGGAGGCCTTCAGCTCGCCGTCGTGCTCCTTGGCGTAAGCCACCAGCTCGTCGAGGGTGGTGAAGCGGGTCTCATCGGCGCGGACCACCACGATGGAGGTCTCGGTCACGTGGTTGCAGATGGCCTTGAAGTCATCCACGGTATAGGTGCCCAGCTCGTTAACGATGGAGCTGTTGAAGTTGGGCAGGTTCAGGAAGCCGATGGTCATGCCGTCGGCGTCGGCGTCGGCCAGCTTGGACCAGCCGATGGAGCCGGAGCCGCCGTCCACGTTGTCGATGACGATGGTCTGGCCGACGTACTTCTCGGCGTACTGGGCGAGGATACGGGCGGTCTGGTCGGTGCCGTTGCCCGCCTTATAGGCGACGATCAGGTTCACGGGGCCGTCGGGCGCCCAGCTGCCGGAGGCGGCGGAGCCGGACGCGCTCTGCGCCGCAGAGCCGGCGCTGGAAGCCGCGCCGCCGGACTGCGTACCGCCGCAGGCAGCGAGGCTCAGGGTCATGGTCAGCGCAAGGAGCGCCGCAAAGAGTTTCTTCATCTTTTTCTCCTCCAAATTTCTCTAGGATTTCCGACTATATACGCAAAATTTAAGTCGCTTGCTATTATATATACAGGCGCAAAGCAAAGTCAAGCCAAAATTTTACACAGTTTTTACACAGATTTAACAAAATGTACATATTTTTAACATTCGTGAACAACCATCCGGCTTTTATATCCTACCACTTATCCGCCGTCCAGGCGGAAAAAGCGGCGCAGAACGCGCCGTAAGCCCTTGCCGGGCATGGGAAAGCGCCGTTTTTCCGCCGCCGGTCTGCAATTTCTCCGCGTTTCCGACAGAAATCGCCGAAAATGGGATTGACAGCACTTTTTTCATCGGTATAATCTCAAATTACCGGCGGCCCCGGCCGCCGCGGCACGTTCTATTTTACATTCTATCTTTACAAAAATCAGACGGCGGCGCACCGCGCCGCGGAGGACGGGTGGAGCTTATGAACGCGGAACAGAGATCCGTGCAGGCGTTCGGCACGGAGAAGATCGGCAGGATCCTTTTGAAGATGGCGCCGCCGGTCATGCTGGCGCAGCTCATTCAGGCGCTGTACAACATCGTGGACAGTCTTTTTGTGGGCCGGTACGCGGAGTCCGGCCTTACCGCCCTGTCCATCATCTACCCCATCCAGCTTCTGATGATCGCGCTGGCGGTGGGGACCGGCGTGGGGATCAACACGGCCATGGCCGCGCGGCTGGGCGTGGGCCGTCAGGACGAGGCGGACGCCTTCGCGGGCGTGGGCACGCCCATCGCCGCGGTGCTCTGGGCGGTCTTTGCCGCCGTGTGCTGGTGCATCCTCCCCGCCTATGCCCGCATGAATACCGCGTCCGAAGAGATCGCCCGGGAGGTGGTGGTCTACGGCCGGATCGTGTGCCTTTTCAGCATGGGCCTGTTTCTGGAGAGCGTGTGGACCAAGATCCATCAGGCGGAGGGCGACATGAAAACGCCCATGCTGGCCCAGATCTCCGGCGCGGCGGTGAACATCGCGCTGGACCCGCTGCTCATCTTCGGCCTGTTCGGCCTTCCGGAGCTTGGCATCGCGGGCGCGGCCATCGCCACGGTGGCCGGTCAGATTGCCGCTGCCCTCATCGTCATGAAGGGCGGGCTTCGCCGCTCCCCCGCCCTGCGGCGGTACCCCCGGTACGCGGCGAAGATCCTTCAGCTGGGCTTCCCCAACATCCTGATGCAGTCGGCCTATACCTTTTACATTCTCGGGCTGAACCTGATCCTCTCCGGCTTTTCCGATCAGGCGGTGACGGCGCTGGGCCTTTACTACAAGTGGCAGACCTTCTTCTTCATCCCGCTGGGGGCCATGCAGACCTGCATCGTCCCCATCCTCAGCTTCAATTACGCGGCGAAAAATCTGGACCGCTGCCGGAAAACGCTGTCCGCCGCCGTGTGCTTCGGCCTTGCCATGATGGCGGTGGGGACGCTGTGCTTTGAGCTGATCCCGGCCCCGATGCTGCGGGTGTTCACGCAGGACGCGCGGGTGGTGGAGATCGGCCGCGTAGGCTTCCGTTTTATCGGCGTCAGCTTCCTGCCCATGGTCACGTCCCTCACCTTCCCCGTTTTCTTTCAGGCGGTGGCCGACGGCTGGAAAAGCTCGCTGCTGACCGTGATCCGGACGGTGGTGCTGTTCGTGCCGCTGGGCTTTCTGTTCTCCCGCTTTGGGCTGACGTGGTTCTGGCTCACCTTCCCCGTCACCGAAACGCTGACCACCCTGACCGGCGCGGTCTTTTACCGCCGGTTCCTGAAAGAACCTTACCGCACACACCGCAGGAAAGGCTCCGCGCCGCCGCAGGAGGCGGCCATCCAGCCGTCCCATCCCGGCGTGATCGTGACCATCGCCCGGGAGCACGGCTCCTCCGGCAAGCAGATCGGCAGGCTGGCGGCGGAAAAGCTGGGCGTCCCCTTTTATTATAAGGAGACGACGGTCCTCGCCGCGCAGGAGAGCGGTCTGGACCGGGAGTTCATCTCCGACATCAACAAAAACTCCCCCAGCCGTCTCCATGACCTGTATCTGAGCACCACCGTGGTCCAGCACGCCGTGGCCGCGCAGGCCAGAGTCCTCCACAAGATCGCCGAAAGCGGGAGCTGCGTGATCGTGGGACGGGCGTCCGACCACGTGCTGCGGGACTGCCCGGACGTGGTCCGCGTATTCATCTATGCCCCCAGAGAATATCGCATCCGCCGGGTGATGGAGGTCTACGGCGACAGCCGGGAGCAGGCGGAAGCGAACCTGCGCCGGTCCGACGCGGCCCGCGCGGCCTATTATAAAAGCATCTCCGGCGACACGTGGGGCGACCGGGCGCATTATGACCTGATGCTGGACTCCTCCATCGGCGTGGAGCGGGCGGCGGAGGTGGTGGCGCGGTACGCCGCAGCGGCGGAACGGGCGCAGGCCGTCCGCCGCGCTTCCTCCCAGCCGGAAAAATCGCATAAATTGTGAACAAACTTTGCGACTTTTGTGAACATTAGCACTCTCTCGTTGACAGTGCTAAAATGTGTGCTATGATACAGTTGTTCCTTGAGAGAGGGACCGAAAGGGTCCCGAAAAGGAACGGAAGCATCAAAACCGGCAACAGAGCTTCGCCAACGTCCGGAGCGCTTCTCCGGCGGCTACGAATGCGTTCGTTTGAATGGAGGAATGACTTATGTTGCCTAGCATTTTCGGTGAAAACCTGTTCGACGATTTCTTTTCCGATCCCTTTGAGATGATGGTGCCGCAGGGCCGCAGCCCGCTGTACGGCAAGCACGCAAAGGGTCTGATGAAGACCGACGTGCGGGAGACGGACGGCTCCTATGAGCTGGACGTGGATCTGCCGGGCTTCAAGAAGGACGAGATCCATGTGGATCTGAAGGACGGCTACCTGACCATCAGCGCGGCCAAGGGCCTTGACAAGGATGAGAGCGCAAAGGACGGCAAGTACATCCGTCAGGAGCGGTACGCCGGCGCGTGCAGCCGGAGCTTCTATGTGGGTGAGACAGCCCGTCCGGAGGATATCGCCGCCAAGTATGAGGACGGCATTCTGAGAGTGTCCGTCCCCAAGGAGGTCAAAAAGCCCCTGCCCACCGTCACCTCGGTGACCATCCAGTAAGCACACTGGGTCGGCTGTTTTCAGCCGCCCGCATAAAAAAGAACGCCCCGCCCGGACGGCCCAGCGCCGTCCGGGCGGGGTCTTCCTGTCCGCGCCCTCTCCGGGAACCCGGAGAGGGCGCTCTGCTTTCTCCGCCGGGGAGCGGGCCGCGCGCCTGTCGGCAAGCCGCCGAATCTCCGGTCAGGCGGCGGGCGTTTTTCGGCGCTGCGCCGATTGACAAGCTCCGCGCCGCCGTCTTATAATTTTCTGGACTACTTCAGAGAAAAAGAGGGCTGTCATGAAATACATCCGGCAATTCGGCGTGATCCTGCTCGTCTCCTTCCTCGGCGAGCTTCTGAACTACCTGCTCCCCCTCCACGTCCCCGCCAGCATCTACGGGCTGGTCCTCATGTTCCTGAGTCTGCACTTTGGCCTGATCCGGCTGGAGGCCGTGAAGGACACCGCGACCTTTCTCATTGAGATCATGCCGCTGATGTTCATCCCCGCCGGGGTGGGGCTGCTGTCCTCCTGGGACGTGATCCGGCCCCACGTCCTCTCCTACCTCGTCATCGCGGCGGTCACCACTTTCGCGGTGATGTTCGTCTCCGGTCACGTGACGCAGCTCCTGCTGCGCCGGGACGGAAA
Organism: uncultured Oscillibacter sp.; assembly: GCA_934574045.1. Lineage (GTDB taxonomy): Bacteria > Bacillota > Clostridia > Oscillospirales > Oscillospiraceae > Oscillibacter. Next base: position 1,360 of record CAKTMK010000057.1, on the reverse strand, counting down.
GGAGAAGTGAGCCGTGGAATTTTTTGAACAGTCCGTCTTTTTCGGCGTGATGCTCAGCCTTGCGGGCTACGGGCTGGGCGTTCTGATCCAGAAACGGTGCAAAATCGCGCTTCTCAACCCCATGCTCATCTCCATCGCGCTGTGCATCACGGTTCTGGTGACCGCCCACGTCTCCTACGAGACGTATTACGAGGGTGCGAAATACCTCAGCTATCTGCTCACCCCGGCCACGGTGTGTCTGGCCGTCCCGCTCTATGAAAAGCTGGCGCTTCTGCGCAAAAACTGGGCCGCCATTTTGGCGGGCATTTTCTCCGGCGTGCTGACCTCTCTGAGCAGCGTGCTGGCGCTGTGCCTGCTGTTCCACCTCTCCCACGAGGAGTACGTCACCCTCCTGCCCAAATCCATCACGACGGCCATCGGCATCGGCGTGTGCGAGACGCTGGGCGGCCACGTGACGCTGACGGTGGCCGTCATCATCGTCACCGGCATGATCGGCAACATCACCGCCCCCGCCGCCTGCCGCCTGTTCCGGCTCACCGATCCCATCGCCAGAGGCGTGGCCATCGGCTCCGCGGCCCACGCCTTTGGAACCGCCAAGGCGCTGGAGATGGGCGAGGTGGAGGGCGCCATGAGCAGCCTTTCCATCGTGGTCTCCGGCCTTTTGACCGTGGTGTGCGTGTCCGTGTTCGCCCAATTCCTGTAAGCGGCGCGCTTCCGGCGCATTTTCCGGCGTCTCCCCACAGTCCCCGCGGCGTCCCGTCTGAGATGCCCGCGCCTTACCGCAAGAGCAGAAAAAACGACCGCAGAGAACGGCATCGCCGTTTTCTGCGGTTTTCTGTTCTCAGACAGGCCCGGACGCGCGTGCTCCGCTCACCCAGCGGTATATTCTGCACGGTCCGTTCCCCGGCGCGGTCATTGGCCCGCCCCGCACTGTTCAAATCAACGGGCGCGCAGCATCCGCCGTCCCTATCGAGGTGCGGAGCGGACGCTTCACGGGAGATCTTCCCAGTTCTCCGCCATTTCGGCCGGGAAAGAGACATACTGGTATTCCATGGTCCCGCGGAGATTTTCCGCGGGGTCGCAATAGCTGTTGTAGACCTCGTTCCCATATGCGTCATAGCGCACGGTGCTGCTGCTCCGGGCGGTCTCCTTCCTGCTTTGATAGGAGGTATATGTCTCCTCGACCGTATAGCCGCCGTCCGTCTCGTCGGTATAGGCGCAGGTCTGGACCCACTTCAGCCCGCCGCCCTCGGTGTAAGCCTCCCGCGTGATCCGCCCCTTGGCGTCGTAGGCGGAGTCCAGCCAGTAGGCCTCGGTCTCGCCGTCGCTTTCATAGCCGACGTCGGAGAGCTGATTCCCC
>CAKTMK010000056.1 GCA_934574045.1 uncultured Oscillibacter sp. | reverse complement strand
GCTCCCAAAGGGGCGGCCCGCTTTCTCTGTTCTCAGTCAGAACGGCGGCAAAGGCCCGCCGCAGCGCAGGCGCATTTCCGCCCGTCAAAACCGCATCTTCCCTTGTTGACCGATGATATGGTATACTCACTCCAGCGGACCGGAAACATCCATCGAACGGAGAGGCTGAAGCATGGACAGACTGACATTCACAACGATCCTGGCCCTGACGGCGGGCGTCATCTACCTTGTCACGGGCAGGAACCGGCGGCAGATCGACCGCATCCCCGATGGGATGGTCATCCTGTGCCAGCCGCCGGGGCGGAGATACGTGCTGTACGCACTGGGAGCGGTGACGGTTGCCCTCGTGCTGGTTTTCAGCGTTCTGTATTTTCTGGACGGCGCGCCGGAGGACGCGCGGCCCATGTGGGTCCTGTGCGCAGCGGCGGCGGTGCTGATCCTGCTGCTCACCATTTTCTGCGGCAATTTGATGGCGAGACAGTGCGTATATTTCAGCGGTGAGAAAATTCAGATGGAGCGTCCGTTCCAGCCGTCCCGGACGCTCCGCTGGGACGAGATCCGGAGGATCGGCGGCAGCTTTGACCGCGCGGTCAGCCTGTATCTGGCGGACGGAACAAAGGTCCTCACGGCGGACGCCGGTATGGTGAATTACGAGCTGTTCTGCACGGTCCTCAAGCAGAAGTGTCCCGAAAAGGCCGCGGAATATTACCGGTCCCGGGCCTGTGACGAGCCGGGCAGCCGCGTTCTGCGGTACGGGGGAGAATATTACGTGCTGGCCGTTCTGGGGATCGCGATCCTGCTGCTGTATCTGGCAGTCCTGTTCACCGCGAGCGGCGATCCGCTTCAGGAAATTCCGGAAAGCGATCCGTCCCAGTGGTTTTCCGTATGGTTCGCGCCGGTGTGCGGCGCGGCCAGCCTGATTCTCCTGTTCGTGCTGTGCAATACCAGCGTCCGGTATTCGGAGGAGGGAATGGTCCTGAAGTTTCCGCTGCGGGCGGGGCAGGAGCTTTTCTGGCGGGACATCCGGCGGGTCGAGGCAGTCCCGATGAAGCGGCCGGACCGGGGCGGCTGGAAAAGGCTGCGGATCTATACCGGGGACGGCGTGTACCGGCTCGATCTGGAGGTCCTCTCCCACGGGAGGGACGGCTTTGTGACGGAGCTTTTCAAAGCGGTCCAGAACTATCAGATCCCCTGCGCAAAGGTAAAAAAATAGGACGCGCCCGCTCTTTCAAGGCAGAAACGGTGGGGAGCCTTTTCAAAAGGCTCCCCACCGTTTTCATTTCAGATCCTATTCCGCAGAGCCGCGCGCTCCGCGCTCAGCTCCCGGCGATGGGGCTGAGCACGCCGTTCTCGTCCATCTGGGCAGGGACGATCACATTGGCGGTGCACTTGGCAATGTTGTCGATGCGCATTTTCGCCGGGTAATCCGCGATCAGACTCACGGCCACGCCGTGCCGCCGGGCGCGGCCCGTGCGCCCGATGCGGTGGACATAGTCCTGATTCTCGTCCGGAATGTCGCAGTTGAACACCACGTCCACATCGTCCACGTCGATGCCGCGGGCCGCCACATCCGTGGCCACAAAGACCCGCAGCTCGCCCCGGCGGAACTTGTCCATCACCTGCTCCCGCTTCTTCTGCGGGATGTCGCCGTGGATGCACTCGGCGTTCACGCCCCGCATCTGCAAAAACTTGGTGATGCGCTCGGTGGAGCCTTTCGTGTTGCAGAAAGCCATGGCCCGGTCGAAATGCCCGCCGTCCAGAATTTTCGCAATGGCGTCCGCCTTGCCGTCATAGCTGACCTCCAGCCGGTACTGGAGGATGTCCGGCTTGTTCTGCTCGTCCGCCCGGACGGTGATCTCCTCCGCGTCCCGCTGATAGACCCACGCGATGTCCATCACCTCGCGGGAGATGGTGGCGGAGAACATTCCCAGATTCCGCCGCTTGTTCATCCGGTCCAGCAGGCGGGTCACGTCGTGGATAAAGCCCATGTCCAGCATCCGGTCCGCCTCGTCCAGCACCACGGTCTGCGCCGTGTCCACCCGGACGGTGCGCCGCTTCATGTGGTCGGACAGGCGCCCCGGCGTGGCCACCACGATCTGGGGCTTCTTTTTCAGAATGTCGATCTGCTTATTGATGGGCTGGCCGCCGTACAGACACACCGTCCGCACGCCGGGACGGAACGCCGCCACATTGCGCAGCTCCTCCGTGATCTGGATGGCCAGCTCCCGGGTGGGGGCGAGGATCACGGCCTGCACCGTCTCGTCCTCCGGGTCGATATGCTCCACGATGGGGATACCGTATGCAAAGGTCTTGCCCGTTCCGGTGGGAGCCTTTGCGATCACGTCCTTCCACTCCAGCATGGGCGGGATGCACCCGGCCTGCACCGGCGTGGACGTAACAAGTCCGCGCTTTTCCAGCGCGCGCATGATCTCCGGCGACAGACCCAGACTGTCGAACCGGACGCCTTCCGTCAGTTCCATAAACGCTTCGTTCCTTTTCCAGTTTTCTTTTTCAGCGCTGCCGGACCTGACCGGGGGCGCTCCTTTTTATGCACAGTAAATCGTTGCTATTATATCCGCTTTGGCGGGATTTGTAAAGGGCGGGGCCGCGGCGGCTCCCCCTTTTTGCCGGTTCCGCAAATTTTTCCGGTTTTTCTAAGTTTTTCTTACATTTTTGGAAAAAACCTGCTAAAATAAGGGTATGATATGAAATATGAGAAGATCCACACGCGATACGGGCCGGCGCGGTCCGCCGCGGTCATTTTTCGGCTTCGGCGGGCGCAGCGCGCCGGAGGAGAGCAGGGAGGGGCCATATGTTTGAAAAGGATGCGCTGGTGGTCTACGGACGCACGGGCGTCTGCCGGGTGCTGGATGTGACCGTGCCGGATTTCTGCCGCACCGCGCCCGGAGAGCGCGGGACGCTTTACTATGTCCTCCGCCCCCTGTATCAGGACCGGATCATCTACGCGCCCGCGGACAATCCCCAGCTCCCCCTGCGCCCCATCCTGACCGAGGAGGAGGCGCTGGCGCTGGTGGACCTGATCCCCTCCGTGCAGGCCAAGGCGTATTACGGCGTCAGCGTGCAGGACCTGCGGGACCACTATCAGTCCATGCTCCAGACCAACCGCTGCGCCGACCTGATGGAGATGGTCCTGTCCATCTACGCGAAAAAGGCAAGGGCGGAGCAGACCCACAAGAAATTCGGCGCGGTGGACGAGCGTTTCATGCGGCAGGCGGAGGCGCTGTTCGCCGGTGAGATCGCCGCGTCGCTGGGCATCACCCCGGAGGAGGTGCCGGACTATATCGCCCGGCGCGTTCACGCCGCGCAGGCGGACGGCGCGGCGCGGGAAGCGGAGCCTGCCGAGGCATAAGGCGGCGTATCCGCGCAGTTTTATCACATTCTCCGATCATAAAGCGGCGGAGGTCCCGGCTGTGCCGGGACCTCCGCCGTTCGTTTTTCCAGAAACCATCGGGCCGAACGCCGCTCATCCTGCCGCCGGAGCGCTCAGCCCCCAGGCGGAGAGCAGCTCCTCCAGCGCCTGCGGCGACGAGCCGTAGGTCTTGACCGGCTGGTCAAGGCTCGCCAGCCGGGCCGCGGCGGCATCGAAGTAGACGGTGATCTGGACCGGCTCACCGTTTTCGTCCTCCTGCGGATACGCCCAGCGCACCTCGTCCAGATTCTCGATCAGTGCCAGCAGCGCCGCCGCTCTGGCGGACATCTCGCTGTCCAGCGCGTTCGGGTCCTCCGGGGCGTGCTGGAAATTCACCGTCAGCACGTAGGGCCGCCGGGAGGTAATCAGCTCCAGCGAGTAATTCCCCAGCGCCGGAACGCCCAGCGCCGTCAGCAGCTTCCCGTCCGCGGGGATATCCCCCACATAGGGATTTTTCAGGGCGTACAGCTCCTCCGCCAGCGCGGACGCGCCGCCCGCCGCCGAGAGCGGCTCCTCCGACGCGGCCAGCCGGAACCGCACCGCCGCGTCGCAGAGCTGAACGATGTCCGTGTCCGCCGATCGCAGGGTGACGCCTCCCTCCCGCTCGGAAAAAACGTACGTCAGCAGCACCGCCTCTCCCGCGCCGTTCAGCGCAGTCCGCCCGTCGCCGCTGGCCATGCCCGCGCCCTGATAGCTGGACTGGGGCAGCTCCGCCGTCCAGCGGATGGAGACGCCGTCCGACTGAAAGACGCAGGCAACGGTCCCGTCCAGCGCGCCGCCCGCGCCGTACCCCGGGCTGCACAGCAGCTCGCCCCGCAGGCTGCGGGACGAAGCCCCGGTCCCGTCCTCCTCAAAGCCGTCCAGAATGCGCGGCTCACTGGAAATGAGCGTCCCGTGGTCGTAGACATCCTGATAGATCACCCACGAGCGGATGGGCGCGTTCAGCCGGGAGGAGACAGAGGCTCCTACGCCCTCACTGCCCTGCGCCGGACGGACCCGCACCCAGCTCCCCGCCGGCGCGTCGGTGCACAGGCTGACGGTCAGGATCACCGCCAGCGAACCGGCCAGAAACGCCGCCGGGGGTGTGGCCCGCTTCCAGCGCAGAACGTTTTTCACCCGCGGCTTCGCGTCGTGCTCGCCGAAGGCGGGCGGCGCGACGGGGAACCGCCGTCCGGCGGCGAAGGAGAGCAGGGACAGGCTGTACGTCCGCTTCACCTCCGGCCCCAGCTCCCGCAGCACCGCCTCGTCGCAGCTCATCTCCATGTCCCGGCAGAACAGCCTGTGGCACAGCCACACCGCCGGGTCCCACCAATAGACCGCCAGCACGAGAAAGGCCGCCAGCTTCCACAGCGGGTCCAGCCGCCGCAGGTGCGCCCGCTCGTGGAGCAGGACGCAGCGCAGCGTCTCCGGCTCCATCCCGGCGGGGACATAGATCCGGCGGCGGAAAACGCCCAGCGCAAAGGGCGTTTCCAGCCCCGGGCAGGCAAACACCCCCGGCTCCAGCATCTCCGCCTGAGCCAGACGCCGCCGGATGCGCAGATAGGACACGGCGCTCCAGGCCAGCATGACTGCAAGGCCCGCCAGCCACACCGCCGTCAGCACCTCCGCCGCGCTCACGCCGCTCCCGGCCGCGGCCGCGGCGGCCCCGCCGCCGGAGACGGCCGCTCCGGTCGGGCCGCCCTCCAGCCGACGGGCGGCGGCCAGCGCCGTCTGCTGCGCCGCCTGCACCGGCGGGGAGTTGAAAATGCTCACCGGCAAGGGAAGCCCCGCCGGGCAGAGCAGCCGGAAGCCCACCGCGGCCCACAGCACAAATCCGAACCGCTTCGGCGCGCGGCGCAGGCACAGCCGCGCCAGCAGAACCGCCGCCATCACCGGCAGCGCCGCGGCGCTGCGGTGCAGCATTCCCCCAAAAAGCTCCGTCAGGCCCGTCATACCGCATCCTCCCTGTGGGCGTCGATGAGCTGCTTAAGCTCCTCCGCCTCCTTGGCGGAGAGGGCGCGGCCGCCCATAAACGCCGTCAGAAACAGCGGCAGGCTGCCGGAAAACGTCCGGTCCACAAACTCCTCCGCCGCCTGCGCCGTCACCGTCTCCCGCGCCGCCAGCACCGTCACCCGCGCGTTTTCATTGCGCACAAGCCCCTTGCCGCACAGCTTTTTCAGCACGGTATACGTGGTGGATTTCTTCCACCCCAGCCGCTCCCGGCACAGCTCCACCAGCTCCCCGGAGGAAACGGGCGCGCTGTCCCACACCACCTGCATGAATCGGTATTCACTGTCGCAAAGCTGATATGCCATAGCGTCCTCCTCGGTCTATTGTTATAGACTATGCTGGTAGTCTATAACAATAGACCCGTTTTGTCAAGCCCCGCACCCTCTCGCACGCCGGAGAATATACTGGAGCACAAGACTGAGAGGAGGAAGACCGGGGCGGCCCGTCCCGGTCGATCGTGATATGAATAGAAGAAACAGCGACACACCCGTAACGCCCCTGCCCAACCCCGGTGAGGGCGGGCCGGTCTACGACGGCTCTGAGGATCACACCCCCGTCGTCCCGCTGCCCAACCCCGGCGAGGGCGGGCCGGTCTACGACGGCTCTGAGGATCAGACGCCCTCCGTTCCCCTGCCCAACCCCGGCGAGGGCGGACCGGTCTATGACGGCTCCGAGGATCACACCCCCGTCGTCCCGCTGCCCAACCCCGGCGAGGGCGGACCGGTCTATAACGGCAGCTCCTCGTCCAACATCCCCGTGATCCCCCTGCCCAGCTTCGGCGGGAGCAGGCCGCTCTTCGGCGGCGTGACCATCATTCCCGGGACCACCGCACTGGCCACCGTCCGGTTCCTGAACGCCGCCTACGGCTACCGCCCCTTCCGCATCCTCATCCGGAACACCCGGGCGGTCAACTGGCTGAACTACGCCTCTGTCTCCGGATACAGCCGCATTCCCGCCGGATACCACACTGTCACCGTCACCGGAACGGACGGGTATATCTACATTCAAAAGACCATGCCCTTCCAGAGCGGCAACCCCACCACCATCGCCGTCATCAACACGGCCAGCGGACTGGACCTGCTCCAGATCACCGACGCCTGCTGCATGCCCACCAGCGGCATGGCCAACTTCCGCGTCAGCAATCTGGCGCTCAACAGCAACCCGCTGGACGTTCTGCTGGGCGACGGGCGGGCGGTCTACGCCGACGTGCGCTATAAAGAGACCACCTCCTTCAAGCGCATCGCGCCGGGCGCGTACCAGTTCTTCTTCGCCGAGACCAGCCTGACGCCCCTCCCCTCGTGGATGGACATCGAGACGCTGGACAGCGCGTTTATCGGGATGTATCCCGTGCCCAACACGGTGGCGTCGCTGTATCTCAACGTGGCGGCGGGGATCTCCTATACCGTTTTCCTGCTCAGCAGCGGGACGGCAGTGAACGCCGTCCAGACCATGGTGGTGCAGGACCGCTGAGCGCCGGACGCCGGGGCCTGAACGACGGTTCAGGCCCCGGCGGCTTTTCGGTCCGGGAAGCGGACAAGCCCTCCCGGCGGACATCCCCGGCCGCCATTTCGCCTCGGCGGCAGGCTGTTCCGGCGGCGGCGCTCTCTCGCTCCGGCCGGATAGCCAGAGAAAAAATTTTCCGCGATCTTCAAATTTTCTCTTGACAAAGCGTTCATACTGTATATACTGTTCATGTACAGTATGTGAGGTGACACCAGTTGAGCATTCTATTGATGTATCTGCTGTTCGTATACAGTATGCGGGGTGATATTGGTTGGACATTGTATTGAGAAACACCTCCGGCGCGCCGATCTATGAACAGATCGCCGCCCAGATCAAGGACCAGATCGTGGACGGGACGCTGGAGCCGGGGCAGCCGCTGCCCTCCATCCGGGTGCTGGCAAAGGATCTGCGCATCTCGGTCATCACGACCAAGCGGGCATATGACGAGCTGGAGGCTCAGGGCTTTCTCACCACCGTGGCGGGCAAGGGCTGCTTCGTGGCGGAGCAGAACACCCAGCTCATCCGGGAGAGCCGCCTGCGGGAGATCGAGGAACATCTGCAAAGCGCCGCGGAGCTGGCCCGGAGCTGCCGCATGACGGACGGTGAGCTGCTGGAAATGCTGCGGCTCATCATACAGGGGAGGAATGAAGACGCATGAACGCCATTGAGATCAGAAATGTGAGCAAGCACTTCAAGGATTTTTCCATAGAGGATCTGAATTTTGAGCTGCCCAAGGGCTGCATCTGCGGTCTGGTGGGCGAAAACGGCGCGGGAAAGTCCACCACCATCCGGCTCATCATGCGGGCGCTGCGGCCCGACGGCGGAACGATCCGGGTGCTGGGGACGGACAACGCCGCGCCGGAATTTCAGCAGGTGAAGGAGGACGTGGGCGTGGTGCTGGACGAGGCCCACTTCCCGGAGACGCTCAACGCCCAGCAGGTCGGCTCCATCCTGCGGGACACCTACGCCCGCTGGGACGCGGCGATGTACGACGGATATCTCAAGCGCTTTGACCTGCCGCCCAAGAAGCTGTTCCGGGACTATTCCCGGGGCATGACCATGAAGCTGGCCATCGCCGCGGCGCTGAGCCACGACCCCAAGCTGCTGATCCTGGACGAGGCCACCAGCGGTCTGGACCCCATCGTGCGGGACGAGATCCTGGACATCTTCTCCGACTTCACCCGGGACGCGGAGCGCTCCGTGCTCATCTCGTCCCATATCGTCAGCGATCTGGAAAAGCTCTGCGACTACATCGCGTTCCTGCACAGGGGCCGCCTGCGCTTCTGCAGGGAAAAGGACGCCCTGCTGGAGGAATACGCCGTGGTGAGCTGCACCCGCGCCCAGCTGGCGGATCTGCCCGCCGAGGCGGTGTGCGGCGCGGAGGAGTCGCCCTACGGTGCGCGGGCGCTGGTAAAGCGGGCGCTGGTCTCCCCGGCCTTTTCGCCGGAGCCGGCCAGCGTGGAGGATGTAATCCTGTATCTGGTAAAGGGGGAAAAGCGGAAATGAAGGCGCTTTTGAAAAAGGATATCTACGTACTGGTCCGGCAGATGAAGATCTTTCTTCTGATGATGGCGGTGTTTGCCGTGGTTCCGTCGCTGAATCTCTCCGTGTTCGCCATCGCGTACTGCGGGATGCTGCCCTATACGGCCATGGCCTATGACGAGCGGAGCAAGTGGCCGGAGCTGGCGGCGATGATGCCCTACACGACCGGGGACATCGTTCTGAGCAAATACGTGCTGGGCTGGCTGGCCACCGCCATCGCCTCGGTGTTGTCTCTGGCGGCGCACGGCATCCTCGGCCGCTTCCTGTCGGTGGAATACAGTATGCCGCTCTCGGCGGTGCTGCCCTCCTTCTGCGTCGGCCTCATTATGATCGCGCTGACGCTGCCGCTCATGTTCCGCTTCGGCGTGGAAAAAGGCCGGATGTTTTTCGTGCTGTTCATCGTCATGCTGGCCTGCGGCGGCGCAGGACTGGTGCAGGGCGTCTTCTCGGCGGACGACGTGCCCGCGGCGCTTCAGTCTCTGGTGGGGCTTGGCGTCCCCGCGCTGGCGGTAGTGCTCACCGCCGTCTCGGTCCCGCTGTCCGTCCGCCTGTATGACCGGCAGCAGTACGCCTGAGCGTCCGGCACAGAAAAATGTTTTTCAAACCGGGACCGGTGCGGCCATTGGGCCGCGCCGGTCCTGCTCTTGCACCGCCGGACGCTCTCTGTCGGCGGACGGCTCTCTGCCGAACGTTTTCCGCCAACGCGGCATATCCTTTTCCGGGTGCGAAGGCGGCGCGGCATATCCGCCATAAAAAAGCAAAAAGGGAGCCTTTGCCGTGTGCCGATAAGACAGTAATTTGAGAAAACTACAAAATCGGCAGCTGCTAGGTAGGATTGGACAGCAAAA
>CAKTMK010000055.1 GCA_934574045.1 uncultured Oscillibacter sp. | reverse complement strand
GGCTTTTCCGACGTGCCGTCCGGCGCGTATTACGCGGAAGCCGCCGCGTGGGCGGCGGAGCAGGGCGTGACCGCCGGGCTGAAGGACGGGACGTTCCGCCCCGGCGACGCCTGCACCCGCGCGCAGATCGTCACGTTCCTGTGGCGGGCGGCAGGCTCGCCCGCGCCCGCGGGGACGGGCGGCTTTTCCGACGTGCCGTCCGGCGCGTATTACGCGGAAGCCGCCGCGTGGGCGGCGGAGCAGGGCGTGACCGCCGGAATGAAGGACGGGACGTTCCGCCCCTGCGACGCCTGTACCCGCGCCCAGATCGTCACGTTCCTGTATCGGCTGTACGTCAAGGCGTAAGCCAAGCGCGGCTGAAACGGGCAGAGCCGAAGCGGCGCGGCTGAAATAAGACGCGGAAGGGCGCGCAGCGGAAACCGCGACTGCCATAAAACGGCACGATTTAAGAACAGAGTACCGGCAGCGAAAGCTGCCGGTACTCTGCCTGCCTTTTTTCATTGAGAAACCGCTTGCGGCGTAGGGAAGCGCGGGCGCTTCCAACGGACTTGCGCGCGCCGCCGTACTCTCTCCTGCCAGCCCTGCGCCTTGAAACGGGATGCGAAAACGCCCCGGACCATGAGCGGTTCGGGGCGGGGTTGACAAGGCGGCCGGAGACCGCTATAATGAACATAGAAAAGGGCGCTGCGACAAGCGGTTAGCCCCTGTTGGTGAAAATTACCTGAGCAAACTCAAGAAACCGTCACTTGGCAGAGTGGCGGTTTCTGCTTTTTACGATAATCGTGACCGTGAAAGGCCCGATATGTAGCGTAATCCGCATGGCCTCACCTCCTTTCGGAGGATGTGACCAACCGCCTGCCGTTGTGCAGCGCCGAGTTGAATATATCACAGCTCCCGGCGGAAAGCAAGCCGTTTCGACGGCTCCGCCCCCGGCGGCGCTTCGGCGCTTATCCACCGTCACGGCAATAAAAACCGCGGGCCTGCCAGCCCGCTGTTTTTGCCGTATCCTCGAAAGCGCCTCGCTGTTTCCGCCACTGGCGGTGCTTCGGCGCTTATCCACCGTCACGGCAATAAAAACCGCGGGCCTTTCAGCCCGCTGTTTTTGCCGTATCCTCGAAAGCGCCTCGCTGCATCCGCCGCAGGCGGCGCTTCGGCGCTTATCCACCGTCACGGCAATAAAAACAGCGGGCCTGCCAGCCCGCTGTTTTTGCCGTATCCTCGAAAGCGCCTCGCTGCATCCGTCACTGGCGGCGCTTCGGCGCTTTCCTCCTGCCGTTGTGCAGCGCACCGGCTGGACGGCGGCTGTGCGTCCCGCCGGGATCTCTGGCAGAATACGCTGCGCCGGACGCATTTCTTTACGGAATCTGAACGGGGAAATATGATATGATCGTACTGCGCAGCGCCGGGAAAAAGGACCGGCAAATCTGACGCGCGGTGAGAAGGAGTGAAAACCCCGTGGAGTGCGACGGCAGCGACGATACTGACAACTGCTCTCATATTGCCTGTTTCGATGCGGCATATCTACGCCCTGACCTGCGGTACAGGGTATAGGTGTGTCGTTTTTTGACGCTTTTCAGCGTTTTTGCGGCGTTTTATCGAGGAACAGACAGAAAAGGAGCTTTTTTATGGATCACATCGGAAGTATTTTAGTTATGGCGGCCTGTCTGGCCATGTCCGCCTATTTCAGCGCGACGGAAACGGCCTTTTCTTCCCTGAACAGGAACCGACTGAAGGTCCTGGCAGACAGCGGGAACAAGCGGGCGGCGCTGGCTCTCCGGCTGGCCGGGGACTATGATCGGCTGATCTCCACCATTTTGATCGGAAACAACATCGTCAACATCACCGTGGCCTCCGTCGGCACGCTGCTGTTCGTGGAGCTTTACGGCGACGTCGGCGCCACGGTCTCCACCGTGGTCGTGACGGTGGTGGTCCTGATCTTCGGCGAGATCACCCCCAAGAGCATCGCAAAGGACGCGCCGGAACGGTTCGCCCTGTTCAGCGCGCCCTTCATCCGCCTCTGGATCTGGGTGCTGACGCCGCTGAACTTTCTCTTTTCCCAGTGGAAACGGCTGGTCTCCCGCTTTTTCAAGACGGATGAAAACGCCAAGATGTCCCACGAGGAGCTGCTTTTGTTCATGGAGGACGTGGAGCAGGACGGCGGCATCGACGAAAACGAGGGCGAGCTTCTGCGCAACGCGCTGGAGTTCCGGGACCTGACGGCGGCGGAGATCCTGACCCACCGGATCGAGCTGGAGGCCGTGGACATCGGCGAGAGCCGTGAGGAGATCGCGAACGCCTTCACGCGCTCCCGCTTTTCCCGCCTGCTGGTCTACCGGGACACCATTGACCAGATCGTGGGCGTTCTTCACCAGAAGGATTTTTACGTGAACGGCAAAATGACGGATCAGCCCATTGAGGAGATCATGACGGAGCCGCTGTTTGTCTACCAGCACACGAAGATCCGCGACATCCTGAAAATGCTCCAGCATCAGAAGTCCCACATCGCGGTCGTGGTGGACGATTTCGGCGGGACGCTGGGCATCGTTACCATGGAGGACATTCTGGAGGAGCTGGTGGGCGAGATCTGGGACGAGCACGACGAGGTGGAGGAGGACTTTGAGAAGCTGGGCGAGGACGTCTACCGCGTGGACTGCTCCGTGAATCTGGAGGACTTCATGGACTTCTTCGGCGTCCGGCTGGAGTCGGACAGCGTTTCCGTGGGCGGCTGGGTCATGGAGCGGCTGAACCGGGTCCCGGTTCGGGGCGAGGTTTTTACCGCCGACGGTCTGGAGATCACGGTCTCCGAGCTGAACGCCCACCGGGTATCCTACATCACGGTCAGGCCCTGCGCCGCGCCCGCGGAAGCGGAATGAGGGGCTACATACCGGACCGCCGGGACGCGAAAATGCCCCGGACCATGAGCGGCTCGGGGCGGGGTTGACAAGGCGGCCGGAGACCGCTATAATAAATGTAGAAAAGGGCGCTGCGACAAGCGGTTGGCCCTAATCGTGAAACGAAACCCCTAAAGCGAAGCTTTAGAAACCGTCACTTGGCCGAGTGGCGGTTTCTGCTTTTTACGATGATCGTGACCGTGAAAGGCCCGATATGTAACGTAATCCGCATGGCCTCACCTCCTTTCGGAGGGTGTGACCAACCGCCTGCCGTTGTGCAGCGCCGAGTTGAATATATCACAGCTTGCGGTGGAAAGCAAGCCGTTTCGACGGCTCCGCCACTGGCGGCGCTTCGGCGCTTTTGCACCGTCACGGCGATAAAAACAGCGGGCCTGCCAGCCCGCTGTTTTTGCCGTATCCTCGAAAGCACTTCAGCGAACTGCCCAAATCGCTCCCGATAAAATTTTGCCGAAAATGCAAAAAGGGGATTGTATCGTACGCAGATGTACGGTGTATAATGATTCTGTACATAATAAAGGCGAAGCTGCGTCCGGCACGGAAATGTGTAACCGGCCGGCGGCCTGCCAGCAGGGGGGTACCCCCCTGTCCTCCGTATGAAATACGGAGGACAAGATCTCTGCGTGCAAATGAAACTTGAACATATGGGAGGAACGAGCCATGAAGAAGAAAGCCTTGAGCCTGCTTCTCGCGCTGACCATGTGCCTGACGGCGCTGACGCCTGCGGCGGCGCTGGACACCGGGGACGCGCCTGAGCAGGCAGCGGCGCAGGAGCAGACCGTCTCCGAGGGGCAGGACGCGCCCGCGTCCGGAGAGGAGGAGCCTGCTTCTGAGGAAGAGGAACAGCCCGTTTCTGAGGAGCAGGAGGAACAGCCTGTCTCTGAAGAGCGGGAAGCGCCTGTGTCTGAGGAACAGGAAGCGCCTGCTTCTGAAGAGCAGGAGACCCAGCCCACCGAGGAAGGACCGGAGCAGCCCGCGGCGGCTCCGGCGGCGGAGCCTGCCCTGCTGGCGGCGGCAAATGTCCCGGCGGTGCAGGCGGGGACCGAGACAACAGCGGGAGACGAGAGCACTCTGAGAAGCGCGGTCGCGCAGAACGGCGCGGTCATCAAGCTGACGGCAGCGATCACCCTGAACAGTATGCTCACCATTCCTGAGGACGTGTCCGTGACGCTGGACCTGAACGGTCAGACGATCACGGCGAACTTTAGCGGCAGCGCCATTCAGATCGCCAACGGCGCGTCCCTGACTCTGAACGACGGCGCGGCTGACGGCGGCGGCACAATCACCCACGCAAACGGAAAGACCGGCCGCGGCGTGTATGTGAAGGGCGCAGGTTCCAATAACACGTCCGCTGCCGCTTTCACCATGAACGGCGGCACGATCAGCGGAAATACCGCCTCTCAAACCGGGAATGAAGAGGGCGGCGGCGTGTACGTGGAGGGCGGTCTCCGCACCGGCATGAGCGGCGGTACCTTTACCATGAACGGCGGAACGATCACCGACAATACAGCGGCGTCCGGCGGCGGCGTGCATTTGTCCGACTACTGTACCTTCACCATGACCGGCGGCGAGATTACCAACAACACAGCTAGCCATAGCGTGGTGGGCAACGGTGGCGGCGTGTATGTGTTCAGATCCAACTTCACCATGACCGGCGGCACGATCAGCGGCAATCATGCCAATGTTCTTGGCGGCGGCATTTCTGTTTCAACTCTGGAAAGCTATAAGTTCACCATGACCGGCGGCGAGATCTCCGGAAACTCGGCCAGCGACAACGGCGGCGGCGTGTTTGGCGGCAGCCCCATGACCCTTTCCGGCAGCGCGAAGATCATCAACAATAAAAAGGGTGAAGCGGCAAACAACGTCTGCCTTGCGAATGGCTATGGGCGCATCGCCATCGGCGAGGAGGGCCTGACCGCGGGCGCGTCCATCGGCGTGACCTCGCGCGATGAGCTGGGTACGGGCGAAAGTACTGCCATCGTCAGCTCCGGCGCGACCGGCGACAGCATGCAGTACTTTACTTCCGACGAGAGCTACAACCTGCGGCGGCAGGGAGAGAAGATCATGCTGGTCAACGGCGAGCTGGCCCACGCCGGCCACCCCATCTGCGGCGATGCAAGCTGCTCCAGCCACGGGGCTAGTGTGACATCATGGACGCCCATCGGCACGGAAACCGAGCTGCGGAATGCGGCGGCTGGAACCGCGGAGACCCCTGCGTACTACTACCTGACGCAGGACATCCGGCTGACGCAGGGCAGCTGGACGCCCGCCGACTGCATCGTCCTCGACCTCAACGGCTATGACGTTATCCAGAGCGGGGATACGGCCGTGATCGAGTTGACCGGGGCCTTTACCC
Source organism: uncultured Oscillibacter sp. (assembly GCA_934574045.1). Lineage (GTDB taxonomy): Bacteria > Bacillota > Clostridia > Oscillospirales > Oscillospiraceae > Oscillibacter. The sequence goes on along the minus strand of CAKTMK010000055.1, from coordinate 4,150 downwards.
TGACCGACTGTAAGGGTTTGGGCGGGACGTTCGGCAAGGTCACCCACGCAGGCGAAAAGGCAGGAAACGGCGTGTCTATGGGCAGCGACGGCGTTTTTACCATGTACGGCGGCGCCATTAGCGGCAATACCGCCGGTGACAACGGCGGCGGCGTGTTTATGGGCAGCAGCAGCGGCGATTTTACCATGTACGGCGGCACGATCTCCGGCAATACCGGCCACGGCGTATTTATGAGTACCAGCGGCTTGGAGAACAAAGGCACCTTTACCATGCACGGCGGAGCCGTCAGCGGCAATACCGTCGATGCTACTAACGGCGGCGGCGTGTTTGTGGGCAGCGGCAGAACCTTCAATCTGTCCGGCGGCGACATCTCCGGCAACAATGCTGCCGGGAAGGGCGGCGGCGTATACATATACAACGGCAGCTTCACCATGACCGGCGGGACCATCACCGGCAACAACGCTGCTGAAAACGGCGGCGGCGTGTTTGTAAACGGCGCGTTCAAAGTGTCCGGCAATGTGCAGATCAAGGACAATGTGCAAGGCGGCACAAAAGCGGAGGGCGCGGCGGTCTACACCGGCGGGACCACGAACAATGCCTATCTGCCCAACGGAAAGACCGTCGCCATCGGCGGCGCACTGAGCGGCAAGGAAAACAGCATCGGCGTGACCACGGAGACGGCGCTTGCTGACGGCGGCTATGTCGCCGTCGCCAAGGGCGCGGACGGCTATACGCTGAAGAATGACATGTACTATTTCAGCAGCGACGCGGGCTATGAGAAGAAACAGGCGGACAACAGCGTCCTCTTTGTGCAGGGCGAACTGCACGAACACTATCTCTGCGACACTAGCAGAGGCAACAAGTCTTTCTGCTCCACGGTCGGCGGTCACAGTGAGACCGACAAAGAGATCTTCACGCCGTGGACAGCGGCAGATTCCCTGCCCGACAAGACCGGAAAGTGGTACCTGACTGAAAACGTGACGCTGACCGCGGCATGGAAGCCCGAAGACGGTACAGTGCTCTGCCTGAACAGCAAGACGATCACGTATCAGGGGAGCGGCGCTGTCATTGATGTTAGCGCGGCCTTTACGCTGGTCGACTGCATGGGCTATCATGCCGACACGGCCAGCTTTGGCGCGATCACCCATGCCGAGGGGGCGAGCGGCCGCGGCGTGTCGGTTGAGGGTGCCGGCAGCTTTGCTATGTACGGCGGCAGCATTGCCAATAATAACGGCGGCGTGAACAATGAAGGCACCTTTAAGATGTACGGCGGCGAGATCAAGAGCAACACTGCCGCCCAGAACGGCGGCGGCGTGAACAACAGCGGACACTTTTACCTGTATAACCAAGGGATCAAAGGCAACAGCGCTGGCGGGAACGGCGGCGGCGTGCATAATACCGGCGACTTTACCATGACTGGACGGGTCTACGGCAACAACGCTGGCGGGAACGGCGGCGGTGTATGCGTCAGCAGCGGTACGTTCACAGTATCCGGTTCTGCGAAGGTCGATAGTAATGTGCAAGGCGGCAAAATGGGGAACGGGATCCTCTATGTAGGCGGGACCGCGAACAACGTCTATCTGCCCGACAGAATGACCGTCACCATCGGCGGAGAGTTCTACACCGGCGTGAGCGGCGCGAGTATCGGCGTGACCACGGCGACCGCGCCCGACGCCGAGAACCCGGTCCAGATCGCCGCCGGCGCAAGCAACAGCGAGAATTGCGCCGCGGTCTTCACGCCGGACGTGACCGATCAAGGCTTTGCCATCACCAAGGACGGCGATGCTCTGTATCTCAGCAAGCACCAGCATCAGTGGAGCTATACGCCCAAGTCCGGGGCCACGGACACCATCACCGCCGTCTGCACGAATGAAAACTGCCCGCTGACCGACGGTACTGCGGGCGCCTATACCATTGCTCCGTTGGGTGATAATTTGACCTACGACGGCACGGCCAAGGCGGCCAAGGTGACGTTTACTCTGGCATCGGACGTGACGGCCCGGCCCGACGGTCTGCCCGATCCCGATAGCATTTCCATTAGCTATACGAAGGACGGCAAGACCATCACCGGCAAGCCTACCGACGCGGGCGACTACACCGCCAGCTTCCCGCTGGGCGAGGAGACTGCCAGCGTGGAGTATACGATCGTGAAGGCTGAACTCAAGGCAAGTGATTTCAGCTTTACCGCGCCCACTGGCCTGACCTATACCGGCGAGGCGCAGGAGATCGCTTCTCCGGTCAGCTCTGCCAAAACCGGCGTGGGCACGATCCACGTGTTCTATCTCAAGGACGGTACGGGAACTCCCACCGAGAGCGTTACCGGCGCAGGGACTTACTCCGTTCAGATCTCCGTGGAGGACGGTACGAATTACAGCGCCGCAGATAGCTTGACCGACAGCGGCTGGACGTTCTCCGTTGCCAAGGCTCAGCAGACCATCACGATCACGAAGAATACCGTCACGAACAACGGCGTGGCGGTGGATGTCAGCGGCTGGGCCGCCGTTACCGGCGTGGGCGGCGACACGAACGTGGGCGCGCTCTCCTATGCGCTGCCGGATAATACCGTTTCCGGCGTCACGCTGGAGAATAATCGGCTGACTGTTTCGACCGCCGTTGCGGCGGGGGAGAACGTATTCACCATCAAGGTCACTGCGGCTGAGACTGACAACTACAATGAAAAGTCAGAGAACATCGCCGTGACCGTCACCAATAAGGCGGCCGAAGCCCTTCCGGGCGGCGTGACGCAGGAGGACATGATCTACAACGGCGGTCAGGCCGCGTTGCCCGATCCGGTCTACACCGCGCCCGGCGGCTCGACGGAGACTGTTACCTACGCCGGCACGCTCCGCAATGGTACCGGCTACGCCGCCACCGCCGAAAAGCCCACGCAGGCGGGTGCGTACACCGTTACCGTGACGTGCGAGACAACGGATGCTATCTATACCGCCCTCGCGCAGTTTACCATCGAGCCTATAAATCTCGGAGATGGTAACCATGGGGTTGGCTTTTCAAGCCCCAAGATAACGTACGCCGGGGAGGAAGATTGGACGGGCATTTATCCTACGGGACCAAACGGCGCTCCCCAAATGAAGAAAGATCAGGACTATCGAATCACCGGCACTACCACCGCTGTCAACGTGGGCGAATACACCGTGACCATTGAAGGGATCGGCAACAACTACACCGGCAAGGTATCCGGGACATGGGAGATCATCCCCGCGAAGCTGACCGTCTCCGGCGCGGCGGTGGCATCTAAGACCTATGACGGCACGGCGGACGCCGTTATCACCGGCGTGACCTTTACGGGCCAGAAGGGAAGCGATGCGCTGACCCTCGGCACGGATTACGAGGTCACCGGGGCCAAGTTCAACAGCCCCAACGCAGCCGACGCCGACACCGTCACCTTCACCGTGACGCTGCTGGACACCACCGCGGCGAAGAACTACGAGCTGACCAGTGCGGACTGCGAGACGGCGGCTTCGATCACTCAGGCCGCCGCTCCCGCCGTGCAGGACGGCACGCTGACCGTCGTGAACGGCCTTGCGAGGGAGTACACCTTCGACTTCAAGACCCTCCTGCCCAAGCTGGACGGGACGAAGTCCTACGGCGGCGTCACTTACGGCGACCTGCCGGGCGTTCAGTTCGACCCCGGCTACTACGACTTCAACGCAACCATGAGTGACGGCGTGCTGACCCTGCCCATTCTGGCGAACAGCGTCACCACGACGGGCCATGTCGGCACGGTGACGGTGACGGTCACCACCGGAAACTACAGGGAATTTGCCCTGACCCTCAACGTCAGCGCCGCCAACCAGCGCGTCCCCACCGGCGAGCCGGTGCTGAGCAAAACGACGCTGACCTACGGCGACGCCCTGAGCACCATCGCCCTCTCCGGCACGATGAAGTACAACGGCGCGGACGTTCCCGGCACGTTCGCGTGGGCGGACGGAACGATCACGCCCGGCGCCGGCACATATCAGGCGGGATGGAAGTTTACCCCGGATGACGGCGTTTACGCCGAGGTCACCGGAACGGCGGGCATCACCATTGAAAAGGCTGTGCCCACCGGCAAGCCCGCCTATACCAAGATCACGGCCGCGGGCAAGACCCTGAAGGCCGCGGGCCTGACCGACGAGGGCGGCACGTTCTC
>CAKTMK010000054.1 GCA_934574045.1 uncultured Oscillibacter sp. | reverse complement strand
CAGATCGCCGTCGGCGTAGCCGTACTTCATGTTGTTGTCGTGGCGGTAGCGGATCACGCCCATGGCCTGCTCGCCGCTCAGGAGCTGATAGCCCTTTTGGATGTGGATGGACAAATCCTGATAGGGGTCGTCGTAATTCATGTTCCGGGGCACGTCGAAATACACGCCGCCGATGGCGTCCACCAGCTTGCCCACAGCCTCCCATTCAATGATGACCTGATAATCCGGCTCGAAGCCCACCAGCTGGGATACCTCCTGATAGACCTTGCGGACGCCCTTTTCCCCTCCGCCGTAGTAATTATAGACGGAGTTGATGCGCTTGATGTCCCACGGCACATTCACCATGGTGTCCCGGGGGATGTTCATGACGGTCAGCTTCTGGTTCGTCACATCATAGCTTGCCAGCATCATGGTGTCCGTATTCCCGCCGCCGCCGGTATCCCGGCCCATCACGAGGATCGTGTAGTAATCCTTGCTCTTTCGCTGCCCGTCGCTCCGGGGACGGACGCCGCTGCCGTAGTCGACCTCTTCCGTACCGGTCCCGCTTTCTCCCTCGCCCCGGGTGGGAAGCTCCGGCTTGACGAACACGCCGCGGTACGCCAGCGTGACCACAAGGACCACCGCCAGCGCCGCCGCCACGGCGATCAGGATCTTCTGCCCCCGGGTAAGCCGGCTCTCACGCGCCGGCTCCTTTTGCAGGCGGCGATGGCTCCCGCCCGGTGTCTCTCTATATTCGTTCATCGTCTGTCTTTCAGTTCCCTTTCAGATACTCGATCGCCGCCAGCGTGGCGCTGTGGACCGGGTTGCCCCGCTCCTTCATTTCCTCCACCGTCATCTCAAGACCCATCAGAAGTCCCTTGTCCAGATCCTCGTAGCACGCCGCCCGCAGTGCGTCCACACCGGGGAAGCTCCGGGTCGGCTCGATGTAGTCCGCCAGATAGATGACCTTTTCCAGCAGCGTCATGTCCGCGTGGCCCGTGGTGTGCCAGAAGATGGCGGAGTAGATCTCATCGTCCACGCCGAACCGGTCCCGGGCGACGGCCGCGCCGGTCTTGGCGTGCAGCAGCTTGAGCGCCTGCTGCTCCAGCTCGTCCAGCTCGATGCCGTATCGGGCGCACAGCGCCAGCTGCTCGTCCATCTCCAGCCGCTTCGTGCAGTCGTGCAGCAGCGCCGCCGTCCGCGCCCGGTCCACGTCCGCGCCGTACCGCAGGGCCAGACGGACGGCCTCCTGCTCCGTTCCAAGAACATGGGGGATGCGGGCGTGCTTGAGAAAGCTCAGCGCCGTGGGGCGCAGCTTTTCCGGCGGCAGACGCGTCAGGTCCTCTCCCGTGCCGTACAGCCCGTCCCGCAGGACCGCGCCGTACACCGCCGGGGCAAGGAACTGCCCGCCGCGTCCCTTCGCCAGCAGCTCCCGGAGCTGGGTGGAGGAGATCTCCACCATGCCGGGGACGCCCAGCGTGAAAATGCGGGCAGAGGGATACGTCCGGTAAAGCCGCTCCCGCTGCCGGGAAAACAGCTCCTCCGTGTCCTCCTGCGACCGGCTGAACGCCGCGATCCCCGCCAGCGCAAGGATCTGCTCCGGCTCGTGCCACGTGTGGAGCGTGAGGAACATATCCGTCCCCATCAGCAGCCACAGCTCGTCGTCCGGATACCGCTCGTGAACGGCCCGGAGCGTGTCGGCGGTGTAGCTGGGACCGGAGCGGTGCAGCTCCAGATCCAGCGTCTCCACCCGGTCGCCCAGACCGAGCTGCTCTCCAGACAGCCGCGTCAGCTCCAGCCGCTGCTCCGGCGAAGGGCTGCCCTCCGGCAGCGGCTTGTGCGGCGGCTGCCGGTCCGGGACCAAAAGCAGCCGATCCAGCTTCAGTGTCTCAAATACCGCCCGCGCCGCCGCGATGTGGCCCAGATGGGGCGGGTTGAAGGTCCCGCCGTAGACGCCGATCCGCATGGAACTTCCCCCTTTTTCCGATCAAAGATTCAGGCTTTGCGCTTCTTATCCTTTACCAGCTCGATGCGCTTGTCCTTGGGCTTGGAGTGGCTCTCGCGGTAAAGCACGAATTTGCTTCCGATCACCTGCACCGGCTCACTGCGGGTAGGCTTCAGAAGCTGGTCGCAGACCTCCCGCGCGGTGAGCAGGGAGTTTTCCAGCACCCGGCCCTTGATAAGCTCCCGGGCCTCCAGCGCCTCGTCCGCCTGACGGATGACGCTCTCCGTCACGCCCTCCTTGCCGATCTGCAAAATGGTGTCGATCCCGTTGGCCATGCCGCGCAGCTGCGCGCGCTGCTTGCTTGTCAATTCCATAAAATTAACTCCGATCCTCCCGCCGGACCGTCTCCCGCTCCGGCGCTCTCGTTCTATATCAGACGCTTGGCTCTGTCAATAAGTTTCCCGCCGTTTTGAAAATTTTCCGCGCCTATTTTTTCAGATACGCCGCCAGCTCCGCCGCAAAGGCGCGCAGCGCCTTTCCACGGTGAGACAGGGCGTCCTTCTCCTCCTCCGTCAGCTGGGCAAAGGTCTTTGCCTTCTCGGGCAGGAGGAACACGGGATCGTATCCGAAGCCGCCGTCTCCCATGGGGGCGAAGGCGATCGCCCCGTCGCACCGGCCGCTGGCCGTCAGCTCGTCCCCGTTGGGGAACGCGCAGGCCACGGCGCACGCAAAGTGGGCCGCCCGGGTGGACGCGCCCCGCATGGAGCTGAGCAGCAGCAGATACCGCCCCCGATCGTCCAGCTCCGGGCCGCCGTACCGCGCGGAGTATACCCCCGGCGCGCCGTTGAGCGCGTCCACGCACAGTCCGGAGTCATCCGCGATAGCGGGCAGGCCCGCCGCCGCGCACACGGCCTTCGCCTTGAGCATGGCGTTTTCCGCAAAGGTCTCGCCGGTCTCCTCCACGTCCACGGTCACGCCCAGCTCCGCCGGCATGACCACCTCCACGCCCAGCTCCGCCAAAATGGCGGACATCTCCCGCAGCTTGCCGGGATTGTGGGTCGCAAGCACGAATTTCATCCCTCAGCCCTCCAGCGCGGCCCGCTGGAGCTTGAGAAGCTCCCGGTTGCCCTTGGCGCACAGGCGCACCAGCGCCTGCTGCTCCTCCAGCGTGAAAGCCCGGCCCTCGCCGGTGCCCTGCAGCTCGATCAGCTCGCCCAGCTCGTTCATCACGCAGTTAAGGTCCACCTGCGCGCGGCTGTCCTCGCTGTACTGCAGGTCCAGCATCGCCGTGTCGTCCACGATCCCGGCGGACACGCCGGTGACATAGCGGCGGATGGGGTCGGCTCCCAGCACGCCCGTGCGCACCATTCTGCGGCAGGCCAGCGCCAGCGCAACAAAGCCGCCGGTCACGCTGGCCGTGCGGGTGCCGCCGTCGCCCTGCAAAACGTCGCAGTCCACGGTGATCGTATGCCCGCCCAGCTTCTTCATGTCCACCGCGGCCCGCAGCGAGCGGCCCACCAGCCGCTGGATCTCCGCGCTGCGGCCGGAGAGCTTCAGCTTGGAGATGTCCCGGCGGCTGCGCTCCCGGTTGGCCCGGGGCAGCATGGAATACTCCGCCGTGACCCAGCCCTGTCCCTCCGGGACGTGGGGCGGGGTGCGGTCCTCCACGCTGGCGCAGCAGAGCACCTTGGTGTCGCCGCACTCGATCAGGCAGCTTCCCTCCGCAAACTTCACAAAATCCGTGGTGATCTTCACCGGGCGCAGCTCATCCAGCGCCCGGCCGTCCTGTCTTTTCATAGCCGTCCTCCGTTCATCCGTTCCGCAGCGCCGGGCCCATTGCCGCCCGGGCGCGTTCAAAGTCGTTTCGGTGCACATAGACCGTATACTGATACAGCGCGTCCGGCCGAACGCCGGTGATCCCGCTGCGGGCGCGCTCCGCGCCCCGCGCGCCGCCCCGTATCCGCACGGCGGAGCGGATGCCCGCCGCGCTCAGCGCCTCCCGCACGCGGGAGAGCTTTTCCTGCGAAGCCAGCACGACCAGCTCCCGCCGGGTAAAAATGGAGATCATGACGCGCTCCTTTCCGTCCAAAACACCGCGCATCGCGCGGCGTTCCTCCGCTCAGATGATGGCCTCCACGTATTCCTTCGCGTCGAAGGGCTTGAGGTCGTCGATCCCCTCGCCCATGCCCACGAACTTCACCGGCACGCCCAGCTCCCGGGCGATGGCGATGACGATGCCGCCCTTGGCGGTGCCGTCCAGCTTGGTGAGGACGATGCCCGTCAGGCCCGCCGTCTCCTTGAACTGCCGTGCCTGAATGAGGCCGTTCTGCCCGGTGGTGGCGTCCAGCACCAGCAGCGTCTCCCGGCTGGCGTCCGGGCACTCCCGGTCGATGATGCGGGAGAGCTTGGCCAGCTCCTTCATCAGGTTGTCCTTGTTGTGCAGCCGTCCCGCCGTGTCGCACAGGACCACATCGGTCCCCCGGGCCTTGGCGGCGGCCAGCGCGTCAAAGAGCACCGCGCCGGGGTCGGCGCCCTCAGTGCTGCGCACCAGCTCGCACCCCGCCCGCTCCGACCAGATCTGAAGCTGATCGGCGGCGGCGGCCCGGAACGTGTCCGCCGCGCAGAGCAGGACCCGCCTGCCGCTGTTTTTCAGGCTGCTGCCCAGCTTGCCGATGGACGTGGTCTTGCCCACGCCGTTGACGCCGATGAACAGCACCACGGCGGGCCTGCGGCTCAGGTCCAGCGACCCGTCCCCCACGTCCAGCATCTGGGCGAGGATGTCCCGCAGGGCGGCGCGCACCGCCGTCTCGCCGGAGATCCCCTCCCGTTTCATTCTGGAGCGCAGCTGCTCCACTGCCTCGCCCGCGGTCTCCACGCCCACGTCGGCCAGAATGAGCTGCTCCTCCAGCTCGTCAAAAAACGCCTCGTCGTCCGCCGAGATGGTGTAGCCGATGATGTCCTCCTGCCAGATTTTCTTCAGCTTGCTGAAAAAGCCCATTGCTCCGCTCCTTCTTGTCGTTTTCCGCGGTCCGCGCCGCCTTATTCGATCTTGAGTTCCTTTGCCATGTCGTTGAGGTTGATGGTCAGGATCTTGCTCACGCCCTGCTCCTGCATGGTCACGCCGTAAAGCACATCGGCCTCCTCCATGGTGCCGCGGCGGTGGGTGATGACGATGAACTGCGTCTTTCCCGCCAGACGGCGCATATACCGGGCGTACCGGGTCACGTTGGCGTCGTCCAGCGCGGCCTCGATCTCGTCCATCACGCAGAACGGCGTGGGGTGCACCTTGAGAATGGAGAAGTACAGGGCGATGGCCACGAACGCCTTCTCTCCGCCGGAGAGCAGGGAGATGGTCTTGAGCGTCTTTCCCGGCGGCTGGGCCTTGATCTCGATGCCGCAGTTGAGGATGTCGCTCTCGTCCTCCAGCTCCAGCGTGGCCTGCCCTCCGCCGAACAGGTCCACGAACGTGGACTGAAAGCTCTCGCTGAGGAGCTTGAACTGCTCGGCGAAGATGGACGTCATTTCCCGGGTCAGATCCTCGATCACGCCCTCGATCTCGCCTTTGGCGGTCTCCACGTCGTCCCGCTGGCCGCTGAGATAGGTATAACGGGTGTTCACCCGGTCAAATTCCTCGATGGCGCCGATGTTGGGCGTGCCCAGCGCGGCGATGTCCCGCTTCAGCTCGCCGATGCGGCGGTTGGCCTTCGCGCGGCTCTCCAGCTCGATGCGCTGGGCCTGCGCGTCGGAATGGCTCAGCTCGTAGCGCTCCCACAGCCGGTCAAGGATCTGCTTTTCCTCCAGCGCGGAGGTGGCGATCTTCTGCTCCAGCCGGCTGGCCGCGCGCTCCAGATCCAGCAGCCGTCCGTTCATCTCCTGACCGGCGCGGCTGCGGGCCGTGCGCTCCGCCTCCAGCTCGATCTTCTCCTGATCCAGCGCCGCCAGCCGGTCCCGCAGCGCCTGCTGCCGGACGCGCAGCGTCTCGATTTGATCCTGCCGCGCAGCGATCTCCCGCTCCGCGTCCTCGATGGTCCGGCGGCAGGCGGAGAGCATCTCCTCCCGCGCGGCGCGGTCGCCGGACAGATCGTCCCGCAGCCGCTTGAGATCCTCCACCCGCCCGACGGTGGTCTCCCGCTCCACCCGCAGGGCGGCCAGTTCCGCCTTGCGCTGGGCCACAGCCTCCGTCAGCTCGCCGGAGCGGGCCAGCAGCTCCGTCTGTCCGGCCGCCTGCTCGTCCGCCCGGGCGCGGAGCGCCTGCGCCTCCCGCTCCCGCGCGGCGATCTGCTCCGCCGCAGCGCGGGCGCGGGTCTCGTTGTCCGCCAGTCTCCCGGCGAGGGCCGCCTGCTCGCCCTCCAGATTCTCCACGCTCTCCCGCAGACTCTGGGCCAGCAGGTCAAAATGGCTCTGCCGCCCCTCCAGCCGCAGCACCTCGTCCTCCGCGGCGCGCTGCTGGCCCTTGGCGGTCTCCAGCTCGTAGCGGGCCTTTTCCAGCTCCCGCGCCAGCTCCTCCGCCGCCGACTTGGCGTCGGCAAGGCGGGCGTGCATGGCGCCCGCCCGGCCGCGCAGCTCCTTCAGCTCCGCCGCCCGGCTCAGAACGCCGCTGCCGCGGCTGACGCTGCCGCCGGTCATGGAGCCGCCCCGGTTGATGACCTGTCCGTCCAGCGTGACGATGCGGAAGCGGTTGGCGTACTTCCGGGCCATGGCGATGCCGCAGTCCAGATCCTCCACGATCACGGTCCGGCCCAGCAGGTTCTGGAAAATTCCGGTGTATTTCGGGTCGAACTGCACCAGCCGGGATGCGACGCCCACATAGCCGTACTCCTGCTCCACGCCGCGCTCGCGCAGCTCGTCGCCCCGGATGGCGGTCAGGGGCAGGAACGTGGCCCGTCCGGCGTCCCGCTGCTTCAAAAAGCCGATGGCCGCCTTGGCGTCCTCCTCCCGGTCCACCACGATGTTCTGCAGTCCGCCGCCCAGCGCCACCTCGATGGCCACAGCGTACTTCCGTTCGGCGTTCATCAGTCCCGCCACCGGCCCGTGGATGCCCCGCAGGGTCCCGTTGGCCTGACACACCTGCCGCACGGCGCGGGAAAAGCCCTCGTACTCCTTCTCCATGTCCGCCAGCATCCGGATGCGGTTGTCCAGCGCCCCCGCGTCGATGGTCAGCTTGTTGGCAGCCTCCCCGGCCTCGGCGGCGCGGCGCTGCCGATCCGTCATCTTCATGGTGTGTCCGGCGATGATGTTGGCCGCGGCCGCAGCCTCGTCCCGGGCGTCCTCCAGCGCGCGGCGGTTGGCCTTGGACTCCCGCCCGCTCTGCTCCAGCTGCTCCCGCTGGGCGGCCAGCTCCGTCTCCGCCGCCCGCCGGCGCTCCAGGATCTGGGCGTTCTCCGCCGCGGCGGCGCTGGCCTCGGCCCGGGCGTCCGCCGCCGCGGCCACCGCCAGCGTCTCCTGCGCCCGCAGGCGCTCCGCCTCGCTCTGCTTTCCGCCTGCGGCCTGCGCCGTCTCCTGCGCCTGCGCCAGCAGCGCGGAGAGCGCGGCGCTCTCCTCCTCCAGCTTCCGGTCGATCTGGGCAATGCGCTCCGTCTGCTCGGCGATCTGGCCGGACAGACCGTCCGCGCGGCTGCTCTGCTCCCGCAGCTCCCGCTCCGCCCGGTCGATATTCTCCTGATTGTGGGCGATGGTGGTGCGCAGAACCGCGATGGCGGACTCCTGCTCCGCCGCGCCGTTGTCCTCCTGCGCCGCCTCGGCCCGCAGGCGCTCGGCCTCCATGTCCTTGGCCCGCATCCGCTCGCCGAACCGCTCGCCCTCGGCATAGAGCTCGTCCAGCTTCGCCCGGGCCTCGTCCCGGGCGGCTCCGGCGGCGCGGAAGTCGGCGTCCAGCTTTCTGGCCTCGGCCTTCAGCGTCTCCAGATCGTCCAGCCATGTGGAGATCTCCAGCAGGCGCAGCTCGTCCCGCAGGACCAGATATTTCTTCGCCTTCTCCGCCTGATCGCGCAGCGGCTCCACCTGAAGCTCCAACTCGGCGATCTTGTCGTTGATGCGCACCAGATTCTCGTCCGTGCGCTGGAGCTTGCGCTCGGCCTCCTCCTTGCGGTGGCGGTACTTGGAAATGCCCGCCGCCTCCTCAAAGATCTCCCGCCGGTCGCCGCTGCGGGTGGAGAGGATCTCGTCGATCCGCCCCTGGCCGATGATGGAGTAGCCCTCCCGGCCCATGCCGGTATCCAGAAACAGCTCCGTCACGTCCTTGAGCCGGACGGACTGGCGGTTGATATAGTATTCGCTCTCTCCGCTGCGGTAATAGCGGCGGGTAACGGCCACCTCGGCCTCCTCCATGGTGGGGAAGATGTGCTCCGTGTTGTCCAGCACCAGCGTCACCTGAGCGAAGCCCTGCTGGGGGCGCTTGGCGGTGCCGCCGAAGATCACATCCTCCATCTTCGCGCCCCGCAGGTCCTTGGCGCTCTGCTCGCCCATGACCCAGCGGATGGCGTCGGAGGTGTTGGACTTTCCGGAGCCGTTCGGCCCGACGATGGCGGTGATATCCTCGCCGAACTGCAGAACGGTCTTGTCCGGGAAGGATTTGAAACCCTGTATCTCCAGAGCCTTCAGGTACATGCAGTCACCTCGGTCGAAAAATCTACATATTATAACTCATTTACTATATCAAAAAAGCGCCCCGTTTTCAAGGCGCAATTTGCCGTTTGGCCGCAGGAAAAAGTCAAGTAAAAAATGCCGTGCTTTTTCAATAAACTATTCTGCGTTATTTTGTGCATTTTGGGCAACACGAAAAGGCCACCCGCCAAATCCCCGCCGGTAGCCTATACTTTATCGTGTTATTTCCGTGCTATTTTCGTGTGTTATGCGTGCGTTTTTCTCTTAAATATGAACAACCGGAAGCAGCACGCCCTCCGCCGCCATCCACTCGGCCAGCGCCGTGTTCGCACAGCGCCCGCCTAAAACCATTCGCGGGTAGTTGTTCATCCAGATTTGGATTTGCTTGATCTCCGCCTGAGACACCTCGGAGAGCTTCGTCCCCTTCGGGAGCCACCGCCGGATAAGGCTGTTCGCGTTCTCGTTGCTCCCGCGCTCGAAGGCGCTGTACGGATGGCAAATGCCACGTCGAATGACGGGTACGCGTTCTATCGCATTTATTTTTTTACCATAAAAAGCCCGAAAGCACAAGGAGGACGTGAAAATGAAGCACGTTTCTTTTGAAGAGTACGAAGCCGCGAAAGCCGAAATCATCGGTGGAGTTCACTGCATCGAGAAATCCACGATGGAAAACGACGTGATTCACAAGACCTATTCCACCGAAGAGAACGGCACGTTCTACGAGGTGAACGACAAAGGCCGCGTCGAGTTTTGGAGCAACAAGCATTCCGAAAGCCGGATTTACGACGAAAACGAGCGGGCCACCGAAACGGACAAAAAGGCAGGGCTGGGCTGCGGCGATTTGCTGGCGGAGAGAATCAGAGCGAACGCCGATGCGTCGAAGCTGACCGACTTTGAAAAGTTCGTCCTTGACCGCGGCTATATGTTCGCAACGGAAGCCGACTTGAAAGCCGGGTATGACCGCAAATGGAAAGCGAACCACGGAATCGCCCTGACGCCGGAAGAGTTCACGGCGGAAGCGGAACGCAGGGGCCGCAAGCTGGACACCTTGCAGGAAGTTTACCGGGTCATTTCGGAACACATCAAGGCCGGGCGGCTGACTGCGGGTGCGCTGATGGACTATGCGTATTACGCATGGTGTCTGAGAAAGCCGGAAGCAATCATCGCATATCAGATCGGAACGGGTAAAGACGCGCCTGTTCACCACAGTTCGCGCCCTGAACCGTATTGAACGGAGGTTCGGGGCGCTGTTTCCGCGCGTGTTCCAGACAATCACCGTAGACAACGGCGGAGAG
>CAKTMK010000053.1 GCA_934574045.1 uncultured Oscillibacter sp. | reverse complement strand
CACCGTCACGGCAATAAAAACCGCGGGCCTGCCAGCCCGCTGTTTTTGCCGTATCCTCGAAAGCGCCTCGCTGCATCCGCCACTGGCGGCGCATCGGCGCTTTCCGCCTGCCGTTGTGCAGCGCGGGACAGGCGCGCTATGGCCCGCGGCGGAAAGCAGGCTGTTTCGGCTTCCGGGCGCACCGCTTCGCCCCCGCCTGATCGGCGGGGGCATTTTGCGTTTTTCGTGGAGCTTCCCGATGGCTTCAGCGCTTTCGATTATTGTCCTCTGCGCGGTCAAGCTCCCGGCGCAGGCGGCGGATCTGCCGGGGACGGACAGGGATGCCGTACCGCCAGTACACCACCCCGGCGATGATACCGTCCTTCCAGCCGTAATCAAAATGGCGGCGCAGCTCCTCCGGAAGCCGCCCGGTGGGGAACGGTTCGTCCCGTTCCGGAATGGGGCCGAGGATCTCCTCAATCAGGGTCTGGTCGGTCGTGTGGTCCATGGCGCAGCGCTCACTCGGAGGTCTTTCGGGTATGCGTCCGGCCCATGGATACGCTCCGGCGGCCCGCGCCGCCGTCCGGCGTTGTCAGGTGCGGCTGCCTCTCTCGCTTCATCGTGCGCCCTCCGTTCAGGATCGGTATGTACGTTCAGTATACCCGATAAAGCGCGGCGCTGCAACGGTTTTTTCGCATCCGGCGCGGGGACTGCCGCCCCCGGGGCGTCACGCGTCCTCGATGGGCAGGGCTACCTGCGTGATAAACTTGCGCGCCTCCTTGTGCTGGGGCGGGCCTTCGAGATAGATGCGCCGGAGCGTTCCCTTGGGCGTGAGACGGCGCTCCCGCGCCGCGGAGAGCAGCCGCTGCGCCACGGCAGGCAGCTCCTCATAGGCTCCGTGGTGGTAGATGCTCAGCGCCTGCGTCATGGGCAGGACCGCCACGTTTTCCCCGCGGCTCTCCGGCGGGACCGCCGCGCAGAAGGAAAGCTCGTCAGGCCGGTCCAGAGGGGACTCCACCAGATACATCCGGTGGGAAACGTCCGTACCGTAGAGCCGCATCCCCTCCAGCGCGACGCTGCGCAGCAGGACCGACCGCTCTGCCACCGTGGCCGAGGTGATGACCCGGCGGTAGACCGTCTGCTGGGGGAGCCGGATGAGCCTCACCTGCGGCGGTTCGGCGTTGGAGCGCTCCCGCAGCGTCTCGATGTGGCGGTCCAGCTCGTCCCGCAGGGTCTCCAGCCGCCGGATCAGCGGCGGCAGGTCAAACGTGTCGTCAAAATAGCCCTGGATCTCGGCGAGGGACAGGCCCAGATTCTGAAAAATGCGGATGGTGCGGATCTTAACGAAGGTGTCGATGGTGTAGTAGCGGTTGCCCACGGCGCCGTCCTTCACATCCGGCTGGATCAGGCCGCACTCCTCATAGTAGAGAATGATGCGCCGGGTGACGCCCAAGGCCCGCGCCACGTCTCCGATGGAAAAAAGATCGCGTGTTTTTTTCATAAAAAGCTCCCAAAAATGAAGATCAGCTCTTGTATCGCACATGGATGTACGGTGTATGATAATTTTATATTACACCGGAAACGGTCGAAAAAGCAAGCGGATCTTTTCCGGCGGACGGCGCGCGCCCTGATGCCGCCTCCGCCGCGGACGCGGCGGGGAGGGAGCGGGCCAGTGTCGTTTGAGACGGAAATCCGTACCGTTCGGACGCTCAGCTTCCCGTTTCCGCGGGGAAGCTGATATACTTTTCCCGTAAGAATGGGCGGAAAAGACGCCGCGCCGAGTCCCTGGGGACTCGGCTTCTCCCCGCAGGGGAGAAGCAATGACGCTGATATCATCAGGGTCAAAAAAGATTCAGGAGGAGAGGCATCATGAAAAAACGGATCGTCAGTCTGCTGCTGGTCCTGTGCATGATCTTCACGCTCGTCCCCGCTTACGCGCTGACGGACGGAGAGAAGACTGCCGGGACCGCGGCGGGCCAGACCCAGACGGCCGCGCCGTCGGGCGGGCAGGAGAGCCCGTTCGCGGACGTGAAGCCGGGGGACTGGTGCTATGAGGCGGTGCTGTACGCCCGGGCCAACGGGTTCTTCAACGGCACCACGCCCACCACGTTCGAGCCGAATGGGACGCTGACCCGCGGCATGTTCGTGACGGTGCTGGGCCGCATGGCGGGCGCAGACGCGTCCGCCTATCAGGGGGATACGGGCTTCACGGACGTGAAGGCCGGGTCCTACTGCGCGCCCTACGTGAAGTGGGCGGCGAAGCACGGCATCACCGGCGGCACCGGGAACGGCGCGTTCTCTCCCAACGTGCCGGTGACGCGCCAACAGATGGCGGCGTTCCTCGTGCGCTATTTCGAGACGTTCAGCGTCCAATATGAGACGGGGGCCGACGTGGCCGCCCAGCCCGCCGATCTGGACGCGGTGGCTGGCTACGCGAAGGACGCGGTGCTCAAGCTGTGGAAGCAGGGCCTGCTCAACGGCGACGGCGTGAACTTCAACCCCGCCGGAAACGCCACCCGCGCCCAGACCGCCGCCGTGTGCATGCGGACGGACAAGACGGTGGACACGTGGTATTCCGAGCCGGGCGTGCCCTCCGCCCGCGTGAGCGTGGACCCCGCGGCGGCGGGAACGGGAACGCCGGAGCAGAAGCCCCCCGCGGGCGGCGGCTCCTCCTCCGGCGGCAGCTCCGGCGGTTCCTCCGGCGGCGGTGGCGGCGGCGGAACGGTCACGTCCCACTATCAGGTCACCTTCGCTCTGGGCGAGGGCATGAGCGCCGAGGGCGTGACGCTTCCCCAGAACAGGACCTATGCCAAGGGCACGAAGCTCTCCGAGCTTCCCGCGCCCTATCTCAAGAGCGGCCTGTTCGCCGGCTGGTACTATGACGCGGCGCTGACCAGGGCCGTGGGCGCGGAGGACACTCTGACGAGAAACCTCACCCTGTACGCCAAGCTGGACAACAGCGGCGCGGCGGCGCAGGTGGGCCAGATCGTCACGGAGGAGGTCCCCAACTATGTGACGGTGACGGTCAAGTCGGGCGAAGTCTCCGGCTGGACCTTCCGCATTGAGAACTATCAGGAGGGCTGCATCGAGTCCTTCGTGAACCTGACGGCGGGCAACGCCGACGTTGTATTCACCGTGGACAACGGCGGCACGGTGCGCTTCCAGCCGGAGCAGGGCCAGACCTACCGCGTGGAGCTGGCGGAGGATTCCGCGGCGTGCTTCGTGGCGGACGGCCTCCAGCCCCAGTCGGTGCGCGTGCTGAACATCATCACCGAAAAGGGTCAGGTGGACAACCTGAAGCTGGACGGCGGCCTGAAGTTTATCCCAAGAGGGGATGTTGAGAACATGGCCGCTCTGAACGGCCTGTTCACCGCCGCACTGGCGACTGACGGCACGACCACCCAGATCCGGAAGGTGGACAAGACCGGCACCTTTACCTACCGCGGCCAGACGGCTCTCTCCGCGGGCGACACCGTGGCCATCTACGAGGGCCTGCGCCCCGACCTGCGGAAGGACAGCACGCTGAATACCGCCGATGACGGCGACATCGCCTACGTGGAGATCACCGGCGTCAGCGGCAATACCTATACTTATAAGACCGCGGACACGGAGGACGTGCTCTTCACGCCCGACGTGCTGCCCGTGAGCGCGGACGCGGACAAGGACACGACCGACGGCAATATCCTCACGGTCGATAAGGACGTGATGGAGTTCACCGACGACAAGTATGCCGCCATGGGGCTGGATTCCCAGACCACCGTGGACGTGGGCGACTTCCTTGCGCTCTACGCCGGCACGCTGGGCGACGACGCGAGTCAGGAGAGCGGCCTCACGGCCGCATACGGTCAGATCACCGGCGTTTCCTTTAACGAGGAGACGGAGGAGTATACGATCGCCTATACGCCGGTGGAGGAATCCGCCATCCACGCGGCGATGGACGTCTATCAGACCCGCGAGGAGGCCGCCCCCCAGCTGACGAACCGGCAGATCCGGGACATGGAGGCCGACATGGAGCGGCAGGCGCTGGAGAGCGGCTTTGCCGAGGAGGCCGCCCAGTATCTGGCCGGGCTGGCCGTCGAGACCGACGGCTTCCGGGAGCTGAGCGATGATCTGGACATGGACCTTGCGTCCTATACCCTCACCTATGCCGACGGCACGCCGGTGCAGCAGGGCGACATGGCGCTCATGGCCGGCGGAAACCGGGTCCTGTTCGACAAAAACAAGCTCAAGGTGGAGGCCCAGATCAACGCCGGCTCGCTGACGCATTTTGAGGGCAGCTACGGCCTGCGGGCCGAGCTGACGGTGAGCTTCACGGTGGAGATCGAGAGTAAGCTCCACGCGGGCGATAAGCTGGTCATCGAGGTGAAGGCTGTTTTTGAGCAGGAGATCCTGCTCAGCGTCAACACCAGCGGCGGCGCGATCTGGAAAAAAGCGTGGATCTTCCCCTACATCGCGGACTATCAGCTCAACGCCAATCTGGACCTCGGCACCTATACCGGCGTGGGCATTACCGCCACCGCCCGCACCGCCGCCGAAGAGGATGACGAGGACCCCTTCAAGGACGTGACCGGCGAGGGCACCGCCGGAAAGGTGAAGAACATCGGCCAGCAGATCCTCCAGCTGATGGAGGACAAGGAGCACTTCCTGGGCGAGGATCTGGAGATGAGCACCGTGGGCGGCGGCCTTGCGGACAAATACTCCAGCATGATGGAGGACGCCGAGGAGAACTGGATCGAGCTTTTCCGCAAGGAGATCTACTCCAAGGAAGGCCCCGTGGACCGTCTCCACATTCTGGTCTACGGCATCAGCGCGGACTTCGTGGTCAGCGCCAGCCTGTACGTCACGCTGGGCATGAGCTTCGAGTACGAGGCCGCCAAGCGCTACACCTTCTCCATCAAGCTCTTCAGCCGTGACGTCACCAGCGGCGCCGTCGATCTGGTCACGCCGCACTACAATTTCGATTTCTACGTGATGGGCACGGCGGGCATCCGCGCGGGCGTGGAATTTGAGATCGGCGTGGGCCTGTTCTCCCTCAAGCTGGACTCCATCGGCATCACCGCCGAGGCTGGCGTCTACGCACGGATGTGGGGCTACTTCTATTACCATCTGGAGTGGACCAAGGGGCAGGATAAGAAGTCCGAGGCCTCCGGTGCGCTGTTCGTGGAGATCGGAATGTATCTTCAGGTCACGTTCAAGGCGCAGCTCTTCTCCAGCGACGATCTGACCTATCAGCCCACGCTGTATGAAAACGAGTGGCCGCTGTGGAGCGCCGGCGCGCAGAAGAACGTCTACGATTTTGCCTATGACGACGACGATCCGCAGCTGAACGTGGAGATGCAGAGCGTCCGCACCGCCGCGCTGCCCTCGTCCCTGTTCGACATGAACTACATGGACATGAAGACCGGCGACCTCTACGGCACCGACGCCGACGACGAGGACGAGAACCCCGCGGGCAATTTTGACACCAACGATGGGCGTAATTACATCGTTGAGCTGAGCAATCCGAAGTTTTCCTACGATCCGTACTTCAATATTCTTAGGGTTTCTCCCGGCGGTACGGTGGAGGAGACCTGCGAGATGAAGCTCATCTGGAAGAACGGCCGGCTGGCCTTCACCTCCGAGCCCATCGAGCGCACCGTGACCATCCAGTGGAGCGACCCGGAAAACGCTCGCTACATCGCTTTCAACTCCAGGGGCGGCAGCGCGGTGAAGGCCATCTCGGTCGGCGCGGGCGACGATATCAGCGCGCGGACGGCTGCGGTGAAGGTCGGCGGCGAAGCGGCCCCCTCCAAGGTGGGCTACATCTTCGCGGGCTGGTATGAGGACGAGAGCTGCACGACGCCCTTCGCTTTCCCCGGCGCCATGCCGGACTACTGGACCGTCAGCGGCCAGCAGTACAAGGGCGTCACGGTCTATGCCAAGTGGACCCCGCGCACCGACACCAAGTATACTGTGGAGCACTATCTGCAGAATCTGAGCGGCACCTATGCGCTTACGGACACCGACCATATGACCGGCACCACCGACGCGCAGACCGCGGCGGCGGTAAGGACCTATCCGAACTTTACCGAAAAGTCCTTCGCTCAGAAGGCCATCGCGCCGGACGGCAGCACCGTGGTCAGGATCTATTATACGCGCGACAAGTATACCTTCACCTTCAAGCTGGGCAGCGGGAGCGATCAGGAGTGGACCACCACCGGTCGGTACGGCGCCACGGTCTACGCACCCAAGTTCTCCCTTGACGGTTACCGCTTCAACGGCTGGATCGCAGAGCAGGGCGGTATGTCCCTTGTGGAAGAGAACGGCGCCTATCTCATCAAAAACGTCAGCTCCGGCGCGGTCTATGTGGCCCAGTGGGCGCCGCGCAATGACACTGCCTACCGCGTGGAGCACTATGTTGAGCGCATCGGCAGCGAGGGCTGGCTCCTCTACGGCGGCGAGGGTGCGGTACAGTACCGCTACGACGGCAAGACCGACGAGCAGGCTGCGGTGGACGACAGCTTCAAACTGAGTATTTCGGGACTGACTTACCACCACAGCAGCGCCGACGGCGGGCAGACCATCTCCGCCGACGGCAAGACCGTCATCAAGCTCTACTATACCCGCCGCAGCTATACCGTGTCCTTCGATGCGAAGGAGGGTGCGCTGACCGGCGCGGACAGCCAGCAGTGCGTATACGGCGGGCGGGTCGTTAAGCCTGCCTCGCCCACAAGGTCCGGGTATGCCTTCGACGGTTGGTATTACGATAACGGCGGCGTGGAAACGGCGTATGACTTCAACACGGGCGTCACGGGCGACCTGACGCTTTACGCCAAGTGGACTGCCAACGGCGACACCGCCTATACCGTGGAGCACTATCAGCAGAACGCGGACGGCACCTATCCCGACGCGCCCGCGGAGACGGAGTCTCTGGCCGGGGCCACCGACGCGTCCGTCACCGCAGCCGCAAAGCCCTATGACCACTTCACGCTCAACGCGGAAAAGTCTACCCAGACCGGAACGGTCACGGCGGACGGCAGTCTGGTGCTCAAGCTGTACTACGACCGCATGGAGTATACCGCGGTGTTCAAGCAGGACGGGACGGAGCTGAAGACCGAGACGGCGCGCTGGGGCGCGCCCATCACCCCGCCGACGGAGAAGGCAACGGTCCCGGACGGCTACACCCTGAGCTGGAGCCCCGCGCTCTCCGACCCGCCGGTGATGCCCGCGGAGGACACCGTTTACACGGCGGTGCTGACGGCCAAGGGCGGCATCGCCTATACCGTCAACCACTATCAGCAGAACGCGGACAACGACGGATACACGCTGACGGATACGGATTCCCTGACCGGGGCCACCGACGCGTCCGTCACCGCGGTGGAGCGGTCCTATGACCACTTCACGCTCAACGCGGAGAAGTCCGTCAAGACCGGGACCATCACGGCGGACGGCAGGCTGACGCTGGATCTGTACTACGACCGCGACACCGTGACCGTGACCTTCGATCCCAACGGCGGCACGCTGGACAGCGAGAGCGGATCGGTCGAAAAAACCCTCCGCTGGGGCGCGTCCCTCAGCGATATCAAGCCGGAGTGGGATGACGACCACGGTTTTGCCGGCTGGTATGCGGACATGGAGTACGCCACGCAGGTGACGACTGCGGACGACGCCAATGTTCTGCTTTACGCGAAGTGGAACCTCGGAGAGGTCGGCTTTACCGTCGAGTATTATGTGATGGACACGGACGGCCAGTATCCCGCCGAGCCGACGGATAAGAATACCACCATGACCGGCGCGGTAGATACCAACGTTTCCATCGCGTCGCTCGGGAGGACCGACCTTGGCGGGGCGTTTGCCTGCGACGCCGGCAAAACGGCGTGTGATGGCGGAACCGTCACAGGCGACTCGGTGACCGTTTCCAAGGGCATGACCGTCAAGCTGTACTACACCCGCGCGCAGTATGCCCTGACGTGGACGATGGGCGAGGACTGTACGGTCACGAATGAAAGCGGCTATACCAGAGCGGGGCAGGTCTACTATGACGCGCCCATTACTCGACCGGAGCTGAGCAGGACCGGCTGGCACTACACTTGGACCGACGAGCCTGCGGACCGGATGCCTGCGGCGGATACCGAGTACACCGCGGAATGGGCGCTGAATGCCTATACCGTCCGCTTCGACGCCAACGGCGGCGATGGCACGATGGCCGATCAGAGCTTTACCTATGACACGGCGCAGGCCCTGACCGCCAACGCCTTTACCCGCACGGGCTATACCTTCGCCGGCTGGAACACGGCGGCGGACGGCAGCGGCACGGCGTATGCAGACGGCGCGGAGGTCACGAACCTGACGGCGGAGAACAACGGCACGGTCATACTGTACGCCCAGTGGAAGGCCGCTCAGTGCACCATTTACTTTAATACCAAAGGCGGCACCGAGGTCGGTCCCCTGCAGGTAAAGATCGGCAGTCCGTATCATCAGATTGTTGCTGATCATCTGATTGTCAGTTTTGGCTATGGCTCAGAACGGACAGGATACGAGTTCGAAGACTGGTGTACCGACGAGGCGTGCACACAGGTGCTCGGGGGCGACTATTTGTTCAACGAGGATACCACGCTCTACGCGAAGTGGAAGCTCATTCAGTACGATATCTCCTTCCAGTTTAGGGACGAGGGCGGCGCATTCCCTGACGGCACTGAGGTGCCGAGCAAGTATACGGTCGAGGACGCGTTTGAACTGCCGACTCCCGTCAAGAAGGGCTATATCTTCCGGGGCTGGTATCTGGACATTGCGTTCCAGAACGGACCGTATACAAGGCTCGAATTGGGCAGCACCACCCATAGAGAGTACCGCCCCAAGTGGGAGGCCGAGGCAAGCGAGATCACGTTTGAAGATCCCAGCGGCGTTCTGGACAGCGTTCCGACGACTCTGGTGTATACTGCGGGAACGACCACGCTCACGGACGGCACGGTGAAGGACAGCGGCAATGCCTTCCTCTACTGGTACACGACGGACGGCGGCACGGAGACCCCGCTCTACAAGGTTCCCACGGGAACGGTTGGAAAGCTCACGGTCTATCCCAAGGTCATCGACAGGAGCATTACAGGGCCGGAGCAGTTGGCAGCGCTGGCCGCGTGCTATCAGTACAAGTCCGCCCAATCCGGCGCTCAATTCACGCTGGGCAGCGACATTGCTCTTGAAGACTGGAGCACGCCTATCGGCACCGCGGATCATCCGTTCGACCGCACCTTCAGCGGCAGCAGCGGCAAGTATATTACGCTGAGCGGCATGGCGCAGCCTCTGTTTGGCGTGGTGGATAAAAACGGTAAAATAGCGGACCTGACCGTCTATTTGAACAGTGTGACGGCGAGCCCGGCGCAAGGCTTCAGCAGCTGGGGCGCTGTCGCGTGCGAAAACCACGGAACGGTCGAGGGCTGCACCGTTTACGGTGAAGTGACCGGAGACTCGTCGCTGTCGGCTCTCGGCGGCATCACGGGTATAAACACCAGAAAGGATAAAACCTATGACGAGCCCGGTTCGATCGTGAACTGCGGGGCGGGCATTGGAGCGAACGAAGGCGAGCGGCTCGTGATCAACTTCACTGGCGGCAGTTACGCTGAAGCTGGCGGCCTGATGGGAACGAATGTCGGCACCGTCACGCTGGATGCGGCCCTGAAGCACTATGTTACGATCACGACCAACGCCTGCGATGTCGGCGGTCTGATCGGCAGGGGCTACGGAAAGAAGCCGATCACTGTCACAGAAAATGAAATAGACGCCGTGATCACGCAGACTTCGAGCGGCGACGGAACGGTGCTGGTAAGCGGCATAGGCGGTCTGATCGGCCGGCTTGACAAAGTTGTAACCGATACGTCCGAAAGTGCCGTTGAATGCAGCAATACCAAGATTACCTGCGACCTGAAGGCCGCGAGCTGGAACAATGCGCCGGTCGGCGGTGTTGCGGGACTGATAGATGGAGTTACCGGGTCGACCATCAAGATTACCGGCACGGGCAACACCGTCACCGGAAGGATTACCTGCTCCTCGGTCTCCATCGGGAGGATCACCGGTTATGTGCGTTTTAGCATCTACATGAATGAGACCGCGCTGTCGGGCGGTAAGGATATAGATGCAGCAGCCAGCGGCTGGAATACCAGCGGACTTACCGGCCCCACCTATGACGTCGGCCTCACCTCGGCCTGACCCTATGAAAAGACTCCTCACAATTCTATTCACCATCGTGCTTCTCACCCTCCCCGCCCTTGCGGCGGAGGAGGGCGAGGGGCTTCGCGTCGCGGTCGTTGACAGCGGCATTTCCAGCGCCGTCATCGCGGAGGAGCGCATCGCGCCGGGACGCAGCTACATCCGCCCGCAGGACGGCACCGAGGACAGGCTGGGCCACGGTACGGCGGTGGCCGCCGTCATCGTGGGCAGCGAGCCGGCCCGCCTTGGGGGCCTGTGTCCCACGGCCACCCTCGTGCCGCTGGTATACTGCTCGGCGGACGAGGAGGGGCGGGAGGTCAGCGGCGGCAGCGACATGGTTGCTCAGGCCATCCGGGACGCGGTGGACGAGTACGGCTGCCGCATCATCAACGTTTCCTCCGGCTCCCTCACGGGCAGCGACGCTCTGCGGGACGCGGCGGACTACGCCGCCTCCCGGGGCGTGCTGATCGTCGCCAGCGCGGGCAATCATGAGCTGACCGACCCCGGCGCGGTGTATTACCCCGGCGGGTACGAAAGCGTCCTGTGCGTCGGCGCGTGCGACGCGGAGGGCCGCGCCGCGCCGTTTTCCCAAGAAAACGACACGGTAGACCTGCTGGCTCCGGGGACCGACCTGCGCCTGGCGTCTCTGCGCGGCAAGCGCTATCGAGGGGAGGGGACCAGCTTTGCCGCCGCGTATGTCACCGGCGTGGCGGCGCAGCTCTGGACGCGTCATCCGGACTGGACGGCGGACGCGGTCCGCGGGGCGCTGCTGGCCGCGGCCCGCACCGTGGAGGGGCGGCCCGTGCTGGATGCGCAGGCCCTCTCTGTCTGGAGCGCCGCGCCCGCGGGGACGGGCGGTTTTTCCGACGTGCCGTCCGGCGCGTATTACGCGGAAGCCGCCGCGTGGGCGGCGGAGCAGGGCGTGACCGCCGGAAT
>CAKTMK010000052.1 GCA_934574045.1 uncultured Oscillibacter sp. | reverse complement strand
GTTGGCTGCGCCAACACGCCGGAGGACGGCGAGACGCTGGCGGAGCTGCTGGACGTGGCGGACCGGGATATGTACCGTCACAAGCGGGAGCGGCGGGAGGCCGGCGGCCGGCCGGAACGGCTGGACTGAAAAACGCCCCCGCGGGCCGTCCGTCAGACAAAGCCCACAGCCGCGGCGGAGCAGTCCGCCGCGGCTGTTTCCGCATTTCCCGCCGCCGGACAATGGAAAACACGGCGGTCATCCCCTGTGAGCAGGTGCTTGGGGCCTGCCGCGTCGTGTTCGACCAATGACCGGCGCGCCGGTCCCCGCGGCAGCCACGGCCCGTCCGCTCCGGCGGCGCGCCTGCTCCCGCGAATACGTCCCTGTCTCAGCCGCCCTGCAGCATCTTTTGTAAGCGCGGCCCATTGGTTAGCATGCGCTAACACTCGACCCATCAAAAAGCTGCCGCTGGCAGCTTTCTGATGCTTCCGGCAGGGAAGTCCTCTGTTTTCCTCCATTATACCGGACGGCGCGCCCGCCTGCAAGAGCGGGCGGCGTAAAAAACGCTCCGAGACGGCGGCAGTGCATTCCGGCCCAAGGGCTTGGAGGCGGCTCACGAGCCGCCCGGTTCGTAATAAAGCCACGCGAGAAGGGCGTAGGAGCCGCAGAATAACATGGAAGCCAAAAACAGCGTACCGAAACCGGGAGCTATCAGACACAGTATCAGAGAAAGGAGGGGAAACATCCAACATACTGTTCCCAAACGCTTCAGCGTACAGCGCCATTGTTCACGCTGGAAGTGCCGGACGAACTGCTTTGTATCCCGTTCCAGCCGCGCCGCAAGCAGACGCAGAAGCGTGCCGTATTCCCGCGTCAGCTCCAGCATCCGCTCACAGTCGTCATGCCGGTTGAGAAGCGCCTCCTCGGCGTCGATCTCATCCAGCCGCTGATAAACCTCGTCGTCGGTCATCTGCAAAAGCCGATCGTCAAGCGTCTGCAAAAACGTCTCTGCGTCAAGCCCCTCGGTCTCCTCATCCGGCATCTGTAAAGCGGTCCTTTCTGTCCGAGCGCAGCCCTTTTGAACGGAATGTACCACAAAAAGGAAATCATGTCAAGGCGCATAGCCCCGCCGCGCTTCATGCGGCGGGGCCTTGGTTTTCCTTTTTATCAGAGCGCGGCGGGGGAGCGCTCATTTCTTTTTCTCTTCCTCGCGGATGAACATAATGAGGAAGCTGACGGCCAGCAGCGCGCAGGAGACCCAGATGCCCCGCTCGGCCAGCAGCGCCGCCAGCAGCGCCCCCAGCCCCGCGCCCACGGCGAACAGGCCGATAACGCCGAAGTAGGTCAGCGCCTTGTGCAGCACCTCCCGCTCCCGGGTGTGGAAATAGACGCACAGGGCCTCGGTCCCGCTGCGCATATTGCCGATGCACATGGTGCTGGCGTAGGCGTGGCCCCGCACCTTGCGGAAGGTCTGCACCTGCATGGCGCAGACAAAGGACACCAGCGCGTTTGCCAGCGTGTTGACCTCCTGCGGCAGGAATCCCACCGCAAACAGCAGCACGATCTCGGCCAGAATAATGACCTGCCGCCAGTGCACCTTTTCCATATACTTGAAGCGGCGGTGGACGCATTCCGCCGAGAAAATGCCCAGCATAAAGGAGAGCACCGGGATGAGATACCGGGCGCAGTGCCCCCATTCGCCGTCGAACAGGTAGGCGCTCAGCAGCACGATGTTGCCCGTCTGGGCGTTGGCAAACACCTTGCCCCGGCAGAGGTAGGTGTAGGCGTCCTGCAAGCCGCCGGAGAGGATGATGAAGGACGCGGTCAGCAGGGATTCGGACATCTGCTCCCGCGATCTCCGCCGCCGTACGTCCGCCGTCTCTCCGGCCTCCGCGCGGTCAATACGGTCCATGCCAGTGCTCCTTGGCCCGCAGGCGGCTGACGGCCCGGGCCAGATCCGCCTGCGCGCTCCGGTACTCCTGAATGCTCCGCTTTTGCAGCATCGCCTCTCTGGCCGCGTCCGCGGCGCGCCTTGCCCGGTTGGCGTCGATGTCCTCCGGGCGCTCCGCCGTGTCCACCAGCAGCAGCATCTCGCCCCCCTCGATCTTGAGAAGGCCGGAGGAGACGGCGGCGGTCCGGGGCGCGCCCTCCTCCGGCTGAAAGCGCAGCTCCCCCGGCACCACGGCGGCGATCAGGTTGCTGTGATGGGCCAGAATGCCCAGCTCTCCGTCCACGCAGGGGACCGTGACAGAGCGGCACAGCCCGTCAAAAAACGACACGTCCGACGCCAGGACCCGCAGCCGAAACAGCTCCATCAGCCCTCATCCTTTCCCAGCGTCTCCGCCTTGGCGATCACGTCATCCAGCGTTCCCACGTTGTAGAAGGCCGTCTCCGGATACTGGTCCATCTCGCCGTCCACGATGGCGGCAAAGCCCCGCAGCGTCTCCTTCAGGGGGACGTACACGCCGGGGATGCCGGTGAACTTCTCCGCCACGTGGGTGGGCTGGGCCAGAAAGCGCTGGATGCGCCGGGCGCGGTTCACGGTCCGCCGGTCCTCGTCGCTCAGCTCGTCCATGCCCAGAATGGCGATGATGTCCTGCAATTCCCGGTACTTCTGCAAAATTTCCTGCACCTTGCGGGCGACGCGGTAATGCTCCGCGCCCACGATGTCCGCCTCCAGAATGCGGGAGGACGACTCCAGCGGGTCCACGGCGGGGTAGATGCCCTGCTCGGAGATCTTCCGGCTCAGGACGGTAGTGGCGTCCAGATGGGCGAAGGTGGTGGCCGTGGCGGGGTCGGTCAGGTCGTCGGCAGGCACGTACACCGCCTGCACGGAGGTGACGGAGCCGTCCCGGGTGGAGGTAATGCGCTCCTGTAGCTGGCCCATCTCGTTGGCCAGCGTGGGCTGATAGCCCACGGCGGAGGGCATCCGGCCCCGCAGGGTGGAGACCTCGCTGCCCGCCTGCACGAAGCGGAAGATGTTGTCGATGAACAGCAGCACGTCCTTGTGCTCCGCGTCCCGGAAGTGCTCGGCCATGGTCAGTCCGGACAGGGCCACCCGCATCCGCACGCCGGGGGACTCGTTCATCTGGCCGAACACCAGCGCCGTCTTGTCGGCCACGCCGCTCTCCCGCATTTCCCGCCACAGGTCGTTGCCCTCCCGGCTCCGCTCGCCCACGCCGGTGAAGATGGAATAGCCGTTGTGCTCCATGGCCACGTTGTGGATCAGCTCCTGAATGAGCACGGTCTTGCCCACGCCGGCGCCGCCGAACAGGCCGATTTTGCCGCCCCGGGGATACGGCTCCAGCAGGTCGATGACCTTGATGCCCGTCTCCAGGATCTCCACGGCGGGGCTTTGGTCGGCAAAGGCGGGCGGGTCCCGGTAGATGCTCCGGCGGGGCGTCTGCGCCGGGAGGGGGTCCCCGCCGTCGATGGGCTGGCCCAGCACGTTGAACATCCGCCCCAGCGTCTGCTCGCCCACGGGGACCTCGATGGTCCGCCCGGGGGCGGACACGCTCATGCCCCGGGCAAGGCCCTCGCTGCCGGAGAGCATGATGCAGCGGACGGTCCTGCCGTCCATGTGCTGCGCCACCTCCATGACCCGGGTCTGTCCGTTCAGCTCCACGGACAGCGCCTCCCGGATCTTCGGCAGGCAGCCGGCCTCAAATTCCACATCCACAACAGGCCCGGATACCTGCGTGATCGTTCCGATCTTCATACCGTTATCCCTCTTTTCCAAATGCCGCCCGCTGCGCCGCCGCGCCCGCGGAGATCTCCGTGATCTCCTGCGTGATGGCCGCCTGACGCACCCGGTTGTATTGCAGCTTCAGGCTGCCCAGCAGCTCCTCGGCGTTCCGGTCGGCGGCGTCCATGGCGGTCATGCGGGCGTTCTGCTCGCTGCAGAAGCTGTCCAGCAGGGCGCTGTAAATATACCCGGACACATAGCTGCCGATCACGCTTTGCAGAACGGCCTCCACGGACGGATAAAATTCAAACGGCTCCCGCACCGCCTTTTCCTTGGCAAGGCACGCGAAATGCGCCCGGTGGAAGGGGAGGAGCCGGGTGGACTTCACCTCGGAGCGCAGGCTGCTCTCCATATCCGTGTAGATCACGAAGATCTCCTTCAGCCTGCCCTTGTCAAAGCCGTCCAGCAGCAGCGCGCTGATCTCCCGCGCCCGGTCCAGCGTGGGATTCTGGGCGGTGTAAAGAAAGCTGTGCTGGATGGGGATGCGGTGCTGGTCGAAGAACCGGCGGCCATACTCGCCCACCACGTACAGCTCGGTGTCCGGATGCTGGGAGAGGAGCTTCCGGGCCTCCTTGATGACGTTCTGGTTGTACGCCCCCGCAAGGCCCTTGTCCGCCGTGATGACCAGACAGCCGTAGGTCCCCTCCAGCGGCGTGTTATTGTCCGGCGGATAGAAATAGGGGCTGTCCACGTCTCCCGCCCTGCGGAAAACGCGCTTGATCTCGCCCCGCAGCGCGTCGAAATACGGACGGGTGGCGGCCAGATCGTTCCTCGCCCTGCGCAGCTTGGTAGAGGCGATGAGGTACATGGCGTTGGTGATCTTCCGGGTCTGCTGCACGCTTTCGATCCGGTTTTTGATCTCACGGGCGTTTGCCATCTCACTCACCGCTCTTTTCCGCGGTCTCCGCCTGATACCGCGTCAAAAAGTCCCGGGCCAGCTTCAAAATCGTCTCCCGGTCCTCGCCGCTCAGCTGGCCGCTCTCGTCGATCCGGCGGCACAGCGCCGGGTCCCGGCTCTCCGCGTCGGTCAGCAGCCGCTCCCGGAAGCCGTCCAGCTCCGCCAGAGGCACCGTCTGCATCACGTGATCCAGCGCGGCGGTCAGCAAAATGACCTGCTGATGCTGCCGGTAGGGGTGGTACTGGGGCTGGCGCAGCAGGCGCATCAGGCCCTGACCGTAAACGAGCTGGCGCTTCGTCGTCTCGTCCAGATCGCTGGAGAACTGGGTGAACACCTCCATCTCCCGGTACTGGGCCAGATCCAGCCGCAGCGCGCCTGCGGCCTTTTTCACGGCCTTAGTCTGGGCGTCTCCGCCCACGCGGGACACGGACAGGCCCACGTTGACGGCGGGCCGCTGGCCGGAGAAGAACAGGCTGCTCTCCAGAAAGATCTGTCCGTCTGTGATGGAGATGATATTGGTAGGGATATAGGCGGACACGTCGCCCGCCTGCGTCTCCACAATGGGCAGCGCCGTCATGCTGCCGCCGCCCAGCTCGTCGGAGAGGTGGGCGGAGCGCTCCAGCAGCCGGGAGTGGAGATAGAACACGTCGCCGGGGTACGCCTCCCGTCCGGGAGAGCGGCCCAGCAGCAGGCTCAGCGTCCGATAGGCCACGGCGTGCTTGGACAGGTCGTCATACACGATCAGCACATCCCGGCCCTTTCGCATGAAATACTCGCCGATGGCCGTCCCGGCGTAGGGGGCGATGTACTGCAAGGACGCCGACGCGCTGGCGGGGGCGTTCACCACAACGGTGTAGTCCATCGCCCCCCGGCGCTTCAGATTCTCCACCAGCTGGGCCACGGAGCCGGACTTCTGTCCGATGGCCACATAGATGCACACCACGTCCTTGCCCTTTTGATTCAGGATGGTGTCCAGCGCGATGGCGGTCTTGCCGGTCTGGCGGTCGCCGATGATGAGCTCCCGCTGGCCCCGGCCGATGGGGAACATGGAGTCGATGGCCAGAAGCCCCGTCTCCATGGGCCGGTTCACCGGCTGGCGGTCGATAATGCCGGGGGCGGGGGACTCCACGGGCAGATAGTCCTCCGCCGGGATGTCGCCCCTGCCGTCGATGGGCGCGCCCAGCGCGTCCACCACGCGGCCCAGAAAGCCCTCTCCAACCGGGACGCCCGCCGTTTTTCCGGTGCGGCGGACGATGCTGCCCGATTCAATGGCCTCGCTGTTTCCAAACAGGATGCAGCCGATGCGGCCGGGCCGCAGGTCCTGCACCATACCCTTCACGCCGGAGGAAAACTGTAAGATCTCGCCGTAGGCGGCCCGGTCCAGCCCGCTGACGGAGGCGATCTCGTCGCCCACGGTCAGGACGCTGCCCACCTCCTCCGGCGTCACCTCCGGCTGCCAGTTGCGCACGGCCTCCCGCATCAGCGGAATGACGGACGCCCGCTCCGGCTTGAGCTGCTCCAGCCGCTCCCGCAGCTGCCGCAGGCGGCCCTCCAGGCTCCAGTCGTACAGGTCGGCGCCCACCTCCAGCCGGAAGCCGTTTTCCAGCGCCGGGTCCTCCTCCCAGCGGAGGGCAAGCGCCTGACCGTATTTCCGTTTCAGAAACTCCCCGAACCGGGCCCGCTGCTCCGTGGTCGGCTCCGCGGCGCTGCGCAGAACGGCCTCCTGCACCGTCTCACGCATGGGACTCACTCCTCTCCGCCTCGTTCAGGAACTGGTCGAAGGCGTCTCCGCCGGAGCGGAGCACCAGCTTCTCCGTGGCGGTCACGGCCAGCTCCTCCAACTCCTTCTGCGCGTCGGCGAGCTGCCGGTCGTGCTCTCTCCGGGCGGCGGCGTGGGCCTCCGTCAGGATGCGCTCCGCCTGCGCCCGGGCGTCGTCAAGCTGCCGCCGGGCCGCGTCGTCCGCAGCCTTTTGCGCCTGCGCCAGCTTCTCCGCCGCCGCCGCGTCGGCGTCCTGCATCTGCCGCCGAACCTCCGCCGCCTTCTTTTCCGCGTCCGCCAGCGTTTCCGCCGCCCGCCGGTCCTGCTCCCGATAATAGGACTGCCGCTTTTCCATAAACGCCAGAACAGGCTTGTAGAGCAGCAGGTACAGCCCGCCCGCCAGGATCACGAAGTTCAGCAGATGCAGCAGGATCTGCTGCCAGTCGATGTTCAAAGGGATGTTCATGGCCCCGCACCTGCCTTATAGGACGAAGATGATGAGAATGACCACCAGCAGCGCGTAAATGATGGCGGTCTCGATAAATACCAGCCCCAGCATCAGCGTGGTGCGGATCTTGCTCTCCGCCTCCGGCTGACGGGCGATGCCCTCCACGGACTTGCCGCCCACCAGTCCCATGCCGATGGCGCCGCCGGCGGCGGCAAGGCCGATGGCGATGCCCGCCGCCAGAGACTTGGAGCCGGTCACGCCGCCCTGCGCAGCCTGCGCGTCCTGTCCGGCCTGCTCGGTCTGGGCCGTCTCCGCTGGAGCGGCGTCGGCGGAAGCCGCCAGCGCGGGAACGGTCAGCGCCAGCGCCACCAGCAGGACCAGAAGAAAAGCGGGAATGTTCTTTTTCAGCAGTTTCATTTTGATTCCTCCATTTTTTGATTACAATGCCCGGCTTCAGGCCGCCGCCGCGGCCACTTCCGCGGGCCGCTGGGACACCTCGCCGTAAAACAGCGCCGTCAGCATGGTCAGCACGTATGCCTGGATCAGCGCGTGCAGCAGCGTGAACAGAACGCCCACCAGCACCGGCAGCACGTAGCTCAGCCGCGCGTAGTAATACACCAGCTCCGTCACCAGCAGTCCGCTGAGCAGCGCGCCGAAGAGACGGAAGCTCATGGAGATGGGCAGGGAAAATTCCTTCAGCGTGCTGCCCACGCCCCGCATACCGTTGCCCGCGATGCCGCCGGACAGGATCACCAGATAGGAAAGGCACCCCAGCGCGATGGCGCCGTTCACGTCCGACAGCGGGGCGGGGAGCGTCACGGACCGGCCCGCCGCGGTCACGGCCTGAAAGCCGAACAGCTCAAACAGCGTCCCCACGAACACATACGCGCCCGCGCCGAAGATGTACGCCCCCAGAAATCCGCTGCGCTGGGGGCTGTTGGTCCTCGCCATGTTTTCAAACAGGCTCACCGTCTGCTCCAGCAGGAGCTGGAACCGTCCCGGCACCAGTTTGAACCGGGGGATCACAAAGACGCGGACGCACGCCGCGGCTATCAGCAAAATGACGGTAACGGTCACGGAGGAGACCAGTCCGGGGTTCACATTCTTCCAGCCGAACAGGCTGATCTCATTCTCCTCGTGCAGGACGGCGTCCCGCATCGTCGTCTGAATGGTCTCCGTATGCCCCGGCGAGGCAGTCAGCAGACTGCCCGCCAGCAGCGCCGCAATCAGCAGGAACCACAAAAGCAGGAATCTTTTTCGGTTCCTCATGCCTGATGCCTCCTCTCTTTCCGGCGCGGAAGGCAGGCGTTCCGGCCCCTCCGCCCTGTCCGGGCCTTGTCCGTATCCATTCTACATTCCACCTTTCCGAAAAGAACCGTTGCTTTCTGAGAACGCCCGTATTATACTGTCCACATAGCAAGATGTAAAACGTATATTTGATATTTTCGATATGTCAAAATAATATGGCAGGAGGCGTAAAAAATTTGCCCGTACCGTATGATTATTATCGCATTTTTTACTATGTGGCCCAGCACAAGAGCTTCACCAAGGCCGCCGAGGCGCTGGACAACAACCAGCCCAACATCACCCGCTGCATGAACAATCTGGAGCAGGATCTGGGCTGCAAGCTCTTCGTCCGCACGAACCACGGCGTCTCCCTGACGCCGGAGGGTCAGCGCCTTTACGGGCGGGTCTCCGTGGCATTTGAGCAGCTTCGGCTGGGGGAGAGCGAGATCCGGGACCATTGCAGTCTGGAGACCGGCAGCATCTCCATCGCCGCCAGCGAGACGGCCCTGCACCTGATCCTTCTGGACCGTCTGGCCGCCTTTCACAAGCGCTACCCCGGCGTGCGCCTGCGCATCACCAACGACTACTCCACGCCCCGCGCCGTGGAGGCGCTGCTGCGCGGTCAGGTGGACTGCGCCGTGGTCACCACGCCGTGTCCGGCGAAAAAGTCTCTGCGGGAGACGCCGCTGGTCCCCTTTCCGGAGATCCTGATCTGCGGACCGGCCTTTGCGTATCTGGCGGCCAAGACGCGGCGGCTCCGGGACGTGGAGCCGTGCCCCTTCGTCTGCATGGGCAGCGGCACCAGCACCTTTTCCTTTTACCAGCGGCTGTTTCTCAAGCACGATCTGACCTTTCACGTGGACATGGAGGCGGCCACCATGGATCAGGTCCTGCCCATGGTGCAGCACGATCTGGGCATCGGCTTTTTCCCGGAGCCGATGGCCGCCGCTGCCTTGGCCGACGGCAGCGTGACCCGCATCCGGCTGACGGAGTCGGTGCCGCAGCGGGCGGTCAGTCTGGTGGAGGATCTCTCGCGGCCCCAGAGCGTGGCCATGAAGGCGCTGAAAAAGCTGCTGCTGGCCCCGGCGGGCCGACCGGAGCCGTAACGCGCGCAAAAAGGCCCCGCGGCCCGAAAACCGGACGCAGGCCTTTATCTTGACGCGCAATGGGAAAAGCGGCTGATCCGGCGGCCCCTGCAAGGCAAGCGTTCCCGGGGCAGACGCCGGGACTTTGCCGCGCGCCGGACGGCCCCGTTAATGCGCCCGCCGCTTGACAGGTTGGCCCCGCGCGGCTATAATAAGGGTCGGCAAAGCCGGAGGAGGACGCCGCGTCCGGACATGGAGCCGCTTTTTATACGGTCTTTGGTTAGTTTACACTAACCTCGAAGCATCCAACGTCCCGCGCGGCGGCCGCGAAGCAGGCGAGGGAAGTCCCCGCCGCGCTCCCGCTCCGGCGGTCTGGCAGGTACTTTTCCCATACATACATTCCGGCGCAGCCGTTTTCGGTTGAAACGCGTCTGCGCCGAGCAGAACAGGGGAGGTCTGAAAGCGATGTCTTTTCTGGAAAATACGCGCAAGCCGTCCGGTCTGGGCGGGCGGCTGATGGTATCCATGATGAATCTGGGGCACCGTCCGCTGGCGGACTGGGGCTTTCAGTTTCTGGACGTCCCGGCGGACGGGGCGGTTCTGGACTGCGGCTGCGGCGGCGGCGCGAACATCGCGCAGCTGCTGAAGCGCTGTCCCGGCGGGACGGTCAAGGGCGTGGACTACTCGGCGGTCAGTGTGGAGAAGTCCCGGGCGGTCAATCAAAAAGCGATCCGGGAGGGCCGCTGCGCGGTGCTTCAGGGGAGCGTGACGGACCTGATCTTCGCCACCGGCCAGTTCGACGCGGTCACGGCGTTTGAAACGGTCTATTTCTGGCCCGACCTGCCGCAGAGCTTCCGGGAGACGGCCCGCGTTCTCAAGCCGGGCGGTGTCTTTTTGATCTGCAACGAGTGCGGCGGCGACGACCCAAAGGACGAGAAGTGGCCGGAGAAGATCAACGGCATGACGATCTACAAGGACACGGAGCTGAAGGCGCTTCTGGAGCAAACGGGATTTCACGGCGTTCAGATCCACAAGAACGATAAGGGCTGGCTGTGCGTCACGGCGCGGAAATGAGACGTCCGCGCGGATGCAGGCCATGCGTTTCTGCGGCAGGCGCGCCTGTATGTCCTCGCAGCGCGGCGCAAAATACGCAAACAAACGAAGGGCCGCTCGCTGAGCGGTCCTTCGTTTGTTGATATGCTTTAGACGCCTGCCGCTCCGCCCGGAAGGCGAAAGCGGCCTGTTCGCCGCTGCGCGGCCGCCCGGAACGCAGCAGTCTGCTTCCGCGAAGCGCACACGGGGCAGATCCCGCAAGCGCAAAAACCAATGCACCGGGTGGAACTGCCATGAGCACGAAAAATCACATGAATCGCAGGCCCGCCGGGGACGTGTAAAATCACCGAACGCAGGCGTGGAAATCGCGCGAACCGCACGACCGCCGTGGGCGCGGAAGCACGCGCAAAACAGGTCCGCCGGAAACGCGGAAGCACGCGCACAAAACAGGGCTTAACCGCCGGGAACCGGAGGGAGCCGCATACGCGGCGGCCTTGCGGCTTTGCGCCGCGTCCATCTGCGGCGAAACCGCTCCGCTCTCAATTGAACAAAATCAAATTTTTGTTCAAAGTGGGGCGGGTGTACAACTTCTAAAAGCCCTGTCCAAGCCAAATTTTACTACCGTCATAATCATCGCGGCAGCCCAGACTCCCAGCAAAATCGCGTACCTTAAGCGAATACCCAGTACTGCTGCCACCAGTGCGCCAGTCCTTGTATCACCGTAGAATATTTTCTCTTGATTCGTTGGCACAATACCGTCTATTGTCCGCAGCCATGGAGGTTTTAACCTCCATGGCTGCGCAGTCTGTCGAAAAAGTCCGGCTGGAGCTGGGCTTTTTCTGATAGATATGGTAGAATGGGCAAGGGTGATGAAAGAT
>CAKTMK010000051.1 GCA_934574045.1 uncultured Oscillibacter sp. | reverse complement strand
CTTAAATAAGAAAACGGCCCCCTGAAATCGTTCGATTTCAGGGGGCTGTGGTCCGAGATGGGAGACTCGAACTCCCGACATCTTGCTCCCAAAGCAAGCGCGCTACCAACTGCGCTAATCCCGGATTTAGGTTATTGAGTTTTGCGCCAGATGTGGTCAAACATGTGGTCACGGCAATTTTTTGACCACCTCGGCTTGCGGGGGAAGTGCCTGTATCGCAGGCGTATCAAGGGATTGCGGACATAGCGTTTTCCGGCTCGAAGGGGGAGCGGCCCGCTCCCAAAGCAAGCGTTCTGCCGTTTCCGCTATACCGATGCGGCCCGGGCGGCTCCGTCGTCGACGGATGGTGAACTCACAGCAATTATACCACAAAAATGGAGCAAGACAAGGAGTTTTTTCAAAGGAACGGGCCGCCGGGCGGAGAGCCGCCGCCGTACTCGCCGGACTGACCGCCACGGGACCGGCACTGCCGCTCGACGTCCCATGTGACACGCAGCTCCGGCGCAGGCGGAATGGAAGCGCAGGATTTGCGGCGGATAGACTGGTGCAGACCGCCCGGAATAGACCGGCGGCACGTATTCGGAAACGGCAGTCTGGGAGTGAGCAGATAGTGCCCCGGCTGATATGGGACAGGCTGAAAACGGCATATTCACCTCCGGTCGATCCGCCGCCGGACTGCTTATCCGCGGCTCCTGCTCTCTCTGCCGCAAATCGCTTGCGCTCCATCAACATGCCGCTGACCCACCGGCTCTTGACCCGCTGATGCTTGGCTTACCTGCCGTCCCGGCTCGCTCAGTTCCGGGCCTTCCGGCTTCGGTTCATTTGCCGCGTTCTGTTCGCACCCGTCCCGTCTGCCCCAGTTTTCCCAAACCTGCTGCCGGAACAGTCACCGCCGGGGCGGGCGGGCCATATGCTGGATGGGGGCGACACCCCCGCAGAACGAGAACAGGAGTGTGCTTTATGGCGCAATTCACAAACTATGCCACACTTTCCTACAACGGTGGGATAACGGATTCCAACACAGTCACCGGCGAGCTTCTGGAGACCCTGACGGCCTCCAAGACCGCCGTTATGGACGATTACACCGCAAAAGACGACGTGACGTACGTGCTCTCTCTGGTGAACAGCGGCACGGCGGCCCTCACCGGGCTGACGGTCACAGACGATCTGGGCGCCTATCTGTTTGACCAGGGAGAGGCGTATCCTCTGGTCTACAACGAAGGATCGATCCGGTATTATGTCAATGGCGTGCTCCAGACGGCTCCGGAGGTCACCGCGGGACCTCCGCTGGTCATTCGCGGGATCAGCGTTCCCGCGGGCGGCAACGTGCTGCTGATCTATGAGACGACTGTGACGAATTACGCGCCGCTGGGGCTGGAGGCGTCCATCACCAACCGCGCGGTCGTCACCGGCGGCGGGCTTTCCTCGCCGGTGGCGGCGGAGGAGACGATCAACATGGAGCTGCGGGCGGACCTCAGCATCAGCAAGGCGGTCTGCCCCGCGGTCGTGGCGGAAAACGGCCAGCTCACCTACACGTTCGTCATCGAAAATACGGGCAGTCTGGCGGCGGGAGCCGCGGACGAAGCGGTCCTGACGGACACGTTCGACCCGAAGCTGGACCCCATCGCCGTCACCTTCAATGGAACGCCCTGGACCGAGGGCGTGCAGTACACCTATGATCCGGACAGCGGACGATTTGCCACGCTGGCCGGACGGATCACGGTCCCCGCGGCCTCTTACACCCAGAACGCGGACGGCACATGGACCGTCAAGCCGGGCGTCTCTGTGCTGACGGTCACCGGAACGGTGTGAGCCGGACGCGCGAAGCGGACAAAAACCCCAGCGCACAGGCGGAGCCGCCCAAAACGGGCGGCTCCGCCGCTCGGATTTCCGGCAAATCTGTCTCTTGCGGCGGGGGAGGGCGGGTGCTATAATAGCTCCGCTTTTCCGGCGGACAGGCTCTGTCCGGACAGGAACGAGTGCGGGCGCGGCGGCTTTTGCCCGCCCCGCGGAAATTCAGGCGGCGGAGAGAGGAACCATGGCAAGAGATCTGACGCAGGGCAGGATCTTTCACACGATCCTGCTGTTTTCCCTGCCGATCATCGGCGGGAATCTTTTTCAACTGTTTTACACGCTGGCGGACACCGTGATCGTGGGCCGGACCCTGGGGCCGGACGCGCTGGCCGCCGCCGGCTCCACGGGCATCGTGATCTACTTCGTCCTCTGCTTCGTGCAGGGGCTGACCGGCGGCTTCGGCATCTGCCTTGGCCATCAGTTCGGGCGCAGGAACGAGGAGGGGATGCGGCAGAGCATCGCCTTTTCCGCCCTGTTCTGCGGGGCGGTGAGTCTGGTGCTGACGGCGGCGCTGTGCCTGCTGTCCCGCAGGATCCTCGTCTGGATGAACACGCCGGAGGAGATCCGCGCCATGGCCTACGACTATATGTTCGTCATCCTGCTGGGAACGGGCGCGACGGTCTTTTACAATATGATCTCCAACATCCTTCAGGCGCTGGGAGACAGCCGGACGCCGCTGGTGTTTCTGGTCTTTTCCTCGCTTTTGAACATCGTGCTGGACCTTGTGTTCATTCTGCCGCTGAACATGGGCGTTGCGGGCGCGGCGTGGGCCACGGTGCTCAGCCAGCTCCTGTCCGCGGCGCTGTGCACGTGGAGCGGGGTGCGGAAGTTCTCCGTGCTGCGCCTGCGCAGGCGGGATCTGCGGACGCCGCGGAAGGCGGTGCGGGAGCATCTGCGGCTGGGCCTGACCATGGGCTTTCAGATGTCGGTGATGTGCGTGGGACAGCTCGCCATGCAGGGGGCGGTGAACGCCATGGGCGCGGGGGCCATCGCAGGGTACACGGCGGCGGCGAAGGTGGACCAGCTCTCCGTGCTGATGAACGGGGCGCTGGGCGTGGCCGTGTCCAACTTCACGGCGCAGAACTGCGGCGCGCAGCGGCTGGACCGCATCCGCTCCGGCGTGAAGGACAGCCTGCTGCTGGCCAGCCTGATGAACGCCGCCGTGTGCGCGGTGATCCTGCTGTGCCGCCATCTGGTGGTGCCGCTGTTTGTGGATCATCCCACGGCGGAGCTGGATCGGTACGCGGAGCTGTATTTCCTCGCGGTCGCGCCGTTTTACCTGCTGCTGGGCGTGCTCATCACGTACCGCTCCGCCATCCAGAGCATGGGCAACAGCAAGGCGCCTTTCGCCGCCTGCGTGGTGGAGCTGACGGCCCGCGTCGGCGCGGCGACGCTGCTGGCCGCCCGGATCGGGTATGTGGGCGTGTGCCTTGCCACGCCGCTGGCGTGGATCGGGGCGGATCTGCTGCTGATCCCGGTGTACTTCCGGATGATGGCGGGCGCGGCTCCGCAGGTCTCCGCGAAAAGCGGCGGACAGAAGGAATGAACGGCCCTGCCGGGCGGATGCGGGCCGAAAGGGGGAACGCCAGCGTGAAAGGCGGGCGGCGGACCTTGCGGCGCACCGACAGTCGGCGGAAAATTCGGGACAGCGGGAGCGCATGAGACGAGCCGGGACCTGTACGGGTCCCGGCTCGCTTGATCTTATTTGCGGCGTTTTCTGAGAAACGGAGCGCTCAGCCCTGCGCAAGCTCCGCCACGGCCTCCAGCTCCACAAGGCAGCCCTTGCTCAGCGGACCGACCGGCAGCACGATGCGGGCGGGGCGGTGCTGGCCGAAGAACTCGGAGTAGACCGCGTTGGCCCGGTCCCACAGGTCCATGGAGGTGAGATAGATTCGGCACATGACCACGCTCTCCTTGGCGCAGCCCGCGGCGGTCAGCACGCTGTCCAGCTTGCCCAGCGCCATGCGCATCTCCGCCTCGAAGCCGCCCTCGGCGGGCAGCCCGGTGGCGGGATCGGCGGAGGTCTGGCCGGAGATGTAGAGCGTTTTTCCGCAGACCATGCCGGGGGAGTAATGCCCTCTGGGGGCGTTTTTGTTGAACACGGCTCTCATATCGTTACCTCCTCCAGAATTTTCAGCTGCTCCAGCGCCACGCTGCCGCCGGAGATCAGGAAGCAGACCTTGTCCGTCTTTTTTACGGGGATCAGGCCCTGAAGCACCGCGCCGATGCCGAT
Organism: uncultured Oscillibacter sp.; assembly: GCA_934574045.1. Classification (GTDB taxonomy): domain Bacteria; phylum Bacillota; class Clostridia; order Oscillospirales; family Oscillospiraceae; genus Oscillibacter. The sequence goes on along the minus strand of CAKTMK010000051.1, from coordinate 7,242 downwards.
GGCGGAGGACGGCTCGCACAGGAGCTTCCCCTCGGTGAGCAGCAGCTTCATGCCCTTGAGCAGGAACGAGTCGTCCACGACGGCGAAGCCGTCCGTATGCGCGGCGACGCAGGGGAAGCAGAGAGAGCCGGGCGTCTGGGCCACCAGCGCGTCGGCGATGGACTTTTTCGGCTCCACCTTGACGGGCTTTCCCGCCTTCAGGCTCTCGGAATAGCGGGGGAGAGCGGCCGGCTCCGCGCCGTAGACCCGCGTCTCCGGCGAGACGGCCTTCACCGCCGTGGACACGCCGCTGATAAGTCCGCCGCCGCTGACGGGGACGACGACGGCGTTCAGCTCCGGACACTGCTCCATGATCTCAAGGCCCGCCGTGCCCTGACCGGCCATCACGTCCTCGTCGTTGAAGGGCGGGACCATGGTGGCGCCCCGCTCCCGGCAGAGCCGCTCGGCCACCTCGAACCGCTCGGACACGTCGCACTGGACGATCTCCGCGCCCAGCGCCCGGATGGCGTCCACCTTGACGGGGGCGGCGGTATAGGGCATGACGATGGTTGCTTTTGCGCCCAGCAGCTTCGCGGCGTAGGCGATGCCCTTGCCGTGGTTGCCGGAGGAGGCGGCGACGATGCCCCGGCCAAGCTCCTCCGGCGTGAGGGTGAGGGCCTTGTTCATGGCGCCGCGCAGCTTGAACGCGCCGGTGATCTGCATACACTCCGCCTTGGCGTAGACCTCACAGCCAAGAGATTCGTCCAGATTCTGGAGCCGCAGCAGCGGCGTCCGCGCCGTATAGGGCGCGATGCGCGCCTGCGCCTGACGGATGCGCTCGATGGTGAGAGACATGAAACCGACCTCCTGCTCCTTTGATGCCTTTACGATAGCACAGAACGAAATGGTTGTAAAATTGCTGTTTTTATGATTAAATAGTCACAAGAGTTTTATTTCAAGGGGGGACATCCGGTGGATATGGAGTCGCTGCGGAGCTTTCTGGAGGTGCGCCGGACGGGCAGCATCACCGCGGCGGCGGAGAGCCGCCACATGACCCAGCCCGCGCTGGGAAAGCGCATCGCGGGGCTGGAGCGGGAGCTGGGGGTCACGCTGTTCCGGCGGGGGAAGGGCCGGACGCAGGCGGAGCTCACGCCGGAGGGCGCGGCGTTTTCCGACATCGCGGCGCGGATGCTGATGCTCTATGAGCAGGCCATGGAGCTGCGGGAGGACGCCGGACGGCGGTTTTTGACCGCCGCGTGCATCCGCAGCGCCCACGACGCGCTGATGCCGGAGCTGCTGGCGCGGCTGCGGGCGGCGCATCCCGAGCTGTGCGTCACGGTGGAGGACCACCACACGGCGGAGATCTTCACGCTGCTGGAGGACCGGCGGGTGGACGTGGGGATCACCCAGTCCGCCCCTGCCTCCGGGAGCCTGACGGGCGAGCTTTTGTACGAGGAGCCGTACCGCGCGGTGTTCCGGGGGGACGGCGGGGCCGCGCCGGAGGGAGCGGCGGACCCGGCGGAGCTGCGGGCGGAGCACGGCATCTTTCAGGCGTTCGATGGGCCGTTTGAGACGTGGTTCGACCGCTGGTGGCAGCCCTATTCCGTCAAGATGCGGGTCAACACCACCCCCACGGCGGAGCGCTATTTCAGCGAGCCGGAGGACTGGATGATCGTGCCGGAGGCCGTGGCCCGGAGCTTGGAGCGCAGGGGCTTCGTCTCCCGCCCCCTGCGGTCTGCGCCGCCGCTCCACCGGGTCTATCTGACGGTCCGCGCCCGGGACAGGCGGGAGAGCCTGCACTGGTTCCGGGAGGCGGCGCTGGCCCTTGCCGCGGAGCGGGGAGACGCGTAACGGAAGCGCTTCATACGATTTTGTGATGCTTTTCATGAGAAACATCCGCTTTACGCATGCAGCGGACGGTGCTGCAATGCGCGTTGGATCGTTCGGGCGGCGGAGCCGTCGGAGCGGCGAGACTGCGGAGGAAGGGACCTGCCGTGCTGCGGGCGCACATCAAGTATATTTCCGGGCTGCTGCTGTTCGGGCTGAACGGCGTGGTATCCAGCCGCCTTGCCATGCCCAGCATGGGCATCGTGTTTTACCGGACGCTGCTGGGGAGCCTGTTTCTGCTGCTGCTCCTGCTGCTGAAGGGGGAGCGGCTGCGGCCGGACGCGCCGCCCCGCCAGACGGCGGCCGCCGCGCTCTCCGGCGTTTCCATGGGACTGAGCTGGATCTTTCTCTATGAGGCGTATCAGCGGATCGGCGTGGGCCTTTCCTCGGTGGCATATTACTGCGGGCCGGTGATCGTGCTGCTGGCCGCGCCGCTGGTGTTCCGCAAGCGGCTGACCGCGGCGCAGACGGCCTGCTTCGGCGTGGTGTTCGCCGGGATCCTGCTGATCTCCGTCCCGGACCTCTCCGCCGGCTCCGGCGTGGACGGGCCGGGGCTGCTGTGCGGCTTCGCCTCGGCGCTGCTGCACGCGCTGATGGTCATTTTCACCATGAAGGCGCCGGAGGTCACGGGGATGAAAAACGCCGCGCTCCAGCTCGCCGTCAGCTTTTTCACAGTGGCGGCGTTCGCGGCGTTCACCGGGCTTCCCGCGCCGCCGCAGGGCGGGGAACAGCGGCTGTGGATGCTGGTTCTGGGACTGGTCAACACGGGCCTTGGCTGCTATCTGTACTTTTCGGACATCGCCCGCCTGCCGGTGGTCACCGTGTCCATCCTCGGCTATCTGGAGCCGATGTCCGCCGTGTTTTTTGCGGTGCTGCTGCTCCATGAGCGTCTCTCTGCGCTGGAGCTGGCCGGGGCGCTCCTGATTTTGGCGGGCGCGGCGGTCACGGAGCGTCTGCGGGCGGAATGACCGGCGCGGGCCGGGCATCCGGGCGGAAAGCACCGCACTTTCAGCAGGACGGCCCCGGCAGCGCCGGACACGCCTGACGGGCCGCGCGGATGAACGGCGGACGCCGCTTCGGCGATACGGCTTGGCCGGATGTGCGGCCAATAACGAACGTTCCCCGGCGCGGAAAAGCATCCGCGCCGGGGAGATTTTTTCGGCCCTTGGGCTGTTTTTGACTGCCGCCGTCCGGGCGGGAGACGGCTTGGGCCGGCGGTCACACGGAGAGAAAGACGTGCTCCAGCGTTCCGGCACCCAGCGCCGCCGACAGGCGGGGCCGCAGGTCCGCCGCCGTTCTGCGGAGATACTGGGCGGACTGGGCGCGCAGCTCCAGCGCTTGGCACAGGGCCAGCGCCCCGGCGTCCAGCGCGGCGGCGCGGTCCTCCTCGCGCAAAGGCGACAGCCGCGCTTCCAGCCTGCGGCGCAGGGGAGGAGGAACGTCCAGCCAGCGCGGCTCCTCGCCCAGAAGCGCCAGCCCCAGCGCGTTCACCGCCACAGGCTCATAAAGGTTGACGAGCAGACGGCGGTAGTCCGGGCAGCCTGCGGCGATCACCGCCCGGGCAAGCCCCGGCTCAAACCGGCGCAGGATGTCCTGCTCCAGACACAGCCGCCGCAGCCATTCGTTTACATAGTCCGCGCCCACCAGCGTCTCCGGCACGGGCTGGGAGAGCTGATAGTCGATGTCGCAGGGGATCTCCTGCGCGAAAAGGCGGAGGTCGTAGCACCGCGCGAAGCCGGAGAGGCTGTCCAGCGTGTCCTGTAAGGAGCGGCTCTCGATCTCCGGCCGCGTGGCCCACGCGGCGCGCCAGAGCTGCCGGGACATCTCCACCTTTTGGGCAAGGCGGCGCTGCCCCTGCCGGAAGCGCTCCTCCAGACCGGAGCGCAGCAGCACCGACGGGTCCCGGTCCGCGCCGAGGGTCAGGCGGACAGACTCCGACAGCGCCGCCGCCGTCTCCGCCGGGAGGGACGCGCTCTCCGGCGCGAACAGCCGGGCCTGACGCCGCACCAGCTCCCACAGGGCTTCCTGCGCCAGCAGGTCCTCCTCCGGCGAAAGCGCCGGGAACTGCGGGATCAGCTCAGTCATCCTCCGGCTCCTTTCCGCCCGCCGCGTCACAGCGGAGGAACCACTCCGGCGGCGTGGACGCCAGCGCGTCCGCCGAGCCGCCCGCCGAACCGTTGAACCGGACGGCCATGGCGCGGATGAGCGCTTCGTCGCCTAGGCGGTCCCGTGTCTCGTTCTTCAGGGCGTAAAAAAGCTCCGTCAGCTCCGCCAGCGTGTCCGGCCAGTCCGCCCGCTGGATGAAGGGAGAGCCGCAGAACGCCTCCGCCAGCGCCCGGAGCGTGCCGCCGGAAAATTCCACGCGCCCCGTCTCCCGCAGGGCCGCGCGCTGCCGCCGGGCCACCAGGGCCGCCTGCGCGGGGGAGAGGGTCATTCCCGTCCGCTCCAGCGCGGGGCTGGGGGCCGTCAGCTCCGTTGCCGTCTCCGGGACGCGCAGAGCCGTTTCGTTTTGTTCCATCTTCTTCACCTCGCATATTCTATACACCCGGGGCAAATTCGGAACAAGACTTGAAATTTTTCCGATTTTGTGGTAATATCAGCATAAAGAAAAGCAAAAGATTTGCACGTTTGCAAGTCTTTTTTTGTTTGAGGAGAGCCGATGGAAGATTATTTCGACATTCAGATGACGCCCGACCAGCTCCGCGCCGTCAGCAGCATCGGGCTTGCCCACGTGGGCGACGCGGTGTTTGAGCTGCTGGTGCGCTCGTGGCTGTGCGCCCGGGGAAAGGCCACCGGAAAGGGCCTGCACCGCGCCGCGGTGGCCATTGTCTGCGCCGAGTCGCAGGCGCGCCGTGCGGAAAAGCTCCTGCCGCTGCTGACGGAGGAGGAGACCGGCGTGTTCCGCCGGGGCCGCAACGCCAACGTCCACACCGTCCCCAGCCACGCCAGCCGCGCGCAGTACGCCGAGGCCACGGCGCTGGAGGCGCTGCTGGGCTGGCTGTATCTCTCCGGCCGGAGGGAGCGGGTGAGCGAGCTGTTTGGCGTGATGATGGAAGGGGAGGCTTGACATGGCGCTGGACGCGGCCTGCTTACAGGCGGTGGTGGAGGAGCTGCGCCCGCAGCTTCTGGGCCTGCGCATCGACCGGGTGCAGCAGCCCGCGCGGGATCAGGTGATCCTGCTGCTGCGGGGCGGCGTGCGCCTGCTGCTCAACGCGGGGGCCAACAATCCCCGCATCCAGCTCACGGCGCAGCTGCGGGACAATCCGGCGGAGCCGCCCATGTTCTGTATGCTCCTGCGCAAGCATCTGGTGGGCGCGCGGGTCTCCGGGCTGACGCAGCCGGGGCTGGAGCGGCTGGTGGAGCTGCATCTGGACATCACGGACGATTTCGGCCGGCCGGGGGAGCGCACGCTGGTGCTGGAGGCCATGGGCCGCCACTCCAACCTGATCCTGCTGGACGGGGAGCGGCGGGTGATCGAGTGCATGCGCCGGGTGGACGCGGAGATGTCCGCCGAGCGTCCGGTACTTCCGGGGCTTTTTTACCAGTATCCGCCCGCCCACGGCAAGACCTATCTCTCCGAGCTGACGGAGGAGGATTTTTCCGCCAAGCTGGCGCAGGCGAACCCGGAGCGGACGCTGGACGCGTTTCTGCTGGATGGCTATTTCGGCGTTTCGCCGCTGCTGGCCCGGGAGCTGGCCTTTGAGACGGCGGGGGAGACGGATGCCCGGCTCTTTTCGCTGGACGCGGCGGGGAAGCGGCGGTTTTACGAAAAGACCGCCGCCCTGCGGGACGCGGTCAAGGAGAGCTGCTTTACGCCCGTGGCCCTCTGGCGGGACGGCAGGCCCATGGACTTTTCCTGCGTCCCCATCCGGCAGTACGGCGGGGCGGCGGAGTGCCGGACGTATCCCAGCTTCTCCGCGCTGATGGACGAGTTTTACGAATCCCGGGAGCGGCAGGAGCGTATCCGTCAGCGGGGCGCCGACCTGATCCGGGCGGCCTCCGGCGCGCGGGACCGGCTGCGCCGCAAGCTGGCCGCGCAGGAGAAGGATTACGCCGCCGCGCAGGACCGGGACGCGCTGCGCCTGAGCGGCGAGCTGATTACCGCCAATCTCTACCGCATGGAGCGGGGGCAGCGAAAGCTGACGTGCGAAAATTACTATGACGAGGGCCGGGAGATCACCATCCCGCTGGACCCGCTGCTGACGCCGCAGGAGAACGCGGCCAAATACTTCAAGCGGTACGCCAAGGCCAAGACCGCCGAAAAGTATCTCCGGGAGCAGATGGCCATTGCGCGGCGGGACGAGGCGTATCTCGGCAGCGTGCTGGAGGAGATCGCCGAGGCGGAGACGGAGCAGGACTTCAACGACATCCGCGCCGAGCTGAAGGAGGCGGGCTTCCTGCGCCGAAAGGGGCGGGAGAAGAAGGAGCCGCAGCGCCCCGCCAAGCCCCGGGAGTTCCGCACGACGGCTGGGCTGCGGGTGCTGGTGGGCCGGAACAACCGGCAGAACGACCGCCTGACCCGGGACGCGGACCACCGGGATCTCTGGTTCCATACCCAGAAGATCCACGGCTCCCACGTGATCCTCTGCACCGGCGGGGCGGAGCCGGACGAGGAGAGCGTCGTGGAGGCGGCGAAGCTGGCTGCGTGGTATTCGCAGGCGCGGGAGAGCGGCAACGTGCCGGTGGATTTCACGCCGGTGAAAAACGTCCGCAAGCCCGCCGGGGCGCGCCCCGGCATGGTGATCTACACCACCTGCCGGACGGTGAACGTCACGCCGGAGGAGGAGACGGTCAAGCGCCTGCGCGTCCGCTGAGCGCGGTGTTTCTCAAGTTAGACAGGAACAAGCGGGGCCTCCCAATGGGAGATCCCCTATCTCAGCTTGTCGAAAAGCCCCGCAGAGCTTCGCGTCCGCAGGCGCGAAAGCGGTGTGATCCGTTCTCTGCCGCGGCAGAAAACCCTTTGCGCGGAGCGAGCGTCGGTTCGTCCGCTGTCGGCGGACGACCGAGGCGCTGAACAAGCGTATTTTCTCAAGAAAGCGGCAGGCGGGGCCTCCCATCGGGAGGTCCCGCCTGACTTTTTCGGTCTGCCGCGCGTCTGCGGATCAGAGCTTTTTCATGTGCGCGCCCGCGGACTTGAGCATCAGCTTCTTCGTGCCTTTCGTCTCGAAGGCTACCTCCAGCAGCGCGTCCCCGGCCATGGGCTTGACGGATACCACCGTTCCCGGACCGAAGGCGGTATGCTCCACGCGGTCGCCCGCCGCCAGCTCCGGCAGGGGCGCGGCCTTCGCCGCGCCGGGGGCGATGGGCCGGGACGATGCGCCGCCGATGGGACGGCTCCCCCGGGCGGCTGCACCGCCGGAAAAACCGCGTCCGCCG
>CAKTMK010000050.1 GCA_934574045.1 uncultured Oscillibacter sp. | reverse complement strand
CTTCGCTTCCTCCAACGTCACATCAGCCGGAAGAATCCCGAACAGGGACTTGGCAATGTCCACTCTGTCCTGATGGGGATTGGAGAGCTTGGCGACAACCTTGCCGTTGCGAGTGATGAAAATGTCCTCCGTCGCTGCAAGCAGAAGATACTTTCCGAGATTGCTTTTCAGTTCCGTCGCAGTAATCGACATGATCTGGTTCCTCCCTTCGTGATTTGGTTCATCCTTATTATATCCAAATCGGACGAAATATGCAACAAGTTCGTGCGGAATATTTTTTGAACCGTCCGATAACTTTCTGTGACTGAAACGGAGCGCACGGGCGATAATGACCCCCATTTGTAGTGAGGGCCATTCAGAGCATAACGATTTGAACTGAGTTTAGCGCATTTTTCCGAGGTAAATATCCCATCCCCAAAGCGCACAAAACGCGCCGAAGAGACTTACCCATACCGCATACCACCTGTTCCCCAAATGGAGCGTACAGGGCAGAAAAAGCCCGAAAATGATACCGAGATTTACAGTTTGACCGTCTGCCGGAGCGTGACGCTCTGGCGACAGACAGGCGCGTGAAAATGCCGAGAATCAACAAGCAGCGGCGGCTTGAATGGTCGTTTTTCCTCGACCACCGAAACCGCATCGCCTACAATTCCTTTTGCCGCGGGTGAATCCGAGGCTGCAAGCAGAGCTTCCGGGCAGTTGTGGTGCTTTGCCGACATTACTGGTCAAAGCGTTGGAAACCGCCCGGCTGGGGGCTGTCACGATTCGTGATACCCCTAATTCCCGCGAAGAAGGTGACATTTCATCACCGAGTACATGAGAGCGGATACCCGGCTGCCGACGTATCTGCCATACGATGCTCTGTACGCAGGACGCACCTTTGCACGTCATAGAATCTGACGATAACCGGCGAAACCGCAAAAGGCTACGCGAAGCCGCACACTGGCTGCACGATACCGTGAATCGCGGAATGGTGCAATCCATACGCGCAGGCGGAAGATACTTCACGAATCCCACAAGCATTGATTTTTGATGCCTGATTTCAAGCCATTCCTGCCCGAAAAACGCTGTGAATCCGCATCGTTCGTAAAGTGTTTACAGTCTCATTTGAAAAACCGTCCTGACAATATTCGCCGGAGGAACAAATTGACAGGTTCATGAAAGTCATTCAAGAGGATGCCTTGCGGCGGGGCGATTTTTCGCTGGCTGTGGGCAAGTATGTGGTCAAATGGATATGGCGCAAAAGGGAAGAATTAGATTTGTGCTGTAAATACACCTGTTTGCGGGATATTTGGCAATATGCTGAGAAAATAATCTGCGATGTCAAAGGATGCGTTTTGCTGCTCTGACAGAGACAAAGAAAAACACGGAGGCCGCGAAGGCACCTACGCACAAGGACAACATAAAAAATATTGCTCAGAGCAATGCAAAGCGGAGGACGATGTACCGGATTCGGTACATCGTCCTCCGCTTGTTCCATTTCCGTGGCAGCAATATCCACATCAATGATCGGCAGGGACTTCTGCCGCAGGGAGACTCTCTCCGGGAGTCTCCCTGCGGTTTTGAGGAAAGATAGAATCTTTGGGAATTATATCCATGATCCCATTTCCCCTTATCTGCCCTGATGCATGCGGAAGAGGAAGGTGACGATCTGGGCGCGGGTGCAGCCGCCGTTCGGCCCGAACAGGCCGTTGCTCTGCCCGTTGGTGATGCCGTTTTCCAGCGCCCACTGCACCGCCGCCGCGTAGTACGCGTCCGCCGTCACATCGCTGAAACCAGCGTCATTCCCGCTGGCGGCGGCCTTGGCCGCGCGGTACAGGAACGTCACGCCGTTGGCGCGGGTGCAGGTGCCGTTGGGATTGAAGCTGCCGTCCGACCTGCCGACGGTGATGCCGTTCTCGATGGCCCAAGCCACCGCCTTGGCGTAGTACGCTGCGGGAGAAACGTCCGTCATGCCGGTTTCAGCCGTCTGCGGCTCCGGAGAGCCAGCCGCGCGCCACAGGAACGTGACGATCTGCGCCCGGGTGCAGGTATTGCCGGGAGCAAAGCCGCCGTCCTTGGTGCCGGAGGTGATGCCCTTCTCCGCGGCCCATTTCACCGCATCGGCATAATAAGCGTTGGCAGGAACGTCCGGGAACACCGTCTCGGCCGTCTCGGCGGGGATCTTCTCGAACACCGGCTTGATGTCCACCTGAGAGGCGGGCATGGTAAAGGTGTACTTGCCGTCCTTGAGTGTTACGGGAACTTCTTTGCCGTTCTTGTCCACGACGGTCAGCTTCCCCAGCCGGTAGCCCGCCTCGGGAGAGACGGTGGCGGTCACGGTGGAACCGGCCGTGGCGTTCTTCGTGCTGGCGCTGACGCTGCCGCCGGTGACAGCCGTGCCGGTGGACGCGCCGGTGGAGGCGCTGGGCGCGGAGACGGGGTAGGTTGCCGCGGACGAGCTGCCGCTGCTGCTGCCGCCGCCGGAGGAACCGCCGCCGGGCAGCTTGTCGATGACGGTGCCCTCGCTCTGGATGAAGCCGCAGACGCTGCACTCCTCGTGCTTCGCGCCGGTTTCGGTGCGGGTAGCCTCCCAGTCAATGATCCACTGGAAGGTGTGGGGCGCAAAATCCGCCTGCTGGAGGCACTGGCAGGCGTGCCAGTGGCCGGTGCTGTCCGCCGTCCAGTCCGGGCTGTAGTCGTGGACATGGCCGGCCTCCACGATGCTGAAGATAGCGGTGACGCGCTCGCTGTCCTCCATGTCGCCGTTTTCATCCTCAGCCCAGGCAGTGATCCTGGCGCTCTCGTCCAGGACAAATGGCCCTCTGTAGTAGAGCTTGTAGCCGTTTCCGTCGAGATAATAGATGCTGGCGTCCGGTGTGGCGCAGGTGATGGAGACCGTGACCGGCCCGTTGTAGATCCCGCCGGCGGGGGAGATCACCGGCGCGGCGATCTTGACGCCGGGATAGCGCACCTTCAGTGTGAGGCGGGCAGTGAAGCCGCCGCCGCAGTCATAGGTGTAGGTGATCTCCTGGGCCCCCTCCTCCACGGTGAGGACCGTGTCGCTGACGGTGCCGCCCGTCCAGTCGCTGGCCTTTGACACATCGAACTTTCCGGGCAGACCGGAGAGGTCGAAGGTGCCCGCCTCCGTCAGCAGGATCCGGTATTCGTTGCCGCTGACATCCAGCTGCTTCAGCTTGGTGTTCCGGCTGAGATCCAGGGAGGTCAGCTGGTAGTCCTTGCAGGTCAGGCTCTCCAGCTCCGTGAAATATTCAATGCCCGTGAGATCCGTAAGGCCCTCAAGGTTGGGCCGGAGAGAAAGATCATACTTGGCGTCCAGCTCCCGGATGGGAAGGATCTCGTCCGTGCTGAGTTTTCCGTCCCCATTGCGGTCGATCTCGCTTTTAACGCTTGTGCGGAAGCTGGAGTCCGGGAAGGTGGTCTCGTTGATGGGGATAGGCGCGGCCTCCCGGCCTGTCACCAGCAGGGTGAACAGCATAGGCTCCAGGCCGCTGCCGGGATCGTAGGTGTAGGTGACAAAGGCGGCGTCCTCCTCCACGCTGAGGATCGTGCCGCTGACGGAGCCCCCCGTCCAGCTGCCGGTCTTTGACACGTCAAAGCCTTCGGGCAGGGTGGAGAGGTCAAAGGTGCCCGCCTCCGTCAGGGTGATCCGGTAGATGCTGCCGTCGGCGTAAAAGCTAGCCAGCTTGGGGTTGCTGCCAAAATTCAGCGAGGTCAGCCGGTTTTGGGAGCAGTTCACAAAGGTCAGCGCCGGATTGCCGCTGAGATCCAGTACCGTCAGGTCATTGGACTGGCAGAAGAGCTTTTCCAGCGCGGTGAAGTGCGCAAGGCCCGTCAGATCCCTGACACCCTTCCCGGGAATGTTGATGGTCCTGATTTTGGCGAGCTCCCCGGCGCTGAGATGGCCGTCCTTGTCTGTATCCATGCAGCACTCGTTGATGTATTGCAGGAAGGCGGGGGCGGGGAAGTTCTCTGCGCTGATCTTCAGAATGGGTTCAAACACGGCCTTGACGGTCACCGGGGCGGCGGGCATGATAAAGCTGTTGTCCTCCACGGTGACGCCGCCGCTGATGACCTGCCATTCCTTGAAGCTGTAGCCCTTGTCGGGGGCAGCGGTGAGAGTGATCTTCGCCCCGGCGGCGGCTCTGTCGGGGGAGGCAGAGGCCGTGCCGCCGCCGTCGGTCTGGACGGTGACGGGGCGCTCATAGCCGGCGTCGGCCTCAAAGACGGCCGTGACGGACACTGCCGTATCCGGCATGGTGAAGCTGCCGTCCTTCACGGTGACATCGCCGCGGATGATCTTCCACTCCTTGAAGCACCAGCCCTCCTCCGGAACGGGGGTCAGGGTGACGTTTGCGCCCATGGGAACGGCGAAGTTGTTCAGGGAGATGCCGCCCATGACGCTGCGGTCAGTGCAGGTGATCTGATAGCTGCCCTGGCCCTCCGTCTGCACCGACAGGTAGTTCCGGGCGCTGTCGTCCTGGGTCTTGGCATTGACAAGGCGGCCCAGCTCGCCGTTTTCATCCGTGTCCAGCTGGCTGCGGGTCAGGGGGATGGTGTCGCCGGGGTGGTACTGCGTGTTGGTATCCGTGCCCAGGTACCAGTACAGGAAGCGCTGGGGTGTGCTGGTGCCGTGGGCATAGAGCCCGGCCTCCAGCGCCGTGGGCAGGGTGAAGGACTGATCCATTCTGCCGTAGCCCAGATAGCAGACGAGGCTTTGGGCGGTCTGGCCGGAGCCATAGGCGCGGACCGCCACCCGGGCATTTTCGTTTATGTCGAAATGGGGGATAACGGCGTAGAGATTGCTGTCCGGTATGATGAGCCGCAGGGGCTCGGTGGTGTCGATGGCGTATTTCTCCGCAGAGGTATAGTCCTCGTAGGTATCTCCCGCCACCACGGTCCAGCCGGTGAGGGTGTAGCCCGCCGCCGGGTCAACGGAGACCGTGACCGCGTCTCCAGAGCGGAGGGAAAGGGTGGCGGGGCCCTTCATCCGGAGCTGCTCGATGGTCTCCTGCTGGCTGCCGGAGGTGAAGGTCAGGAGGCTGTGGGTGCTGAGATCGTCAAAGTACATTTCTCCCAGCTGGCCGGTGGCCCAGCTGTAATGAATGCTCCGGGCGGTGCGCTCCGCCTCCGTCCGGTCGCGGATGACCAGGGGGGCACCGGCATCCTTCTGGGTGAGGGTCCCGGTGAGACCGGAGAGGAACACCTCGGCAGCGCCGGTGACAATGGAATCCTCCGCCGTGATGCGTCTGGCGGCGGTAGAAGAGATGGCGGTGCCGGGGGTGCCGTCGCCTTTGAGGGCGCTGATCTCAATGGAGCTGCCCTTCTCCACCCGGACGCCCTCGGAGCCGTTCACCGTCAGGGCGCGGCTGGCCTCCTGAGAGTCAGAGGAAACGGAGGCGGTCTCTAGGATCAGTTTGGTATTGCCCTCTACCGAAAGAAGGTTATTGACATCCAAGGCAGTGGCGATGGAGGCGTTTTCCCCCCGGATGCGGAGGGTGCCGCCGCCGGTGATCACCAGCTTGGAGCTGTTCAGCGCGCCGTTGGCAAGCGTGTTGCCCCCGGCATCGCAGGTGATGACGTTGTCATCGCCAATGACCTCCAGGGTGAGGAGGTCATCCCGCCGGCTGTCTTGAAGCCACACGCCATAGTCAACGAGATCCATGCTGCTGCGGGAAGCAGGGGCGCAGTTCAGATGGAAGCCCTCCAGCCGCAGAGTCTCATAATAGCCGTCGCCGTCCCGGTCCAGAGCTTTCCAGCGGTCGGTCTGCTCTGTCCATTCCTCATTGTTCCAGCTTTCCCCCGCAAAGGACTTCTTCAGGAACCGGCCATCCTCGGTGTCGTAATACAGGGCATAGTTTACGACGCCGGGCTTCACGGTCACGGAGACGCCGAAACGCTCTGAAAGTGCCGCGCCGTCATCATCCGCGCTCTTCACCACCAGATCGGCGGTGTAGGTGCCGGCAGAGAGCCCCGGTGCAGGCTGGAAGGAGACGGTGGGCGCGGTGCCTATGAGGCCGATGCTGCGAATGGCAATGCTGCCGTCCGCCGAAAGGGTGCCGTCCTGACTGGCGAGCAGGAAGGCGTCGGCGTTTTTTCCCTCCAGCACGACCTTCAGCGGCCCGGTGGCCACGTTGCCGGTATTGCGAATCAGGAATTTGTTGGAGCTCACCGAGGTATACCCGGCGGTCAGCTCCGGGAAGGTATAGGACTCGGTTTGGGTGAGCCCGATTTTGCGCACGGTATCGGCGTGCACCTTCCAGGCGAAGTCCGCCCAGAGACCGTCGCGGCAGGCGTATTTATAGCGGACCATTTCGGCGCCCGGCTTGACCGTCAGGATATTGCCCGTGATCTCGCCGCCTGACATGTTCAGCGCACTGCCGACTTTGCTGACATCGAAGCTTCCGGGCAGGGTGGTGAGGTCAAAGGTGTCCTCGCCGTCCTTCAGGCCCAGAGTGTACTGGTTGCCGCTGCAGCTCAGCTGATCGTATGATGTCACCTTGGTCCGGCTCAGATCCAGACTGGTGAGCCGGTTGTCGGAACAGGACAGCTCGGTCAGGGCCGTATTGACGCTGAGATCCAGCACCGTCAACTGGTTGCCGCTGCAGACCAGTGTCTCCAGCTTGGTGTTCCGGCTGACGTCCAGCTCCGTGAGACAGTTGCTGATGCAGCGCAGAGTCGTCAGCGCGGGATTGGCGCGGACATTCAGCTCCGTCAGCTGATTGTCGCCGCAGATCAAGGTATCCAGATTGGGGGCGCCGCTGAGATCCAGAGCCGTGAGCTGATTGCTGCCGCAGGACAGCTCGGTCAGGGCCGTATTGGCGCTGACGTTCAGCACCGTCAGATGGTTGCTGCTGCAATTCAGCTTCGTCAGCCTGGTGTTTCTGCTGACGTCCAGCGCTGTCAGCAGATTATCCTGACAGTACAGGGTTTCCAGGTTCGTGAAATACCCAATACCCTCCAGACTGGCAATGCTGCGCTCGTCACAACTGATCTCTGTCACGGCGGCGATCTCATCGACGCTGAGGACGTTGTCGCCGTTATTATCCAGGTTGGTGCTGACATAGGCTCGGAAATTCTCGTCCGGGAAATTCTTCGGGCTGACGGCCACATCCTCTGCCGCCAAAGCCGCCGTGGGCAGCAGAGTCAGCATCAGCACAAGGCTCGTCAGCAGGGCGGCTGCCTGTCTGCCGGCGCGGGGTAAGCATCGGTTCTTCATTTCAGATTTCCTCCTCCTTGTTGTCTGCCTCAAAGGCCGTTGGCAAATTGGTTGACTTCGTACTCCGCCATATCATAGGGGTAGCCCTTTTCGTCCTGCCAGCGGATGGTGTAGCCGTCTGTGGTGACGGAGCGCCACACCGCCGCCTCCCGCAGGGGGGGGAGAACCGGGGACTGCTGAGCTTCGGCTTCATGTTCAGCAGCGTGGCGCTGCCGCTGCTCCAGTTCACCCGCAGGATGTGGTCGGCCTGCGCCGCCACGGATTTGATGGGAGGGCCTGTCATTGAACGTCCACCTTTCCTTCCGGATGCCCATGAAAATACCGCTGTACAGCTTTACTGTACAGCGGTATCTGTCAATTGGGTAGGGTAATGATTACCCCAATTTTCCGTTGGATGCCTCATCGGCGGCAAAGGCCAGCAGGGCCTGACGCTTGTTGCGGCCCTCTCCGCCCAGTCCCAGCTTTTCATACACGGCGTTGAGGCGGTTGTTGACGGATTTTACGGAGATCCCCAGAGACTCGGCAATCTCCCGGCTGCTGCGGCGCTGAGCCGCCATCCGGGCGATTTCCAGCTCCCGCTCCGTCAGGCCGAAGGCCGTCAGGCTGGCGCCGGAAAGGCGCTCCCGGAGGCTCCGGACCCTGACGGTCTGGTAGGGGCCTGCCAGCTCCTGAATCCGGCCCACCGGGACGGTCCACCCGCCGGTCTTCCCCATGGCGGAGAGGGAGGCCGTCAGGTAATTGCTCTCAAATACGAAGGGCAGCAGCAGATCGTCCGGCACTGCGGCCTCCAGAGCGGCGGAGAGATGGCACACGGCGGCGTCTGCCTTTCCCAGCTGCTCATAGGCGGCGGCCAGCTGCAATTCTGCCCAGATGGTGCACAGCAGCATTCCTCGATAGCTCCGGCAGGCGGCCAGCACCGTCTGCTCCCGGGCGGCAGCTGCGGCCCACTCCCCTCTGGCCAGCAGCAGCTGGCTGCGCACCAGTTCCGCAGAGGGGGCTGCGGGCCGGGTCACCGGCAGGGGCTGAGTCTCGTCCAGCAGCCACTGGGGGGCCTCCGTCCCTTGGCCCAGCAGGGCGGAGAGCCAGCCCCGGCACATCTCCAGAGTGGGCAGAAGGGCATAGCGCCGGTTCTGCCGGAGCAGCTGCTCCTGCCGGGCGAGAACGGCCTCCGCCTCCGCCGGCTGGCCCTGATAGAGGGCCATTTTGGCCTTGAGGAAGTCGGCGGACAGCCAGATGCAGTACTGCTCCCGCCGCCGGGCGGCGGCGACGGCCAGACGGCAGCCAAGCTCCGCGTCCGCCAGACGGCCCCGGTAAAAGTCAGTCTCCGCCTGCATGATGTGCTCGGCGCCGTTGCCGTGGCCCTCCGTGACCTCATAGAAATAGGGCATGCACTCCCGCATTTCGGCGTTTTCCCGATCCAGGCCCCCGGGGGTGCGGTGATAGGTGGCCAGCACCGAGGGGGCGCCGAACGTCCAGTTGCCCCCGGAGACCCCGGCGGCGCTGCGGGTCATCAGGGCGCAGGCCCGGCGGTGATAGGCGCTCATGGCGGAGATGTCGTTGAAGGCCAGAAAGCTCATGTAGAGCTCCGCCTCCCCCAGATAGTTGTCCCGCTCCGCCGGCTCCAGGGCCGGGTGATCCTCCAGCGCCGCCAGCAGCAGGCTGCGCATGCGGTGCATCTCCGACACCTTGCCGAAGGAGAAGAGCTTGCGCAGCATCACCAGCATGGCGCCGGGGTTTTGCTTCCAGACCTCCTCCGGGCAGTCGGCGTACCAGGAGAGCATCCGGGCCTCGTTTTCCACGGTGATGGAGCGGGCTTGATCGGCGAAGAAGGCCTCCAGCAGCCGGGGCCAGTCGCCGCAGCGCTCATAGCACAGCTCCGCGGAGTAGAAGGCCCCAGTCCGCGCATACCACTCCCCCTGCCGCAGCAGGCAGGCCCGGCGCTCCGCATCCGGCAGCAGGGTGAACTTCTCCCGGGCGCAGGAGCGGAGCATGTTGTGGTAACGGTAGACGCCGTCGGTGCATGTGATGAAAGCGTTCTGCTCCGTCAGGCTCTCCAGCAGTTCCGCCGCATCTCCCTCCGGCCAGAGGAAGGCCGCCTCCTCTGCGGTAAAATCGTCCGGCAGGCCCAGCCGGATGAGAAAGGCCCGCTGCCGCTGGGAAAGGGGGCGGAAGAGCACCTCGTCGATGAGGGGATAGATGCTGGCAACATGCTCCGGCCAGCGGCCGGTCTGCAGATAGGTGCGCAGATTCAGGTACACCATGGAAAACCAAACCTCGGTGGTGCGGGCCAGATGGGCCGCATCCGCCGGCCGGAGGGCGAGGCCGCTGCGCCGGGCGTACTCTCCGATGCCCTCCCGGGTGAGGCGGAGGGACTCAGCCCCCAGTTCCAGCAGCCGGGCCCCCAGGTGCAGCCGGTCGGTCTGGTCGAATACCGAGTTCCGGGAGAGCAGCACCAGATGCACCCGGGTCGGCAGCCGCAGGGCGAGAAACAGCAGCAGCCCTGTCAGGGTGGGGCTGGGGAGAAAGTGCAAATCGTCGATGATGTAGAAGATCTCCTGCCGGCCGCCCTCCAGAGCGTCGCTGAGCAGCTCCAGCATCAGCCCAATGGAGGGGGTGCCGGCAGGCATGCCCAGCTCCTCCATCTGGGCGCACAGCTCCGGCCAGGGCCGGAGGTTCCGGCAGAAGCCCCGCCAGAAATCCGTCAGGGAGTCCGTGACAATCATCTGCCGGAGGATCAGGGCCTCCGGCAGACGCTTCCGGCAGGTTTCCGCCCACCAGCTCACCGCCCGGGTCTTTCCATAGCCGATAGGGGCCACAATGGTGGTGATGGGATACTCGGGGATGTGGGAGAGCTTTTCCGAAAGCGCCTCTGAGATATAGGTGGTGTTCAGCTTCGTTGCCATAGGGGGGCCTCCGTTCTGCGCCGCCGGCCTTTGGCAATATGCCTGCCACCGGCGGCTTTTTTTCAGTATAGCACAGATTCCTCTTTTCCCATAGAAAAAATCCGCCGGCGGGAGGAGAGAAGGCGCGGACGGAGCCGGGGCCGCCCCGGCAGACCCAGTTTTAGGGACGCCGGAGGGGCTCCCGGGGGGCAAAAAGAGGCAGGGGCGCGGATTTCTCCGCAGTCCCCTGATATGTGCACAGGGAAGGAGATCTGTTCGTAGGTCAGATATAGTATTGTCCCGTAATAGGGTCTCCTCATATCAAAAGATGCTTTCCATTGTACCTACCGGAGGGGACAACGCACAAGCAAAAGCGGCAGCGGCCGGACATCCGGCTCGTAGATGGGCGTGATATTAACTCTGTTGGGACATTGGTTCAAGTCTTTTCTCCTACCATGCCAGTTTCCCGGCATCTGAATAGGTGGGTTTCATATCATCCTCCTGAAAATGAAAAGGGCGCACAGACTTTTTACAAGTCTGCGCGTCCTTCGTAATATGCTGCCATGCGGCAGCGATTCTTTTTTGTACGGTTCAGGTGACCCAAATGTTTGAAAGGAACGGTTTTCTTCCAAACGAAGCTGCGTTCTTAAGGCAAGAAGCCCCGCACTATGGCGTGATCCATGTCGGATAGAACCTGCTTCGCCGACAGGTATTGCACACCTTTCTGGAACTTTGTAGATGGCTTCACGGTATATTTCATGTCAAAAGATCCTTCATCATCGCGTCCACATCCGTATAGCTTTTGCCAAGTGTAGGATCGGCTTTCATTCTCTGCACTTCCCAAATTGCCTCTTTTGTTTCAGCGTTCTGGATTTCTACACCGATTTCAAAGAGAATCCGATACTCCCGAACCGTTTTTTTCGCAAAGATGTTGAAAGCAGTCGTCATCGTCATTCCCATATCAGAGCAAAAAGTCTCAAACTGCTTTTTCAAATCGCTATCCATACGGATATTGATATTCGTGCTCGCCATAACGAAGCCCTCCTTACCCTATGCTCCTATTGCGCGTTCGTTAAATGCAAAACTTATTTCCAATCGGTATTGAAAACTGGCGTTTATCTTTGCACGAAGTTCCGATAAAATAAGAGTATTGCCCGCCGTGGAAGAAGGAGGCCACATGGCAAATACCCATTCCTGATGCTCAACCTCCTGCTTTTGGAACGCAGCAGACAGCCCGCGGCAGAAGCCCCAGCCATAGGAATTGCACATCTCCCGAAGCGTCTTTGCAAGATATTCCTTTTGGGTCCGGATCTGCCTGCATCGGCTTGCGATGCAATCATAGGCATAGAGAAACGCCAGCTTGCAGAGCTTGAAATCGTCCTCCATGCCGATAAACCCGATCTCCGAAACCTTGCTGCCATGTACGGAACTCCGATAGGGCCTGCAGCAGTAATGCGCAGC
>CAKTMK010000049.1 GCA_934574045.1 uncultured Oscillibacter sp. | reverse complement strand
GCGCCTTTAGCTCAGTTGGTAGAGCAACTGACTCTTAATCAGTGGGTCCCCGGTTCGAGTCCGTGAAGGCGCACCAAGCATTACGGTGTACCCGCAAGGGACACCGCGATCTGGCCCGTTGGTCAAGTGGTTAAGACAGCGGCCTCTCACGCCGTTAACATCGGTTCGAATCCGGTACGGGTCACCACGTCGCAACAAATTGCGTATCGGGCGCATCGGGCTGGTGCCCAATGCTTCCTCACTCCATTGTTGCTCCTTTTCCTCAAAAATCGGTGATTTTTGAGGAGGAGAGACGAGGAACGCGATTTTGTGAGATAGATATTGACAAAGGCGTAAAGAGACGATATAATAGCGATTGTTTCCGGGGGACCGGATAACATAAATAGTTGGTGCTGATTAGGGCGAGGGTCCACCCGTTCCCATTCCGAACACGGTAGTTAAGCTCGCTTCTGCCCACAATACTTGGCTGGTGACGGCCCGGGAAGACAGGTAGCGCCAACACAAAGAGGCTTCACTCTAGCGAGTGAGGCCTTTTTTGTATCCTTTTTCGTCTGAATGCTCATTGCAGCGCTTCCTTGGACGGAAGCGGTTTTTGTCCGGTTCAGGCGTGGGGGATCTTTACGTGCTGCCCGCCGGAGAGAGTGGGAGTGCTAGGCGGCAGTGAAACGCAAGAATGGATCAGACCGTGTGGGGCGGTTATGTGCGGCACAACGCGCTGTATCGAAGGGTCTTTGATCGGTCGGACAGTCTGCTGGAGGAGCAGTTCCTCTTTGAAAACGATGCGGTCATGATGTACAGCCCGCTGCTTCCGGGGACGGACACGGCGCAGCCGCACGGGTAAAAAGGGGGTTCTGCGATGCACTATGGAACGGTGATCCCGGCGCGCTTTCTGGAGCGGCCGAACCGCTTTATCGCGCGGGTGGATTCAGCGGATGGCGTGCTGATCTGCCATGTGAAAAATACGGGCCGCTGCCGGGAACTGCTGATGCCGATCAATACGGAAAAGCAGGCTTGACGCCGCCCCCGATGCGGTTTCAGGCTTTGTTTTGACAGTTGGCAGTGCCTGCGGAAAGCTCTGCTCTCTGGTGGTCAGGCGGGGAAGCTTTGCGGGAACAGAAATGCGCTGCGCATGGTCAAGCAGCCTGATGTGGAATGACGGATTTCTGTGGGTCAAAGGCGCGTGATTTGCCTCTGCAAGCCAGCGGCGGACCACACGGAATGAGATCGCGTGACATCCTTGCGCCTTGGTTTCTTAAAACCCTCGGGACGGCGGCTTGATGCCGTGCTGTGGCCGGCACAGGGCTGCGGGGTCGCTTCCGTTCAGCTTGCATTCCTGCCGCGGCCGTGATACAATCAGCTTAAATGCATATACTGAGTGAAACTGCGGTGCACAGTGACAGAAAGGAAAGGCGGCATTTATGGATCGAAAAACAACGGGGATCGTTGCATATCTTACATGGGTGGGCTTGCTGGTCGCTATCCTGCTGGGCGACCGCGAGGGCGCAAAGTTCCACATCAATCAGGCGCTGGTGATCTGGCTGGCGGGGCTTTTGAGCTTTGTCCCCTGCGTGGGCCTGATCTGGGGGCTGTTCTGCTTTATCTGTGCGGTGATGGGATGCATCAGCGCCATCAACGACGAGGAAAAAGAGGTCCCGCTGCTGGGGCAGATCAAGCTGCTGAAATGAGGAAGAACGGAAGAGCCGTGCGCTGCACGGCTCCTTTTTTGAAGGGAGGACGCCCGTGAAACGGCGGCAGATCGACGACCGCGAGCTGTACCCCGCGCTGCTTCTGACACTGGCGGTGGGCGTTGCTTTGCTGGCGCTCTGGCGGGGACCGCTGGGGCAGCCCGCGCTTCCAGCCTGCGTCTTTTTTACCCGCTGGCACGTGTACTGTCCGGCCTGCGGCGGCACCCGGGCCGTGGAGGCGCTGCTGCGGGGCCGGGTCGTTCAGTCGCTGTACTGGAACCCGGCGGTGCCGGTGGGCACGGCGTGGGCCGCGGCTTACCTCTTCTCCCAGTCAGTCTGGCGTCTGCGGGGCCGCAGGGGCTGGGTCCTGAAGTACCGGGAGCGCTGGCTGTGGACAATGGGCCTGCTGCTGGTTGTCAACTGCGCGGTGCGCAACGCGCTCTGGTTTTTCCGGGGTGTGCCGCTGTGAGGGCGGGGGTGTGCCGCGCCCTTGCAATCCTGCGGACTTTTGGATATAATAGCACCCATAGGACTTTTGAAGAAATCAGGTGCCATATGCTCTATCACATTCTGGCCGTTGGCGACGTGGTGGGCGAGCCGGGGCTCGACCATCTGGAACGGACGCTGCGGCCCCTGAAAAAGCTGAAAAACATTGATTTCACCGTGGTCAACGGCGAGAACGCCGCCTCCGTCGGGCTGACGCCCCGGCAGGCCGAGCGGATCTATGACGCGGGCGCGGATGTCATCACACTGGGCAACCACACCTTCGGAAAGCTCCAGATCGCCGACTTTCTGGACGAAGCGCCTTATATCCTCCGCCCCGCCAACTATACCGGCCGCGCGCCGGGCCGGGGCTGCGGCGTCTACGACCTCAACGGCGTGCGCATCCGGGTAATCAACCTGATCGGCCGGTGCGACCTGAGCTGGGGGGCGGACAACCCCTTTACGGTGGCGGACCGCCTGCTGGGCGGCGAGCCGGCGGACCTGACGCTGGTGGATTTCCACGCGCAGGCCACCAGCGAAAAGCTGGCCATGGGTTATTTTCTGGACGGACGCGTTTCCGCCCTCTGGGGGACCCACACCCACGTCCCCACCGCGGACGAGCGGGTGTACCCTAAGGGGACCGGCTATATCACGGACCTTGGCATGACCGGCGCGGTGGAATCGGTCCTTGGCGTGCGGCCGGACCAGTCGGTGGAGTCGTTCCTCGGCGGGCTGCCGGGGCGCTTTCAGAACCCGGAGGGGCCTTGCAAGCTACAGGGCGCCGTATTTACGCTGGACAGCAAAACGGGCCTGTGTACAGGCGTGGAGCGGGTGGACGTGCGCTGACGCGCGGGACGCCGGATATGGAATTTTAGAAAAAGAGGTAAAGAGATCATGTCTATCGAACGGGTAAGAGCCTATTTCAAAACGCTGGGGATCGAGGAGCGCATCCGGGAATTCGACGTGTCCTCCGCCACCGTGGAGCTGGCGGCCAAGGCCGTGGGCGTGGAGGGTGCGCGGATCGCCAAGACCCTGAGCTTCAAGCTGGGGGACCGGGTGCTGCTGATCGCCTGCGCGGGCGACGCGAAGGTGGATAACCGCCGGTACAAGGACCGCTTCGGCGGCAAGGCGTCCATGCTCAGCCATGACGAGGCCGCCGCGCTGGTGGGCCACGCCGTGGGCGGCGTCTGCCCCTTCGCGGTGAACGAGGGCGTGGAGATCTATCTGGACGAGTCCCTGCGCCGGTTCGACACGGTGTTTCCCGCCGCGGGCAGCAGCAACAGCGCCATTGAGCTGACCTGCGACGAGCTGGAGCGGTATTCCGGCGGCACGTGGGTGGACGTCTGCAAGGGCTGGCGGCCCGAAGAGCAGTAAGGCCATGCTGCGGTTCCTTCATGCGGCAGACTTCCATCTGGACAGCCCCTTTCGGGCGCTGCCCCCGGCGCGGGCCGCGGAGCGGCGGCGCGAGAGCCGGGAGCTGGGCGCGCGCCTTGCGGAGGAGGCGCTGCGCCGCCGGGCGGATCTGATCCTGCTCTCCGGCGACCTGTTCGACGGGCGGGACGGCTTCCGCGAGACGGGCGAGGAGCTGGCCCGGGGACTGGGCGGCGCGGGCGTCAGCGTGTTCATCGCGCCGGGAAACCATGACTTTTACGGGCCGGGAAGCCCCTACACGGCGGTGGAATGGCCGGAGAACGTGTATATCTTCCGGTCCGGCGCGGTGGAGAGCGTGGACCTGCCGGATCTGAACTGCACGGTCCACGGCGCGGCCTTTACCGCGCCGGAGCAGACGCGGAACCTGCTGGATGGCTTCACCGCTCCGGCGGACGGGCGGATCCACCTGATGGTGCTCCACGGGGACGTGGAGCCGTCCGAGCCGCGATATGACCCCATCACCAAAGAGCAGATCACCTCCAGCGGCCTGACCTATCTGGCGCTGGGCCACGTCCACGCGGCCTCTGGGCCGCAGAAATGCGGCAAAACGGTCTGGGCCTATCCGGGCTGTACGGAGGGCCGGGGCTTTGACGAGCTGGGCGACAAGGGCTTTTACGAGGGCTGCGTGTCCGACGCGGGCGAGGTGACGCTGCAATTCGTCCCCTTTGCGCGGCGGCGCTATGAGATCCTGCGGGTGAGCGTGACGGACGCGGACCCGCGGGAGGCGTTGGAGGCCGCGCTGCCCCCGTGGACGGCGGACGACCTGTACCGCATCATCCTCACCGGCGAGACGGACGAGCAGGTCGTGGACCTGACGGCGCTGGAGACGCTGTTCTCCGGCCGGTTTTACGCGCTGGAGCTGCGGGACCAGACCCGCGTCCGGCAGGACGTGTGGGACCGGGCGGGGGAGGATTCCCTCCGGGGCGAGTTTCTGCGCCGCCTGCGGCGGCAGTTCGACGCCGCCCGGGACGAGCAGGAGCGGGAGCGCGTAACGCGGGCGGTGCGGTTCGGCCTTGCGGCGCTGGACCACCGGGATATTCTGTAAGGAGCGATACCAATGAAAAAGATCCTGCTGATCGGGACCGGCGGCACCATTGCCTCCCAGCTCACGGCGGATGGACTGGCCCCGGAGCTGACCAGCGAGCAGCTGCTGGCGCAGATCCCGTCCATCTCCGAAATCTGCCGGGTGGAGAGCGTGCAGCTTTTGAATCTGGACAGCACCAACATCGCGCCGGAGCACTGGCTGCGGATGGTGCGCTGCATCCGGAAGCACTATAAGGATTACGACGGCTTTGTCCTCACCCACGGAACGGACACCATGGCCTATACCGCAGCGGCGCTGAGCTATCTCATCCAGCAAAGCCCGAAGCCCATCGTCCTCACCGGCGCGCAGAAGCCCATCGGCTTCGATGTGACGGACTCCAAGGCCAACCTGAAGGACGCGTTTCGGGTGGCGTCGTCGGATATGCCGGGCGTGTCGCTGGTGTTCAACGGGAAGGTGATCCTGGGGACCCGGGCGCAGAAGATCCGCTCCAAGAGCTTCGAGGCCTTTTCCAGCATCAATTACCCCGCCCTCGGCGTCCTGCGGGACGGCGTGCTCCTGCCCTACATCCGGCAGGAATGCGGCCCGGAGCCTGTGTTTTATGAGGCGCTGGATACCCGCGTCTCCCTCCTCAAGCTCATCCCCGGCACGGACCCGGCGCTGCTGGACTTTCTGCTGGAGCGCAGCGACGCGCTGGTGATCGAGTCTTTCGGCGTGGGCGGACTGCCGGAGTATGAGGGCGCGGACTTCTGCGGGAGCGTCTGCCGCTGGACGGAGCGGGGACGGCTGGTGGTGCTGACCACGCAGGTGCAGAACGAGGGCAGCGATCTGGGGGTCTATCATGTGGGCCACCGGCTCAAGGCGGTCCCCGGCGTGCTGGAGGCGTTCGACATGACCACAGAGGCCGTGACGGCGAAGCTGATGTGGATCTTGGGCCAGACCCGGGACGCCCAGCAGGCGCAGCGGCTGTTCTATGCGCCGGTGGCACACGACATTCTCTGGCCGGCGGAGCGCTGAGCGGACACAAAACAGAACGGAGCGCGGGGGCAGCTTGCTCCCGCGCTCCGTTTTCTCCAAAGGGGCTTTGCCACCCGACCACGGATTTTTGTACTTCCTTTCGCACAAAAGCGGCTATCCGGAAGCAATGACCGCCTTTTCTGACATCTTTTTCGTAAATCATTCATTCCGCCTTGTCGGGTTTACGGACTGTCGGCAGCGCCGCGCTTTACCGCTCTAAAGTGGAAAACATCAAATGTGTTAAAAATATACAGGAAATATTTGAAAATAGTTATAATTTACACATTGCAAATTGCAAAAATCTGTTGATTTTTGTAAGTCGCGCCGTTATAATAGTGCTGTTGTCCGCCGCAGGAGGTCAGAAATGGCCGTCGCGGCGGTTTGCCGACTTTACAGGAAAGGAACGTGACGCATGAACAAAGGATACCGGACTGCTCCCGGCCGCCGGAGAACGCTGGGAGGGAGCGCGCAGTGAAGCTGGTGATGCTGGATATGTACCAGACGCTGTTCGCGGCGGTGCTGGCGCTGTTTGCAGGCGGCGCGCTGAAAAAGCGCATCCGCTTTCTGGAAAAATTCTGCATTCCGGCTCCGGTGATCGGCGGACTGCTGTTTGCCGTGGCGTCCTGTGTGCTGTACGCCGCGGGCGTAATGGAGTTCTCCTTTGACGAGACGCTGAAAAACGTGTGCATGGTGCTCTTTTTCACCTCCGTGGGCTTTCAGGCCAATTTGAAGGTCCTCAAGAGCGGCGGTGTGCAGCTTGTGGTCCTGCTGGGATGCGTGGTGACGCTGATGGCGCTGCAGAATACGCTGGCGGTTGGCCTTGCGTCCCTGCTGGGGCTGGACCCGCTGGTGGGCCTTTGCACCGGGTCTATCCCCATGGTGGGCGGACACGCCACCGCGGGGGCCTTCGGCCGGGTGCTTCAGGAGGAGATGGGCGTAAACGGCGCGGTCACCATGGCCACTGCCGCGGCTACCTTCGGCCTTGTGGCGGGGAGCCTGCTGGGCGGCCCGCTGGGGCGGCGGCTCATCGTCCGGCACGATCTGCTCAAGACTGCGGTGAAGGAGGACGATTCCCTGCTGGTGGAGGACGAGGAAAAGCATCACCGCAAGGTCAGCATGTATCAGCCCGCGGTCTATCAGCTGGTCATTGCCATGGGCGCGGGAACGGTGGTCTCGGCCCTGCTGACAAAGACGGGGCTGACGTTCCCTATCTACATCGGCGCGATGCTGGTGGCGGCGGTCATCCGCAACGTGGGGGAGTTCACGGGGCGGTACGTGGTCCACATGGGCGAGAACGAGGACCTGGGCAACATTGCGCTGTCGCTGTTTCTGGGCATCGCCATGATTACGCTGAAACTGTGGGAGCTGGCGGAGCTGGCTCTGCCGCTGGTGGTGCTGCTGTCGGGGCAGTTCCTGCTGATGGCGGTGTTCGCCTATTTCGTGGTGTTCAACGTCATGGGCCGGGATTATGATGCGGCGGTGCTGACCGCGGGGACCTGCGGCTTCGGTATGGGAGCCACGCCCAACGCCATGGCCAATATGCAGGCCATCACCCAGCGGTACGTGCCCTCGGTCAAGGCATTTCTGCTGGTGCCGCTGGTGGGCAGCCTGTTTGCGGATTTCTTCAACTCGCTGGTCATCACCTTTTTCATCAACCTGTTCTGAGAGCCGGACTTATGCGCGGAAGCGCGGCCAAATGTGGAACGGGCGGAAGCCGCGGCGGACTGGTCCGCCGCGGCTGTTCTTGCGGTTTGGGGCTGGGTGTGATAAAATAGAAAGGGAGACAAAAAATCGAATCAGGCGGTGAGAAGCTTGAAGGTCGTAATTACAGGAACCTATCCGGAAGCCGCAAAAAAGAGGATCCGGGATTCCTTTCCGAAAGACTGGGAAATCCGCATTGTTTTACCGGAAGAAGCCGCTGATGAATTGAGCGCGGCGGACGTGCTGATCCCCGAGCATATTCAGGTCGATGCGGTGCTGCTGAAAAAAGCTCCGAAATTAAAGCTCGTTCAAACCGGAGCGGGTCATGATAATGTCCGCATCGAGGACTGCACGGAATACGGAGTTCAAGTCTGCAATGCTTCCAACGTGAATGCGGGCGCAGTCGCCGAGCACGTGATGGCTTTCATGCTCTGCTGGTATAAAAATATGATCTATCTCGACGGATTCATGAAGTCCCATGGAAATGAGGCGGAACTGGACTATTCCGGAGCGGAACTTTCCAATAAAACAATCGGGATCGTTGGACTGGGGAGCGTCGGAAAGACCGTGGCGGGATATTGCCGGGCATTTGGAATGCGGGTGGTTGGATACAGCCGCAGGGACTTCCGGGTGGACGGTGTCGAATTATGGCCGCTTGACGACCTTTATCGCGAAAGCGATATCGTCAGTATTCATGTTCCTCTGAATGAGAGTACGCGCCACATGGTAAACGGGTCTGCGTTTCAGAAGATGAAACGGGACGCTGTCCTGATCAATACTTCCCGCGGTGCGGTCATCGAGGAAGATTCACTTGTGAATGCGATACGGAACGGAGAGATCGGCGGGGCCTGTCTGGACGTGTACGAAGACGAGCCGCTGCGTCAGAACAGCCCACTCAGAAATTTGCAACGTGTGATCCTGACGCCCCATACGGCAGGGTTTCCGGATGGAGTGAAATACCACAAAAAGCGTTACGACTTTTTCGTTAGCAATATCGAAAAAATGATGCGGAGCGAAGAGCCAGAATGCAGACTCAATAAAATATGAGAGCAAGGCAGAGCAAAGCCGCGAGGGAGCGCACGTGCGCTCCCCCGCGGCTCTCTACATGGGGATATGGGAATATACTGGGGAAGCTGCGCCCCGACTGGACGGCGGCAGCCGGTCCGCCGTCCGGTCAGGGAATCAGCTTTTCCAGAAGCTGAAGGGCCTCCTCCAGCTTGGGGTTCGGTTCGTCGGTCTGAAGCCCCTCCCGCACGCAGCAGCGGATGTGCGCGTGCAGGATCTCCTGATTCACCCGCTTCAAAAGCGCCTGCGTCGCCAGAAGCTGATTGGAGATGTCCACGCAGTAGCGATCCTCCTCGATCATGCGCAGAACGCCGTCCAGCTGTCCCCGGGCGATCTTTATGGAACGGGTGATGCTGGTCTTGTCAGCCTTCATGGGCGACCGCCGTCACAGTGTAGCCCGCGTCCGTCACGGCGGCCTTGAGCGCCTCGTCCGTCACAGACTCCGCCGCCGTCACCGCCGCCGTCTTGTTCTCCAGACTGACGCTGACCGCCTCCACGCCGGAGACGCCCTCCAGCGCGTTCTTCACGTGCCGCACGCAGTTCTGGCACATCATGCCCTCCACGGATAATGTTCTTTTCATGCTGTTTTCCTCCTGTCTGCTTTCCTGTTTTTCCTGCTTTTCCTGTGAAACCTCCGGCGCAGGCTCCGGCTGTGCCTGCGGCTCCCGCTGCTGCGGGGAGGACGCGCCGGCGCGGTGCTTTGGCTTGAAGAACCGCAGCCGCAGCGCGTTGCTCACCACGAAGACGGAGCTGAAGCTCATGGCCAGCGCCGCGATCATGGGATTCATCTTCAGTCCGAATGCGGCGTACCAGCATCCGGCGGCAATGGGAATGCCGATCACGTTGTAGAAGAACGCCCAGAACAGGTTCTCCTTGATGTTGCGGATGGTGGCGCGGCTGAGCTGGATCGCGCCAACCACGTCCAGCAGGTCGTTTTTCATCAGCACGATGTCCGCCGACTCCACAGCCACGTCCGTTCCCGCGCCGATGGCGATGCCCACGTCCGCCCGAGCCAGCGCGGGCGCGTCGTTGATGCCGTCGCCCACCATGGCCACTTTTTTCCCACTGTTCTGCAGGCGGCGGATCTCCTGCTCCTTGTCCTGGGGCAGGACCTCGGCCACCACCCGGTCCGCGCCCACCTGCTTCTGGATGGCCTCGGCGGTGCCCCGGTGGTCGCCGGTGAGCATCACAACTTCAATGCCCATCTCCCGCAGCTCCTGCACGGCCTGACGGCTGGTGGGCTTCACCACGTCCGCCACGGCGATCATGCCGGCCAGCCTGCCGTCCACGGCGAAGTACAGCGCCGTTTTGCCCTCGGCGGCCAGACGGTCCGCGTCCAGCTCCGCCGCGGGGACGGAGAACGCGTCCATCATCCGCCGGTTTCCGGCAAGGCACGCGCTGCCGTCCACTGTCCCGCGGACGCCCTGACCGGGGATCTGGTCAAAATCCTCCGTGGGAAGGAGCGGGATCTCCCGCCGCCGGGCCTCCTCCACCACGGCCCCGGCCAGCGGATGCTCCGAGAGCTTTTCCAGGGACGCGGCGATCTGCAGCAGCCGCTCCTCGGAGACGCCCTCCCGGCAGATCACGTCCGTGACCACCGGACGGCCCTGGGTGATGGTGCCGGTCTTATCCAGCACCACCGCCTGCACACTGTGGGCCGTTTCCAGTGCCTCGGCGGACTTGATAAGAATGCCGTTGGCCGCGCCGCGGCCGGTGCCGACCATGATGGCGGTGGGCGTGGCCAGTCCCAGCGCGCAGGGGCAGGACACCACCAGCACCGACACGCCCACCGTCAGCGCAAATTCAAAGGTCGCGCCCACCAGCAGCCAGACCGCCGCGGAGACCACGGCGATGGCAATGACCGCCGGGACGAAGACGCCCGCCACCCGGTCCGCCAGCTTGGCGATGGGAGCCTTGGAGCTGGTGGCCTCGTCCACCAGACGGATGATCTGGGCCAGCGCGGTCTCGTCGCCCACCTGCGTGGCCTCCATTTTGAACCAGCCGCTCTTGTTGACCGTCGCGCCGATGACCTTGTCCCCGGCCTGCCGGTCCACCGGCAGGCTCTCGCCGGTGATGGCGGACTCGTCCAGAGAGCCGGTCCCCTCCAGCACCACGCCGTCCACCGGGACGGCCTCGCCGGACTTGACGATCAGCACGTCGCCTTTTTTCACATCCTCCGCCGGGATCACGGTCTCCACTCCGTCCCGCAGGACCGTGGCCGTTTTCGGCGCCAGCTTCAAAAGACGGTTGATGGCGTCCGAGGTCTTGCCCTTGGCCCGTGCCTCCAGAAATTTTCCCAGCGTGATGAGCGCCAGAATGGTCCCGGCGCTCTCAAAATAGAGGTCGTGGGTGAACTGATGGACCATGGCCATGTCGTCATGACCGAAGCCGAAGGCGATCTTATAGAGGGCGTAAACGCCGTACACCAGCGCCGAACCGGAGCCGAGCGCGATCAGAGAGTCCATGTTGGGCGAGCCGTGCAGCAGCGTCTTGAAGCCAACGCGGTAGTATTTCGAGTTGATGAATACCAGCGGGACCAGCAGCAGAAGCTGGGTCAGGGCGTAGATCATGGCGTTTTCCATGCCGAGGAAGCATCCCGGCAGCGGCCAGCCCATCATGTGGCCCATGGAGAGGTAAAAAAGCGGCACGGCGAACACGAACGACCAGATCAGCCGCCGCCGCATGGCGGCGTATTCCGCCTGCGCGCCGCCGCCCGGTGCGGCGGAGGGCGCGGCGGCGGCCTTGCCGTTCTGGGGGGACGCGCCGTAGCCCGCCTTGACCACGGCGGCGACGATCTGTTCGCCGGTCAGGGCCTGCTCATCGTAATCCACGGTCATACTGTTTTTCAAAAGGTTCACAGAGACCTGCCTGACGCCGGGCAGCGCGGCCACACTCTTTTCCACGCGGGCAGAGCACGCCGCGCAGCTCATGCCGGTAACGTCGTATTTTTCCTGCATTGCCTGAACTCCTTTTCTAATGCGTCGCAGAGGTAGATACCTATACGGGGTGTGGGTATTGACGGGGACAGTATAGCAGAGTAGATCGCGGTTGTAAAGCCCGCGTCGAAAATATTTTTCCCGCGGGATGCGCTTTCTTTCAAAAGATGCGGTCCGGTCCGGCGCACGCGCAGAAAAAATTACCGGCAGAATTACGGCATATCCCCGCTTTTTCGAGCCAAACTATGCGTGCGGTACCCAAAGACCCCACAAACAAGTTTGAAATAAGAAAAGGAGAAACAAGTTATGGCGAACAAGAATAACAACAAGATCAACGTGCCCGAGGCCCGTGCGGCTATGGATAAGTTCAAGATGGAGGCTGCCAGCGAGGTCGGCGTCAACCTGAAGGAAGGCTACAACGGCGACCTGA
>CAKTMK010000048.1 GCA_934574045.1 uncultured Oscillibacter sp. | reverse complement strand
TTATGGCGAACAAGAATAACAACAAGATCAACGTCCCCGAGGCCCGTGCGGCCATGGATAAGTTCAAGATGGAGGCCGCCAACGAGGTCGGCGTCAACCTGAAGGAAGGCTACAACGGCGACCTGACCTCCCGCGAGGCCGGCTCTGTCGGCGGCCAGATGGTCAAGAAGATGATCGAGTCCTACGAGAAGTCTCTGTAACCTTCGCACAGGAGCCGCGCGGTCCCGGCAGCAGCCGGGGCCGCGCGGCTTTTACATGACTGAATGACGGCGGCCCATGCACCGGGACATCCGGCCTCCGCACGGGGAAAAACGGCGCGGGGCCGTGTGCTGGGTGGAATATCTGGGCCGCGTGCCGGGATGTCCGACCCGCCCGCAGAAGCGTCCGGGCTGCGGGCCGAATGCGCCCGCGGCACCCGCCGGATGCTGGAACCGGGCAGAAAAAGTCCGCCGGTCCGGGAAAACCGGACCGGCGGAACAGATCGCATTGGAGAGAACGCTCAGGCAGCCTTGGCGGCGGACAGAGTGGAGGCGAAGCGATAGATGATCGCCGCAGACTGGCCGCGGGTGGCGGTGCCGAAGGGACGGACGGTGCCGTCGCTGAATCCGTTCACCAGCTTGTTGGCGTTGGCCCAGGCCAGCGCCTGCGTGGCGTAAGAGGAGACCTGCTTGGCGTCGTTGAACGCGGACAGGCTGCCGGTGGTGGAGACGTTGTAGCCCAGAGCCTCGGCATAGCGATACATGAACGCGGCAAACTGCTGACGGTTCACGGAATCACCGGCGACGAAGGTGGACTCGGTCTTGCCGTTGACGATGCCGTTCTCATGCGCCCAAGCGACGGCCTTGCCCAGATCGGTGGAGAAGTCCACATCGGTGAAGGCGGGGTTGGCCTTGGCGGTCGGCTTGCCGGCCAGATTCCACAGCGCGTAGACCACGTCGCCGCGGGTCATGGTGGCGTTGGGGGTGAAGGTGGTGGCGGTGGTGCCGGGAATCAGACCCTTCTCCACGGAGAACATCACGGCGTCATAGTAGTAAGCGCCATTGGCCACGTCGGTAAAGGGCATGGCGGGAGCGGAGACCACATTGATGCGGCCCTGCGCCTTGGAATACTCAGCGGGGACGACGCCCTTGAGGGTGCCGGTGATGTAGTTGATGAGAACCTCGTTGTCCAGCATGGCGGGAACGGAGAGGAACTCGTCCTTCTGGAACATATTCAGACCGTCGCCGGCGCTCTCGAGCATATAGTTGTGAGAGGCGAGAGTATAGGTCTGGGTGGCGACGATGGGCTTGCCGTCGACCATGACATCCTTGACACGGCGGGCACCCTCGACCTTGACGAACATCTTGTTGTCGTCGGTCTTGACGGTGGAGGGAACGGTGGTGTCGATGGTATAGGTCAGGCCGGAGACCTGCAGGAAGCCGCCGTTTTCATCGGGAGTGGTGCGGGAGGCCATTTCCAGCGCGTCGAGGATCTGCTGGCCGGTGGCCTTGACCATGCGCAGCTCGTTGCCGAAGGGATGGACGGCGATGATCTGCTCGTAGGTGATGTCGCCCGCGGCGATATTGGCGCGGATGCCGCCGCCGTTCACGATGGCCACGTCGGCGCCGGAGGCGGCGCGGTAGGCGTCAGCCACCAGATCGCCCAGATTGGTCTCCTGATTGCGGATGGCGCGGGTCTTGCCGTCGGCCTCCATCACGGTCAGATCGACGGAGGTTTTGGCAACGACCTTCTTCAGCAGCGCGTCGTTCTTGGCTTTGATGCCCTGAACAAAGGTATCGGTGGTGGGGTCCTTGGCGGTGTAATCGGTGACCAGCTCGGTGGTCACGGTGCCGTCGGCCTTGATGACCAGCTTGCCGATGGCGTTGAGCTTGGTGCCGGTGGAGGTCAGAAGCACGACCTTGCCGTCCTTATCGGCGACCTTCTGAGAGGGGATGGTGCTGTGGGCGTGACCGTCCAGAAAAGCGGTCAGGCCGGAGACGTTGGCGATGATGTCCGCGGAACGCCAGGGAGCGCTCTGCTGATCGTCGCCGCAGTGGCCCACGGCGATGACATAGTCCGCGCCCTCGGCCTTGGCGGCGTCCACGGCGGACTGCACGGCGTTATACAGCTCCTTG
This sequence comes from uncultured Oscillibacter sp., assembly GCA_934574045.1. GTDB lineage: Bacteria > Bacillota > Clostridia > Oscillospirales > Oscillospiraceae > Oscillibacter. The sequence goes on along the minus strand of CAKTMK010000048.1, from coordinate 10,377 downwards.
CCGTTGTTGCCGTTGCAGAAGCCGTAAATGTACTTGCCGGTGTTGTCCTGGAAGTAGGTCGGGGTGGACTTGGTGATGGACTCGGGAGTGTCGATGCCGACGTACGCGACCTTGGTGTCGCCGTAGGTAATCATCTTATAGGCGTCGAACACGGGCTTGTTGGTGCGCAGGTCGATAAAGTTGCTGCACACATAGCCGCACTTGAGCGCCTTGGAGAGGCTCATGAACTGGTCCATGCCGTAGTCAAACTCGTGGTTGCCGGGCACGGCCACGTCGTAGCCCACCTGATTCATGATGTCGATCAGGTACTCGCCCTTGGACAGGGTGCCCAGAGCCGCGCCCTGAACGGCGTCGCCCGCGTCGGCCAGCGTCACGTAGTCAGTGGCCTTGAGCATCTCGGCCTTGTAAGCGGCCAGACCCGCGTAGCCGATGTTGTCGTCCACACCGCAGTGGACGTCGTTGGTGTAGAGCACGACGATGTCGCCCTTGTCCACCGTGGTGGTCTCGGCGGCAAAGCTGACGGTGGTCATGGACAGAGCCGTGACGGCAGCCAGCAGCAGGGAAATTGCCTTTTTCATCTTCTACCTCCTTAAAAGTCAAAGCGCGGCGCTGTCCGCACTTTTAATTATTTACAGTATAAACCGCTCTTTCCAAAAAAGAAAGAGGGAAACTTGAAAACCGTGTAAAATTTCCAAGATTTCGGGCGCGTTCCCGGCAAACTGACCAAAAACGGCGGCCGCGTCCGGTTTCAGGGCGGACGGGGCGGCGGCGCGGACCGCCGGACGGAAAATTTTACGTCCGCGGACGCGCCTGCGTATGGAAATCGGCGCGGAACTGTGCTATGCTGTGGGGAGAAAAAAACGCGCCAGCGCGAGAGGGAGGATTTTACGATGAGAACATTGCTCAAGGGCGGCAGCGTGGTGTCCGGCCGGGGCGTGCAGCGGGCGGACGTGCTGATCGACGGCGGGAAGATCGCGCAGGTGGGGCGCAGGCTGTCCGCCGTGGGCGCCAGCGTGGTGGACGTGACCGGGATGCTCCTGTTCCCGGGCTTTATCGACGCGCACACCCACTTTGATCTGGACGTGTGCAATACCACCACTGCGGACGATTTCACCTCCGGCAGCCGGGCGGCCATCCGGGGCGGCACCACCACGGTGATCGACTTCGCCTGCCCCAACAAGGGCGAAACGCTGCAATACGGGCTGGATCTGTGGCACAAGAAGGCCGACGGGCGCACCTTCTGCGATTACGGCTTCCACATGACCATCGACGACTGGAGCCCCGCTATCGAGGCCGAGCTTCCGGCCATGTTCGCCGCGGGTATCTCCTCCTTTAAAATGTATCTGACCTACCCGGCCATGATGATTGGGGACGGGGCGGTGTACAGCGCGCTGAAGGCCATCCGGCGGCTGGGGGGCGTGTGCGGCGTCCACTGCGAGAACGCCGGGGTGATCGACGCCATGATCGCCGAGAAGAAGACGGCGGGCGAGCTGTCTCCCGCCTCCCATCCGCGGACCCGTCCGGCCTGTCTGGAGGCGGAGGCGGTGGGCCGGCTCCTGCGCATCGCGCAGGCGGCGGACTGCCCGGTCATCATCGTCCACCTGACCAACCATCAGGCGCTGGACGAGGTGGAGGCCGCCCGCAAGCGGGGGCAGAAGGTCTATGTGGAGACGTGCCCGCAGTATCTGCTGTTGGACGAGAGCCTGTATTTCAACCCGGACTACTCCGCCGCCGCCCGGTATGTCTGCGCGCCGCCGCTGCGGGAGCGGGCGGAGCAGGAGTACCTGTGGCGCGGGCTGAAGCGGGGCCTGATCCAGACGGTGTCCACGGACCACTGCTCCTTCACGCTGGAGCAGAAGGACGCGGGCCGCGGGGACTTCACGAAGATCCCCGGCGGGCTTCCCGGCGTGGAGACCCGGGGCGAGCTGCTCTACTCCTACGGCGTGGCCCGCAGGAAGATCGCCCTGCCCACCATGTGTCAGGTGCTCAGCGAGAATCCCGCCCGGCTGTACGGGCTGTATCCCCGCAAGGGCGCCATTCGGAAAGGGAGCGACGCGGACATCGTGGTCTACGATCCCGGCGCCAGCCACATCATCCGGGCGGAGGACTGCGTGGGCGCGGCGGGGTACAACCCCTATGAGGGCTTTGTCACCGCCGGCGGCATCGCGCAGGTGTACCTGCGTGGGCGGCTGGTGTCGGAGCTGGGCCGCGTGCTGGACACGGAGCCGCAGGGCGTGTACATTCCCCGGGGCAAGAACAGTCTGTGATCCTGCGGGCCGTCCGGCCCGCCTTGGAAAACGGAAAAAGACCGCGGCCCGGAGCATTTGCTCCGGGCCGCGGCTTTCGTGTCTTTATAATTTTACGCAAAGTGCTCGATGATGTCCACCAGCTCCGCGCCGATGCGCTTCTGGGCCTCCTTGGTGCCCGCGCCGATGTGGGGCGTGCAGGCCACCGCGGGATGGGCGGCCAGCTCCCAGTTCGGCTCCTTCTCGCTCAGCCACACGTCCAGACCCGCGGCCCGGACCTTGCCGGAGTTCAGCGCGTCCAGCAGGGCGGCCTCGTCCACGTTGGCTCCGCGGGAGGTGTTGATGATGACCACGCCGTCTTTCATCTTGGCCAGATTCTCCGCGTCCACCAGCGGCTTGTCCCCGGCGGGAGCGCTCAGGGCGATCACGTCGGACTGGGCCAGCAGCTCGTCCATGGAGACAAAATGCATCGTCTCGCACTCGCAGCCCTCGGGCTTGCTGCGGTGGACGGTGGACAGAACGTTCATGCCAAGCGCCTGCGCCTTGTCGCCGATCAGGCGGCCGATGCGGCCGTATCCGATGACGCCGATGGTCTTGCCGGAAAGCTCAAAGCCCTTGGAATAGGCCTTTTTCTCCCACTTCTGCTCCCGCATGGTGTGGCCTGCGATGGACAGGTTCCGGGCGCAGGCGAACAGCAGCGCGATGGCCAGCTCCGCCACGGCGTTGGAGGACGCCCGGGGCGTGTTCTTCACCTGAATGCCCGCCGCCTCGGCGTACTTCACGGCGATGTTGTCCACGCCCACGCCCGCGCGGATGATGAGCTTGAGGCGGCTGTCCTTGGCGGCGTCGATCTGCGGCTCCTTGATCTTGGTGGCGCTGCGGATGACCACGATGTCAAAATCCCGCAGGGCCGCGCCCAGCTGATCCGGCTCGTAGAACTGCTCGACGACCTCGTAGCCGTCCAGCCGCAGCTTTTCCATAGCGCCGGCGTCCATGCCGTCAGTGACGAGAACTCGAATAGACATAGATGATTCCCCTTTACATTTCAATCGTTTTCCGGCGCACCCCAGGGGCACCGTCGGCGTTGGAATATCTGCGCCCAATGGGGGATGGGCGTGTCCGGCGGGGCCGGACGGGGGAAAGGCTCAGGCGTGCTCCGCCTCGTACTTCTTCAGGAACTCCACCAGCGCCTCGACGCCCTCCTTGGGCATGGCGTTGTAGATGGAGGCGCGCAGACCGCCCACGGACTTGTGGCCCTTCAGGTTGTCAAAGCCCGCGGCCTTGCTGGCGGCCACCACGTCGGCGTCTTGCTCCTTGCTGGGGGTGACGAAGGGAACGTTCATCAGGGAACGGTCCTCCTTGACCACCGCGCCGGTGAAGAACTTGCTCTGGTCGAGGAAGTCATACAGGATCTTGGCCTTCTCCTCATTGCGCTTGTTCATGGCCTCCAGTCCGCCGTTTTTCAGCAGGTACTTGAACACCTTGCCGCAGCAGTAGATGGCCCAGCAGTTGGGCGTGTTGTACAGGGAGTCCTTGTCGGCGTGGGTCTTGTAGTTCAGATACACCGGCAGCTTGTCGTCCAGATCGTCGCGGATCAGATCCTCGCGGATGATGACGATGGCCATGCCCGCGGGGCCGACGTTCTTCTGCACGCCCGCCCAGATCAGGCCGTAATCGCTGACGTTGCAGGGACGGGACAGGAACATGGAGGACTGGTCGGACACCAGCACGTGGCCCTTGGTGTTGGGCAGCTTGCGGTAGGTCAGGCCGTGGATCGTCTCGTTTTCGCAGATGTACACGTAATCCGCGTTTTCGGGGATGTCCAGATCGGAGCAGTCGGGGATGTAGGAGAAGTTCTTGTCGGCGGAGGAGGCCACGACCTTCACCTCGCCGAACTTCTTGGCCTCGGCAATGGCCTTCTTGGACCACGCGCCGGTCTCCACATAGCAGGCCACGCCGTTTTTCATCAGGTTCATGGGCACCATGGAGAACTGCACCGTGCCGCCGCCCTGAATGAACAGGATCTTGTAGTTTTCAGGAATGTTCATCAGCTTGCGCAGATCGGCCTTCGCCTCGTCAAAGATCTCCTGGAACGCCTTGGAGCGATGGCTCATCTCCATGACGCACATGCCGCTGCCGCGGTAGTTCATCATCTCGGCCGCGATCTCCTCAAGGACTTCCTCCGGCATCATCGCGGGACCCGCGGAGAAGTTATAGGTACGTCCGTACTTCATTGTGTGAACCTCCATTATTCAGTAAATTTGTCAGGCTCCCAAACTCTTTGTTTGCATCCTGCCATCAGTATACGACTTCCGGACAGGATATTCAACCGGAAAAGGGCACGTTCGGGAAGCTAAATATTCTCTGCTTTTTTATGGAAAAAGCCCAAAATCGTTTGCGTATTCGTATACGCGGCCACGAAGCGGCGCAGCGGCGGCGATTTTTAACAATTCTTAACGGAACCTTGTTTTTTTCAGGAAATTCCGGTATACTCAAATCCTGAAAAGAACGAAAGACCCGCGGCGCGCCGCGGGGAAGGAGCGTGAAGCTATGAGAGCAGACGGGACCCGCCTCCGGGGGCTGACGCCCATCGTGCAGGCGCTGCCCTATATCATGCCGCGGCGGTACGACGCGCAGAACTGGGCCAGCGACATGATCGACGAGGACATCGTCCGGGCCTACATCCGCCAGAAGCGGCGGGAGGGCCGGCGCGTGACGCACATGAGCGTGCTGGCGGCGGCGTATTACAAGGCCGCGCTGGAAAATCCGAAGCTGAACTGCTTTGTGGTCAACCGCCGGATCTATCGCCGGAACCATTTCTGCTTTTCCTTTGTACTGCTGAAAAAGCGGGCGGACGGCACGCCGGACGAGACGGCGCTGAAGATCTTCCTCCGCCCGGACGACACGGTGTTTTCCATCAGCGAGCGGGTGCAGGAGGCCATCGACCGCAACAGCGAGGCCGCCCACAACAACCGCACGGACCGGTTCGCCAATTTCGCCTTCGCGGTGCCGGGACTGGCGCGGGTGGTGTTCTGGCTCGTTTACCATCTGGACCTGCACGGGCTGCTGCCCCGGAAGATCATCGACCTCAGCCCGTTCCATACCAGCCTGTTCATCACGAACCTGGCTTCCATCAACACCAGCTGCATCCACCACCACTGCTATGAGTTCGGCACCACCAGCGTGTTCATCTGTATGGGAAAGCCCGTCCGCCGGCCGGACGCGCTGCCCGGCGAGAAGGGCAAGGCCATGCCGCTGGGCGTGGTGATGGATGAGCGGATCGCCACCGGCGTGGAATACTCCCGCTTTTTCGCGGCGTTCACCCGCTACCTGCGCATGCCGGAGGTGCTGGAGTCCCGGCTGGACGGCGCGCAGGAGCTGCGCGCGGAGGCTGCGGTCCTGCCATGAAAAAGCTGTTGGAAACGCTGCTGCACACGCGGCTCTACCTGCGGGCGCTGGCCAAGTGGGTGGCGCTGGCGGTGCTGGTGGGGCTGTGCTGCGGCGGGGTCGGCTCCCTGTTCCATCTGGGCGTGGAGTGGGCCACGGAATACCGCCTGAGCCACCCGGTCTTGATCTGGTGCCTGCCGCTGGCGGGCCTTGTGATCGTGGGCTTTTACAAGCTGACGAAGACGGAGGGGCAGGGGACCGACGACATCATCGACGCGGTCCACATGGGAAAGAGCCTGTCCATCCTGCTGATCCCCGCCATCTTCACCGGAACGATCCTGACGCACCTGTGCGGCGGCTCCGCCGGACGGGAGGGTGCGGCACTCCAGATGGGCGGCGACATCGGCTATCACGTGGGCGAGCTGTTCCACATGGACGACCGGGATATGCGCACGGCCACGCTGTGCGGCATGTCCGCCTTCTTCTCCGCCCTGTTCGGCACGCCGCTGACCGCCACCGTGTTTTCCATGATGGTGGTCTCCGTGGGCGTTTTGTACCACGCGGCGTTCATCCCCTGCTTCACCGCCGCGCTGGTGGCTTACGGCATCTCCATCTGGGCGGGCGTCAGCCCCACGCGGTTCACTGTGGCTGCGCCGGGACTGGAGCCGTGGACCCTTCTGCGGGTGGTGGCGCTGGGGGCGCTGTGCGCGGTGGCGGCGGTGCTGTTCTGCAACGCCATCCGGCACACGGCGGGCTTTTTCCGCCGGCGCATCGAGAATCCGTTCCTGCGGGCGGCCTGCGGCGGCTTTCTCATCGTGGGGTTGACGCTGCTGGCAGGCACGTCGGATTACAACGGCGTGGGCATGGATGTGATCCGCCGGGCCGTGGAGGAGGGCAGCGCCGTTCCGGCGGCGTTCGCGCTGAAGCTGATCTTCACCGCCGTCACGCTGGGAACGGGCTATAAGGGCGGCGAGGTGGTCCCGTCGTTTTTTGTGGGGGCCACGTTCGGCTGCGTGGCGGGGCCGCTGCTGGGGCTTCCCGCCGGATTTTCCGCGGCGGTGGGGCTGGTGGCGGTGTTCTGCGCCTGCGTCAACTGCCCGGTGGCGTCCATGTTCCTGTCGGTGGAGCTGTTCGGCTCGGAGGGGCTTTTGTACTTCGCGCTGGCCTGCGGCATCAGCTATATGCTTTCGGGGTACAACGGGCTGTACTCCAGCCAGACCATCCTCTATTCCAAGCTCAAGGCTCAGTATATCAACGTCCATACCAACGCCTATCATGCCGGGGAGCAGCCCGACGACCACAGCGACCTGCGCGCGAAGGCCGGCAGGGAATAAAGCGGAAAAAACTGCAAAAACTCCTCCCGAACGATGATTCGGGAGGAGCTTTTTTATGGAGATCTTGCGCAGCGTAGGACTGACCGCGGCGGCGTCCGCGGCGTCCATTCTGGTTTTGTTCCTGCTGACCAAGCTGATGGGCAGCAAGCAGGTGTCTCAGATGACCATGTTCGACTATATCACCGGCATCACCATCGGCTCCGTGGCGGCGGAGATGGCCACGGAGCTGGAGGAGCCGTCCAAGCCGCTGACGGCGCTGGTGATCTACGGGCTGGCGGCGGTCGGCATCTCGATGCTTACCAGCAAGTCCGTCCGCGCCCGCAGCGCCGTGACGGGAAAGCCGCTGGTGCTGCTGGACAACGGCGTGATCGACCGGGACAATCTCAAAAAGGCCCGGATGGACCTGAACGAATTTCTGACGTTCTGCCGCATGAGCGGGTATTTCGACCTCTCTCAGGTGCAGACGGCGGTGCTGGAGCACAACGGCGTGGTCAGCTTTCTCCCCAAGGAACCGTACCGCCCCACCACGCCCTCAGACATGGATCTCAAGCCCAAGCAGAGCCGGGTGCAGATCCCCTTCATCATGGACGGGAAGCTCCTGCCGGACAACATCACTCAGGCGGGCCGGGAGGACGCGTGGGTCCGCCGCGCGCTTTTGAAGCAGGGCTACCGGGACGAGAGCGAGGTGCTGCTGGCTCTGTGGGACGGGGACGCGAAGCTGACGGTGTTTCCCATGCGGGCATCCCGCCTGCCGGAATGACCCGCCTGCCGGAATGACCCGCCGCCCCGGCGCATAGGATGAGCCGGGTGATGCTCTATGGGTGCGGACTGCAATCCGCTGGCGCTGACCACCGGGATCAACACGCTGGCGGCGGCGCTGGCGCAGACGCTGAACGACGAGGAGCTGGCACTGGCGGCGGCGGTGCTGACCCAACTGGGGGATACGCTGGCCACCATCGCGGTCCAGCGGCAGCTCTGCGGGCAGTGACCGCCCCGCCGGAGCGGCGCCCTCCGGGCGGGGGCCGTCCGGACCGCATCCTTCGGCGGGGCGCTTTCTGCCGGGATTTGCCGGAATATTTTCCGGCGGACAGAAAGCAGCGCGAGACGCTGCGGAGATCAGGCGAAAAGTCCTTTGACTTTCTGCAAGAGCGCCTGAAAGCAGGGCCGGACCGTCCGCGGGAGGGCCGCCCCCAAGGGATTACCACCCCCAGAATTTACTGCCCTCACTCTGCCCCACGCTCTGCGCGCGGGACGGACGGGGAGAGCCGGCACGTCCCAAAACCGCGGACCGGACCGCGCCCCGCGCAAAAAAACGGACAGCCCCGCCGGGGCTGTCCGTTTGCGATATCTGCCTGAAACCGTGCGTGCTTATTGCGCGGAGGGGCTGGCCACGAGAAAGAGCATATCGCTGCCGCCCTCGCTCTCGGGGAAGTAGCCGTACATGGAGAAGTTGTACAGAAGGCGCTCGGCGGAGTAAACGCCGTAGCCGTCCTGATTCTGGTCGGTGGTGTCGTAGGAGTCCGCCACCAGAAATACGTCGTCGTTGGTGTTCTCGGTGCCCATGGTGTCATAGCCGATGATGGTCTGCCAGTGGCCGCCGAAATCGTTCCAGCAGATCATGATGGGCTTGCCCTCGGCCAGCCAGCCCTGAATGTCGTCCATCCAGATGCCGTCGGGGTAGTCCTTGGTGGACACGATATCAAAACCGCCCACTCCGTTGAAGATGTCGATGGCCTGATTCAGCGTGGTCCCGGGATAGCCCTCCAGATCCGTGCCGTCCAGCGAGTGGCGCAGCGCGGCCAGGCTCTCCTCGTTCCAGTCGCCCAGCTTCCCGTACCAGTTCATCACCATCAGCGCGGCGGTGACGCCGCAGGACCACTCGCTGGTCTGCTGCATGGTCTTGAAGTTGTGGAGCACCGTCAGCGTGTCCGTGGACTCCATGTTGTACACGTCGGGATGGGCGAAGTAGGGAGAGTTCTCGTGGTCGCCGGAGCGCTCCACGGAGTCCGCGCCGTCCTCGGGGGACAGGTCCAGCGCGTAGGGGATCTTCATCTCGTCGCTGAAGTTTTCAGCGGGTGCGGCGGGTGTGTCTGCTTCTGTGCTTGCCTGAGTAGAGGCGCTCACGGCGTTGTCAGCCGGTGTGTCAGCGTTGGCGCAGCCGGATAAAAGCATCGCAAGGGCGAGCGCCAGAGTGACTGTTTTTTTCATTGTCGATCTCCTTTTCGAGGGAGGATTTCTCCCTCTTTCCCGATTTTCCGCCGCTGGGCGGAATGATTGCATTATATCGGAATTGGAACGGGCCCGCAATACACGTTTTTTCCGCAATTTGCCACGGGCGGGCCGCGAAAATCGTGGGATGTGTGAAAACGGGGGCGCAAATGCGCCGCAAAGACGCAAAATTCGCTCCGCGTTATTGAAGCGGGCCGGGACCCGTGCTATGATCCAAAATGGTTCGGTCTGTCCGCCGGACCGGATGCCGCCTGCGGGCGGCCCGGCGCGGGGAGCCGCGCCGTCCTGCGATCTTATTATTTATAAGGAGATATGGAGATATATGAAACTGGGAATCGTGGGCAATTTACCTGATTCTATATCTCAATATTGCCTCATAAATACCGATATTTCTTGATTTCGGCGCGTTTTCCGCACAAACAGACATTATATAGCTTCATGCAATTCCATACTACTCCACGCCGAAATGGTGTAAAACTGGTGTATGGAAAATTGGATTGCAGACGCGAAAATGACACACTACTACTGCCCCCAAAAAACAAGTAAAAGCTCTGATGAAACGCACGACCATCGGCATGACCGCCCAACGGATATGCCGATGGTTGGTTCACTCTTTGTTGCATTTCGGGGCGAATATCGAGAAAAATATTGCCAGTACGCCGCTTGCTTTTCCATCCTAATATAAGTTACTCCACGCCTTTGTAACAGCATTGGGTGTGTAGTTTAAGAACGTAATCGACATTTACGAGAACCGTGCTCATTCTGCCAAATCTTATCTGAAATTTCTTGTCGAATTTTGAAATTCACAAGTTATAACTTATGAATTTGCGATTTCATCATTGAGATTTACCTGTATATGTGCTATACTATGGTCAGCCACGGAAAGGGAGGCTAAGACTAATGCTCAAACGCGAACTGTATATGAGCCGTATCCGTCCTTTTCTCGGAACAGAGCTGGTCAAGGTCATGACCGGTATCCGCCGCTGCGGAAAGTCGGTCATGTTGGAGCTGATTCAGCAGGAGCTTGCGGAGTCCGGCGTCAGCCGGGCGCAGTTTATCTCCATCAACTTTGAAGATATGAGCTATTCCCACCTGCAAACCGCTCAGGCGCTGCACGACGAGATCACCAAACGCGCCAAGGAGATCGGCGGCAAGGTCTACCTCTTTTTCGATGAGATTCA
>CAKTMK010000047.1 GCA_934574045.1 uncultured Oscillibacter sp. | reverse complement strand
TCCGCCGCTCCTCCTTTTCGCGGAAAGCTCCCGCTTTCCGCGAGGAGACGGGGGACGCGAATAGAGCAGGCTCCATATCCCTCGCTTCCGGCTTTGCCGAAAGCTCTCTCATTCCGCCGCGAAGAAACCACAGACAACGCCGCGCCGTTTTCCTGCTCTCTCCCCGCCGCGGCAGATCAGAAAGGAGCGCCGCCATGCGCGCAGTCGTCACCCGAGTCACCCATGCCTCCGTTACCATCGACGGCACGGTCCGCGGCTCCATCGGCCCGGGCTTTCTCATTCTTCTGGGCGTCGCCCACGGCGACACGGAGGCGCAGGCCGTCAAGCTGGCCGACAAGATCTGCGGCCTGCGCATTTTTGAGGACGAAGCCGGTAAAATGAATCTGGGGCTGGACGCGGTGAACGGCCAGCTCCTGATCGTCTCCCAGTTCACGCTGTACGGAAACTGCAAACACGGCCGCAGGCCGGATTTTCTGGCCGCCGCCCGGCCGGAGACCGCCGTGCCGCTCTATGAAAAATTCATCGCGCTGTGCCGGGAAAAGGGACTGCACGTGGAGACCGGCGAGTTCGGCGCGGACATGAAGGTGGACTCGCTCAACGACGGCCCCCTGACCCTGATCCTGGACACCGATACGCTGTAAGGAGCTTTTGCCATGAACATTCTCTCTCTGACCGTCGGCCCCATCATGACCAACTGCTATCTCCTCTGCGACGAGGAGCGGAAGGTCTGCGCCGTGATCGACCCCGGCGCAGAGGCCGGACGGATCGCCCGCGCCGCGGAGAGCGCGGGCTGCGCCCCCGTCTGCATCCTGCTGACCCACGGGCATTACGACCACACCGGCGCGGTGGAGGAGCTTTTGAAGCAATACCCCGGCATTCCGGTCTACCTCAGCCGCCGGGATCAGCACGACGGCGCGGGCAGCGAGCTTACACGGCTGTTTCCCACCCTGCCCAGCGTCACGGACTACGACGAGGGCGATACCGTTTCGGTGGGCGGGCTGACCGTCTCCGTGCTGGCCACGCCCGGCCACTCCGCCGGGTCCGTGACCCTTTTGTGCGGGAACGCCATGTTCTCCGGCGACACGCTGTTCGCCGGCTCCTGCGGGCGGACGGACCTTGCCACGGGGGACGGGGACGAGATGCTGTCCTCTCTGGCCCGGCTGGGCCGTCTTGGGGGCGAATTCCGCGTGCTGCCGGGACATATGGACGCCTCGCTCCTGAGCCGGGAGCGGGCGTACAATCCCTATCTGCTGCACGCGCTGCGGGGCTGAGCCATGCGGTTATGCTTTGAGGGACACAACGAGGTCTACGCCGTGGAGCAGACGCTGATGGCGCTGCTGCCGGAGGAGCGGCCCGTATACGGCGGAGACGACCCCAACTGGGCCGGCGTCTCCCTGACGCAGGAGGGGGACCGGGCCGCGGCGGTGACGGAAATGCACTACCGCGGCGAGACGGGGCGGGGCGAATGCGCCCGCGTCCTCTCCGGAACGGAATACGAGCGGGAGGGCCAGCGCCGCCGCCTGCTCCAGATGAGCTTTTTCATGGCGGCGCGGCAGGCGGCGCACATCGCGCCCCCCTGGGGCAGCCTGACGGGCATCCGCCCGGACAAGGTGGCCGTGCAGGCGCTGGACGCGGGCAGCACGCTCGAGGAGGCCCGCCGCCTGCTGGAGGAGGAGTATTTCGTCACGCCCCGGCGCGCCCGCCTTGCGGCGGAGACCGCGGCGGTGACCCGCCGCCTGCGGCGGGAGCTTGCGCCCCGGGACATCGCGCTGTACGTGGGCATCCCCTTCTGCCCCACCCGCTGCGCCTATTGCAGCTTCGTCAGCGCCAGCGTGGAAAAGAGCTTTCATCTGGTGGAGCCGTATCTGGCGGCGCTGAAGGCGGAGATCGCCTCGGCGGGCCGCCTGTGCCGGGAGCTGGGGCTGCGGGTCCGGGCGTTCTACATGGGCGGCGGCACGCCCACCACCCTGACCGCCGAGCAGATGGACGGCCTGCTGACCGTTCTCGCGGATTCGTTTGACTTTGCGGCCTGCGGCGAGTATACTGTCGAGGCCGGACGCCCGGATACGGTGACGGCGGAGAAGCTGCGGGTGCTCCGCAGCCACGGCGTGGACCGCATCTCCGTCAACCCCCAGACCATGGAGGACCGGGTGCTGACCGCCATCGGCCGCCGCCACTCCGCCGCCCAGATCCTCTCGGCCATGGAGCTGGCCGCCGCGGCTGGCTTCCGCCACATCAACATGGATCTCATCGCCGGGCTGCCGGAGGACACGCCGGAGGGCTTCCGCCGGTCGCTGGACGCCTGCGTGGCGCTGGGCGCGGACAACATCACCGTCCACACCCTCAGCCTGAAAAAGGGCAGCCGCATTACGCTGGAGGGCCTGCGCATCCCGTCCGCCGAGGCGGTGGGCGAGATGCTGGACTATGCCGACCCCGCCCTGCGGAGCGCGGGCTATGGGCCGTACTATCTCTACCGACAGAAGTATATGTCCGGCAGCTTTGAAAACGTGGGCTGGTGCAGACCGGGAAGCGAGAACCTCTACAACGTGTATATCATGTCGGAGCTTTGCTCCATCCTCTCCTGCGGCGCGGGCGGGTCCACCAAGATGGTGGGCGCCGGACCGGGAAGCATCCGCCGCGCCTTCAACCTGAAGTACCCCGCGGAATACACCGCGCGGCCCGAAAAGATCGCGGAGAATCAGGCGGCGTTCGCCGCGTTTTACCGCGAGGGCGGCGCTCTGCTGTGAATCCCCGGCGCGCCCCGTGCCGCGCCTGACATTGAAAGGAGTAGACATTATGGCTTATTCTCTCAGCGAGATCAATGAGGCGGTCCGCAGCGACCCCAAGGGCTTCTGCCGGCGCTGCGACGAGGAATTCCAGAAAAAGGTCCAGACGGCGGCGGAGAAGATCGCCGCCCACCGCGGCCAGTCCCACATCGTCCTGCTCTCCGGCCCCTCCGGCTCCGGAAAGACCACCACCGCTATGAAGATCGAGGACGCGCTGGAGGCCATGGGCGTGGAGACCCACACCGTGTCCATGGACAACTATTTCAACACCATCGACCCCGAGACCGCTCCCCGCAACCGGGAGGGCGCCATCGACTACGAGTCCCCGTTCTGTCTGGACATCGAGCTGCTCAACCGCCACTTCGCCATGCTGGACCGGGGCGAGACGATCCACGTCCCCAAGTACGAGTTCGCCCGCCAGATGCGCTCGGACATCATGTCCCAGCCCATGCACCTCGGCGAGGACGAGATCGCCATTTTCGAGGGCATCCACGCCCTGAACGATATCATCATCGGCAAGAATCCCAATGCCTTCAAGCTCTATATCGCCGCCCGCAGCAACGTGGTGGACGACGGAAAGGTGATCTTTGACCACGCGTGGCTGCGCCTGTGCCGCCGGATCGTCCGGGACCACAAGTTCCGCGGCAGCAACGCCGAGTTCACCATGAAGATGTGGGACAACGTCCGCCGGGGCGAAAAGCTGTACATCTCCCCCTACAAGGAGAACGCGGACCTGATGTTCGACTCCTCCCTCGCCTGCGAGTTCTCCGTCCTCAAGCCCTATGTGGTCCCCCTGCTGGAGGAGCTGCCCCGGGGCAAGTATCCCGTGGCGGATCAGATCCTGGAGGCCTATGAGAAGATCGAGGGCATGGACGACACGTACCTCGCGCCCGACTCTCTGGCCCGCGAATTTGTGGGCGGAAGCACCTATACGTATTAAGGAGGGACCGCCGATGGACGAAAAGCTGCAGGAGATCCTTGACACCGTGCAGAAGACCGCCGTGGAGGTGGGCACCGCCGCCGGCGACCTGTTCAGCGCCGCGGGGCAGCGGGCCTCGGCCCTGCTCTCCGTCAGCAAGCTCAACGTGCGCGCCGCGGACCTGAAGGCCCAGCGCAGCGTACTTTTGCAGGAGGTGGGCGCGATGGTGTACGGCACCCACACCGGCACCGTGGCCGACTCGGACACGCTGCTGGCGAAGCTGCGGGAGATCGACGGCGTGGAGCAGGAGCTCTCCCGCGTGAACGCGGAGATCGCCCGCCTGCGCCAGAACGCCCGGGTCTGCCCCCTGTGCGGCGCGGACGCCCGCAGCGGCGACGCGTTCTGCCGCAACTGCGGCACCCGGCTTTGACGCATGACCCGGCGCGGCGCGCCATATCCTTTGACAAAAGCAATTTGACACTGAAAAATCGAGGTAGCTTCATGGCAAATCAAGGGAAAAAGCAGTCCTTTCTGGGCGGCGCGGCCACGCTGGCCGGCGCCGTGGCGGTGGTAAAGCTCATCGGCGCGGTCTACCGGCTCCCGGTAAACAACATCCTCAGCGCCGAGGGCAAGACCTATTTCAACATCGCGTACAACGTATACAACGTGCTTTTGACCATCTCCACCGCCGGACTGCCGCTGGCCATCTCCCGGCTGACCAGTCAGGCGCAGGCGCTGGGCCATCTGAACGAGCGGCGCAAGCTGCTGCGCACCGCCATCTGGCTGTTCTTCGGGCTGGGCGTGGTGCTCTCGGCGCTGATGATGTTCGGCTCCTCCCAGCTGGCGCAGCTGATGCACCAGCCCAACGCCGCGCCCTCCATCCTCGTGCTGTCCCCGGCGGTGTTCTGCATGTGCCTGCTGGCCTGCATGCGGGGCTATACGCAGGGACAGGGGAACATGAAGCCCACCGCCGTGTCGCAGGTGCTGGAGGTCCTTTTCAAGCTGGGCATCGGCCTGCCTGCGGCGTGGTACGTGGTGCGCTCGCTCCATCTGGGCGTGGACTATGGCGCGGCCGCCGCCATCCTCGGCGTCACGGTCAGCGAGGTCATCGCCCTGTGCTTCATGGGGCTGTACCTCTTCCGCAACCGGGACACCACGCCGTCGGACGACGTGCCGCCCCCGGCGGGGACGCTGATGCGGCAGGTGCTGTCCATCGGCGTGCCCATCACCCTGAGCAACTCCGCCATGAGCATCATCACCCTGCTGGACACCCAGATCGTCCTGAGCCGGCTGGACTCCATCTCCGCCCAGCTCCCCAGCTCCCCCGCCGTGCTGTACGGACAGTACGGCCTCGGCACCGACCTTGTGAACCTGCCGCCCTCCTTTGTCTTTCCCGTGACCATGAGCCTGATCCCCTTCGTGGCGGCGGCTCTGGCCCGGCAGGAGCACGCCCGGGCCAACCGGGTGGTGTCCTCCGCCCTGCGGCTGATCGCGCTGCTGGCCATCCCCGCCGGGATCGGGCTGAGCGTGCTCTCCGAGCCGATCCTGCTGCTGCTCTATCCCGCCCAGCCCCAGGACGCGCTGGCCTGCGCGCCGCTGCTGCGGGTGCAGGGCGTGGCGTGCATCTTCATCTGCCTGATGAACCTGACCAACGCCATCCTCCAGTCCTACGGCAGGGAAAAGCTGCCCATCTGGACCATGATCGCCGGCGGCGTGACGAAGATCGTCATGAATTACTTCCTTGTGGGCAATCCTGAGATCAACATCATGGGCGCGCCCATCTCCACGCTGTGCTGCTATTTGGTCATCGCAGGGCTGAACCTGTCCTTCGTCTGGAAATACTCGCCGGAAAAGCCCCGGTATCTCCAGATCTTTGCAAAGCCCGTGATCGCCTCGCTGCTGATGGGCGTCTCCGCGTGGGCGTTTTACGGCATCTTCTCCCGGGCGCTGTCCGGTCTCGGCTCCGCCTATCTGAACAACGCCGCCGCCACGATGGGAGCCATCGTCTGCGCCGTGGTGATCTACGGCGTGCTGGTGCTGGCGCTGCGCATCCTGCGGGCGGAGGATCTGGAATCCGTCCCTCACGGCGCAAAATTGGCAAAAATTTTGCATCTGAAATGAAAAGTCCTGAAAAATCAAGGATTTTCTGCGATTTTAACTTGCAAAGGCAGTGAATATATGGTAGATTTTCAAAGTAAGCCGCATTACGGCTACGAGGACCTCCTGCGCATCATGGAGCTGTTGCGCGCCCCGGGCGGCTGCCCGTGGGACCGGGAGCAGACCCACGAGTCCCTGCGCCGCAACTTTCTGGAGGAGAGCTGCGAGGTGGTGGAGGCCATCGACCGGGGCGACCGGGCCGCGCTGTGCGAGGAGCTGGGCGACGCGCTTTTGCAGGTGGTGTTCCACGCCCAGCTGGAAAAGGAGCAGGGCGGCTTCACCATGGATGACGTGGTGGACGGCATCTGCAAAAAGCTGGTCTACCGTCATCCCCACGTGTTCGGCTCGGCGGAGGTGAGCAGCACCGCCGAGGAGCTGGACCGGTGGGAGGCGCTCAAGCGCCGGGAAAAAGGCCAGCGCTCCGCCGCCGACGCGGTGGACGCGGTGGCAAAGACGCTCCCCGCCCTCTGGCGGGCCGAGAAAATGCAGAGCAAGGCCGCCAAGGCCGGGTTCGACTGGCCGGACGGCTCCGCCGTTCTGGACAAGCTGGACGAGGAGGCCGGCGAGCTGCGCCGCGCGGCGCAGGACCCCTCCCTCCCCATCGACGCACCCCACGGCGTGAAGGAGGAGGTCGGCGACGTGCTGTTCATCGCCGCCAAAACCGCCCAGCGCTTCGGCGTGGACCCGGAGGAGGCGCTGCACGCCGGCTGCGAAAAGTTCGCGCGCCGCTTCCGTTATGTGGAGGAGCACGCCGCCGCGCCGCTGGACGAGCTGTCCGCGCAGGACAAGCTGGCGCTGTGGAAGCAGGCCAAGCAAGCTGGATCTTAATAGCGAACATCGCTTTAAGAGATATTTCAAAGACTGTGGATTTTATAGGAGGAAATACAAATGAACAAAGCTGATCTGATCAATGCCGTCGCCGCTAAGACGGAAGTTTCCAAGAAGGAGACTGAGGCCGTCATCACTGCCACTCTGGACGCCATCACCGCCGCCATGCAGCAGGGCGACAAGGTTCAGCTGGTCGGCTTCGGCTCTTTCGAGGTGAAGAAGCGCGCTGAGCGCATTGGCCGCAACCCCAAGACCAAGGAGGAGATCAAGATCCCCGCCTCCAAGATCCCCGCCTTCAAGGCCGGCAAGGCGCTCAAGGACGCCGTGGCGAAGTAATCCATCATACAAAATGCTCCGCGCGGGGGGACAGCCGTCCCCCCGCGCCTTTTCCAAACCGGGCGTCCGCTCTCTGGGCGGAAAACAGCACGCCCGCCCCGGCTGGGGCGGGCATTACGAAAGGAGACTGATCCCATGCGGCTGGACAAATATCTCAAGACCGCGCGGCTCATCAAGCGGCGCACCGTGGCCAACGAGGCCTGCGACAACGGCTTGGTCAGCGTGAACGGCAAGCCCGCCCGGGCCAGCTATGAGGTGAAGGTCGGCGACCGGCTGTCCCTGCGCTTCGGCGCACGGACCGTGACGGTAGAGGTCCTGTCCGTGGCGGAGAACGTCCGTCAGGCCGACGCCGCCGGACTTTACCGCGAGGTATCCGGCGGGGAATAATCCCCGCCGCCGTCCCATACAATGGTGTGACCGCCGGAGGGACCGGCGCGCGCCTGGGAGGGACGGAAGATGAACGATTTTACAAGCGCAATGCAGCAGCCCCACCGCGTCGAGCTGGACGGACGCGGCCACCTGCTCGTCTCCGGAGTGGAGGACGTGGAGCGGTTCGACGAGACGGGGATCGTCATGTCCACCTCCGCCGGGACGCTGATCGTCACCGGCGAGGAGCTGCACATCGGCCAGCTCTCGCTGGACGGCGGCGAGCTGAAGGTGGACGGGAGGATCGACTCCCTCTCCTATGAGGAACCGGCGGCGGCCCGCGGCGGGCTGCTGCGCCGTCTGCTGGGATGATATGCGGAACTTTGTCGGCCAGCAGCTGGCCGTATTCCTTCAGGCCATCCTGCTGGGGCTGTCCGCCGGTCTGGTCCACGACCTGCTGCGTCCCTTCCGGATGCGCCTGCCGCGTCTTGCGTGGGCACTGGACGGGGGCTACTGCCTCGCCGCCGCCGGGGCGTTGTTCCTGTTCTGCCTGAGACAGTCTCAGGGGCAGCTCCGCATTTACGTGCTGCTGGGCGCGGGCGGGGGCATGGCGCTGTTTTTCTGCCTGTTTTCCGCGCTGCTGCGCCCGATCTGGGACTTCTGGGCCGACACGCTGGCCTTTTTGCTTCATTTGCTGGAAACGCCTTGCATTTGGGCGAAAAATTTCAGCAAAAAAAATGGGAAATGTCTCAAAAATAACTTCCTTTTTGCGAAAAAATGCTTTACAATAAAGAAAATCGCGCGGCGGCGCCGCTTTGACGGAGGAGGGAGCAGACTTGGCGGGCAGGCAGAAGGCAAACGTGCAGAAGCTGCGTCTCGGCTTTTTCGGAAAGCTGCTCCTTCTGGTGCTGATCGGTGCGCTGGGGTGGCAGCTCCATCATCTGCGCGCGCAGGTGGAGGCCGCCGAGGCGCAGAAGACCCAGCTCACCGCGCAGGTGCGCAGCCAGCAGCAGAGCAACAACAAGCTGCAGGAGGCCATCGACGGCGGCGGCACCCAGTCTCAGATGGAGGAGATCGCCCGGGATGAGCTGGGACTGGTGGCTCCGGGCGACCGTGTGTTTTACGACGTGAGCAACTGAACGGCATGGGATCGGGATCCCCGCGCCGCTCTTTTGGAATATCCCGCCGGGCAGACCGGCGGGCAAAAGAAACCTGAGAAGGGAGAAACAGGACACAGTATGGGAGTAGAGCCTGAGGTCGGGAGCATCATGGAGGGCAAGGTGACCGCCATTATGAAGTTTGGCGCGTTCGTTGCTCTGGAGGGAGGCCGCTCCGGCCTCGTACATATCTCGGAGATCGCAAACAGCTATGTCAACGACGTTCACGACTATCTGCAGGAGGGGCAGACGGTCAAGGTCCGGGTCCTTGCCTCGGAGAACGGAAAGATCAACCTCTCCATCAAGAAAGCCCTGCCGCGGGAGGAAAGCCGTCCCTTTGCCCCCCGGCCCGCCGGCGGACCCCGCGGCGGCGCAGGCGGCTTTCACTCCGGCGCGCCCCGCCCCGGCGGCGCCCCGCGCCCCGCGGCGCATCCTGCGGGAGGCCCCCGGCCCGCGGCCGGACGGCCCCAGCCCCTGCCGCCCTCCGGCGACATGGAATTTGAGGACAAGCTCAAAAAGTTCCTCTCCGCCTCTGAGGGAAAGATGGCGGACCTGAACCGCAGCGTGGACGGCAAGCGCGGCGGCGGACGCAGAAGAAGATAACGGCGGCCCGCCGCAGTCCCACGGCGCACCGTCCGGCGGACCGGACCATCCGGCGTCCGCGGATACATCAATCAAAACCCGGGCGCGGCCTGCAGGCCGCGCCCGGGTTTGTTTTCCGGTCTTGAAGAGTTCCGGCCTGCGCGCAGCAGCGGAGATAAACAGGCGGAGATCTTTCGCTCTGCTGGAAATCGGCCTGCCGGTTCCCCCGCAAAAGCGCCCGCTTCCGGCGGGAGAAAGACAGCCGCGGCTATCCCTGCCGCAGCAAGGCGCCCCCGTAAAAGCGAAAAGCCGCCCGTCTGCGGGCGGCGTGGCAGGGAAAGGAGCTTCCCCGCAGGCAATGGAACGGCAGGCGCTTTCAGCGCAGCCTTTCGGAGAGGCGGCGTGGAAATGAAAGCGCTCCCCGCCGCGTCCGCCGGCAGCCATGGCGCGGAGCGTCTTCCCGCGCCGCCGGGGCCGCTTTTCCGTCTGCCATGGCAGGACTGTCACAACCGCGCGTGAGGAACGGCCGCGTGCCCTTTTCCGGGCGGTGAAGCCGTCAATCAGACCTCGCAGGCCGCAGAGCCGCCCTCCGCGGCGGGATCGTGCAAAAGCAGTTCGTTTTCGACAAAAGGCACCCCTTGCGTTTTGCCGCCGGATGCGGTACGATGATGTAGGAAGCTTTCCAATATCCCACCCTTTGGGCCGCTGGCGCTTACGTTCGCCGGCGGCCCCTTTTTATCCTCTGGAAGGACGCGCTCACGCCTGCTCCAGCGCCGTCCAGTCCTCGAAGGAACGGATGTAATAGTCCGCCTCGGCCCGCATGGCCTCCTGCTCCGCCTCGGACTCGTCGTACACCGCCGCCGTGCGGAAGCCGCCGGCCTTGGCCGTGCGCAGGGCGAACAGCGCGTCCTCAAACACCACCGCGTCCTCCTTGCGGCAGCGCAGACGGCGCAGCGCCATCTCGTACACCGCCGGGTCGCTCTTGTCCCGGCCCGCGTCGCCGCAGGTGACGATGCCCCGGAAGTACCCGGTCAGTCCGGCCCGCTCCAGCGCGATCTCGGCCAGCGGATGCTCCGTGGCGGTGGCCACGTACATCCAGACGCCCTCCATCTTCAATAGGGACAGCATCCGCTCCACGCCCGGCTTGGCCGTGACGCGGGTGCGGTAAAAGTCCTCGATCTCCGCCCGCATCCGGCGGATGACCTCCTCCGGCTCCATGTCCAGCCCGTAATGCTCCGCGCAGTACGCCGCGCCGCCCCGCAGACTCATGGTCCGCAGCTGGTGGTCCAGCTCCGCGTCCGGCTCCCTGCCCATCCGGCGCAGGAAGCTGGCCCCCAGCGACCGCCACGCGGGCATAGAATCCAGCAGCGTGCCGTCCATGTCAAAAATCGCACCCTGTAATCTCATAGCTCTCTCCGTTTCTGTAAACTGCGGAACGCGCCGCTTTTGCCCGGCGCGTCCGTTTCGCTCAAAGCTCCTTTACCAGCCGCACCAGCTCCTCGTCCGGGTCCAGCAGCGGCAGGCTTGTCCGCGCGGCCAGCGCGGCCTTGAAATAGGGGAAGTGGGTACAGCCCAGGATCAGCGTCTGCGCGCCGCAGCTCTGGAACCATGCGGCCAGCTCCGCCAGATGGTGGCGCTCCACCAGCTCCTCCGGCGGCTCCTTCGCCTCCACCGACAAAACCGCCGGCAGCAGGCAGGCCCCGTACAGGTCCAGCTTCGGATTCTCCCCCAGCAGCGCCCGCTCGATCCCTGCCAGACCCTGCGCGTTGGCGGCGATCACCGCCGCCCGGCGGTACGCTCCGGCGGCCTCGCGGTACACGTCCATCGGCGTCACGATGGGCAGCCCCAGCTGCCGGGACAGGGCCGGGAAGTCCACCGCGGCGGACATGGAGTTGCAGTACACCAGCGCCCGGGCGCAGCCCCCCTTCATGGCCAGACGCAGCACCAGCTCCGTCTGCGCCTGCTTGTCCGCCGGAGGCAGAAGCTGAAATGCCGTCTGCGCCCGCGGGTCCTCCGCCACGGGAAAGCCCGCCGCGGGCAGGCCCGCCCGCTTCATAAGCTCCAGACCCATGCTGGTATCCACCGGCGTTCCCGCCAGCACCGCCGTTAAACGCTCCATCTCCTGATCCGCTCCTCTAGTTGCCCAGATTCCGGCGGAAATTCCCATCCACCTGAATGCCGGACTGGAATACAAAGAACGCGTGCGGGTCCATGGAGTGGACCGCGCGGCGCAGCTCCTCGATCTCGTATTTGGAAAGGCACACATACAGCACGTGGACCGGCTCGCCGGTATAGGCCCCGGTGCCCTCCCAGAAGGTGACGCTGCGGCCGAAGGACTCGATGATGAATCGGGCCAGCCGCTTTTCGTCCCCCTTGGTGAAGATCATGGCCTGCATGGACACGTTCTGCTGGTGCAGCCGGTCCATGACCATGGCCGTGAAATAGTTGTAAATGACGGAATAAATGGCCGTCTCCGCGCTGAACAGCAGCAGGCAGGCCGTGTACAGCACGGCGTTGAAGCCCAGGCTGAACCGCCCCACCGTCAGGCTGCTCCCCCGCTCGGAAAGGCAAAGGCCCACCGCATCCAGTCCGCCGCTGGAGCAGCCGCAGGTCAAAATGATCCCTCCGGCCACGCCCGTCAGGATGCCGCCGATGACGCAGGCGGTGAGCAGATCGTCGATCACCGGCGCGGAGGGGACCGGGATCGCGGAGTAAAACAGGGAGTACGACAGCGTGCAGATCAGCGTCCGCACCACCAGTCCCCGCCCCAGCGTCCGCCACGCGTACAGGAGGATGGGGACGTTGGCGGCAAAGTATAAAATGCCCGCCAGATCGTACGGTCCGAGGTCCAGCCCCAGATACTCGCTCATCAGCGTGCGCATGAGCTGGCACACGCCCATCACGCCGCCGGTATACAGTCCCAGCGGCACGATGAACACATTCAGCGCCAGAGCCGATAACAGCTCGCCGAATACTGCGGCCAGCAGCCGCAGCCAGCGGTTATGCAGCGCGGTGTAGATCATAAAAGCGCCTCCTCACGGTTCTTTCTGGTCCACAGGGCATCCAGCGGTTAACATATGTCGATGTACCTCTATTATACGTGCCGGAGGGAAAAAGCACAAGGACAAAATCCGACGGCGCTCACAGGGCGTACTGCAATGCGCGGCGCAGCCGCGTCTTGGCCCGGCGCAGGGTGCGGGACACCGTGGAGGGATTCACACCCGCGGCCTGCGCGATCTCCTTGACGGTCAGCCCGCCCTCGAAATACTGCTCCAGATACAGCCGCTGCCGGGGCGTCAGCTCCCGCTCTCTGGCCGCCCGGAGCTGGCGGCGCAGCCGCGCCAGACGCTCGCTGTTGTCCGGGCCGTTTTCCCGCGCCCACGCCGTCAGATCGCCCATCCATTCGCCGGTGCGGAGATAGGGGTCAGAAACAGTACGATCCATTTTTGTGATACCCCCTGTCGTAATACCGGGCCGTCACCAGATACAGCGCCCGCATCTCCCGCAGCAGCGGGTCCAGCTCCGCCAGCCGGCTGCGCAGGCGGCTGGAAGCCGCCGGGTCCGTCTCCCGGCGGAGCTGGGCGCGCAGCTGCACCATCCGCCCGTTCAGCGCCTCGGCGCTGGCATAATACCTCTCGGAAAGCTCCCGCATCGTCATCAGAACGCCGTCTCCTCTCCCCGCACGCGGCGAAACGGCTCCAGCTCCGCCCGGGCGAACTCCGGCAGACACGCCGCGCATACCGCGGCTCCGTTCACCTGCCAATAGCTCTCGCCGCGGCAGATCTCCCCGCCGCATTCGCCGCAGCGCAGCACCGATTTTTCCGGCTGTAAAAATTTTTTCAAAAAAATCACGCTCCCACCGAAAACAAGGTTGACAAATCCCCCTTCATCTGCTAATATAATCCTTGCTGTTGGATGCGCTGGTGTAGCTCAGCTGGTAGAGCAGCTGATTTGTAATCAGCAGGTCGGGGGTTCGAATCCGTCCACCAGCTCCA
>CAKTMK010000046.1 GCA_934574045.1 uncultured Oscillibacter sp. | reverse complement strand
TGGCCCTGTCCGGTACTTTCCGCACCTTTCCCCGTGTGGGTCAGCGTGTGAGTCTTGAAGAAACGCCAAAAATTAAGCGTCCAAAAAAGTTGCGAATTACGAAAGAAAATCACCGGAATCAGGCGATTCCGGTGATTTTTGGTGGAGACTACTGGACTCGAACCAGTGGCCTCATGCGTGTGAAACATACGTTCAGCGGGGGCCGGTCCGGGCATCGGTGTAAAACCGCCCCGTCTGCGGCTCCTCGCCATAGAGCGCCAACAGCTCCTCCACCGTGACGAAGAGATAGCCCCGCTCCTCCAACGCGTCCACGATGGCCAGCGCCGCATCCACCGAGGGGTCGTAAAAATCGTGGAGCAGGATAATGTCCCCCGACTTCGTCTGCCGCAGCACCAGCGCGGTCACCTTTTGGGCGTTGCGCAGCTTCCAGTCCTCCGGGTCCACGCTCCAGTGGATCAGCGGCGTCTGAAACCCGCTTTTCTGGTCCTCGTTCAAAAGGCCGTAAGGCGGGCGGACCCAGTAGCTCCCCTCCCCCAGCACGGAGCGGATGGCCGCGTCCGTCCGGCCGATCTCCCGCTGGACCTCCTCCGTGGAGACGCCGCAGAGCATCACGTGGTCCCAGGTGTGGTTGCCCACCTGATGGCCCTCGTCCCGCATCCGGCGGAGCAGATCCTCGTTTCCGGCGATCTGTTCGCCGATGAGGAAAAAAGTGGCGCTGGCTCCCCGCTCCCGCAGACCGTCCAGCAGGCGGTCCGTGGTCCCGGCCCGGGGGCCGTCGTCAAAGGTCAGCGCCACATACTTCGCCGCCGGGATCTCCGCCTGTCCCGCCGCGGGAGATGCCGGAAGCACCGGGCCGGGCGCGTCCGTCCGGCAGCAGAGCAGCAGCACGAACACCGCGAAGGCCGCCAGCGCCTGTTTTCCCGCCCTCATGCTCCACTTCCTCTCCCGTTCATCAAGGGACAGTCTGCGTAATTTTCCGGAAAATACGCGCAAAAACGCGGAGACAAAATTTGTCTCCGCGTCTTTCGGCCTTTTTGAATTTTGCCGCAGAACGCCGTGCTCCGGCTCAGTGACGGCCTCCGCCGCCGCCAAAGCTGCCGCCTCCGCCACGGAAGGAGCCGCCGCCGAAGCTACCGCGTCCTCCCCCGCCGCCGAAGGAACCGCCGCCAAAGCTGCCCCGGCCGCTTCCGCCGCGGAAGGAACCGCCGCCAAAGCCGCCGCGTCCTCCCCCGCCGCCGAAGGAACCGCCGCCGAAAGAGCCGCCGTGTCCGCCGCCAAAGCTGCCGCCCCCACTGGGTCTGGGCGGCTGCGGAGGGCGGGGAGGCTGGGGCGGGCGCGGGGGACGAGGCGGTCTGGGAGGTCTGGGCGGACGCGGGGGACGGGGCCGTCCCCAAAATACGGGGTAATATGTCACCGTGGGAATACCCATGCCGGGGCGCAGATAGCGCCGCCGGTAGCGGTTGTAGCGCACCCGGTCCAGCAGCACCCAGATCACCAGCAGCACCAGCAGCATGACGACCACGCCGCTGAGGATGTCGCCCACCGGCGTCTCGAAATACCCGGTGGACTCCGAGCGGTACTGCCCGTTCAGGGACGCGTAGGTATCCCGCACGGCGGGGATATAGTTCTCCCGCACCGTCACGCCGTATCCCTTGGCCAGATACTCCGTCAGCGCGTCGAACGTGCCGGAAACGGCGCCGTCGTAGTCCCCGGCCACGAAGGCGGACTCCATATACTGATTCATGATGCTGTTGATGGAGCTGCCCTCGCCGCTGGAAAAGCCGCTGCCCCAGCCGATGTAATAATCGCCGCCGGGGGCGCCGTTATAGTAGTTGTCCAGCGCCAGCAGCAGCAAAATGCCGTTGTTGCGCTCCGCGCTGCCCACGCCCAGCCGGTTGAATTCCCGCTCCGTGTAGCCGCCGATGTCATCCGTTCCGGTGGAGGAGATCACCTCCACGGCGATCTGCGCCCCGGTCTGGGCGAACAGGCTGGCGTTGATCGCGTCGATGTGGGCGCGTGTCGCGTCGGAGAGCACGTCCTGCCGGTCGCCCAGCACGTACGTGTAGCTGCCCACCACGCTGGTGGACGGCTCCGGCGTGTTCCCCACCGGCTTTTTCACCTGCCCGATGGCCACCGCCAGCATCAGCGCCAGCACCATCACCGCCGCCGCCACACCGCGTTTCTGGAAAAATTTCATTGTTTACCTCGTTCTTTCGGCTCCCGCCGGTCTGCCGGTCCCGCCCGCGCACGGACGGGCGGCGGTCAGTTGTGAAGCTCCATGAGCTTCTGCTTCAGCTCGCCCTCGATGCGGCCCAGCTCCACCTCCGCGGCCCGGCGCTTCGCCGCGCCGTCCCGCTGGATGTTCATGACCTCGTCCAGCGTGGAGATGAGCTGCTGATTGGTATGCTCCAGCGTCTCGATGTCCACCACGGAGCGCTCCGCCTCCTTGGCGGCGGCGATGGTGCCCATCTTCAGCATATCGGCGTTCTTCTTGAGCAGCTCGTTGGTCATGTTGGTCACGGCAGTCTGCGCCGCGGTGGCCTGACGGCTGTGCTCCAGCCCCAGCGCCAGCACCATCTGGCTCTTCCACAGGGGGATGGTATTGACCAGAGAGGACTGGATCTTCTCCACCATCAGCGTGTCGTTGTTCTGGAGCATCCGGGTCTGCGGCCCCATCTGAACGGAGATCATGCGGGTCAGCTCCAGATCGTGGATCTTCTTTTCAAACCGCTCGCACATCTGGACCTTGTCGTTGTAGTTCTGGGCATCCTCCTGCGTGCCGCTGGCCTCCGCCTTTTTGCGCAGCTCCTCCAGCTCGCCGGCGCGGTACTCGTTGAGCTTGCGCTTGCCGGCCAGAATGTACATGGTCAGCTCCTTGTAATACTTCAGGTTCAGCTCATACATCTGGTCGAACATCGCCACGTCCTTCATCAGCGTGATCTGATGCTGCTCCAACTCGCGGGCGATGCGGTCCACATTGGTCTCCACCTTGGAATACTGGGCCTTCATGGTCTCGACCTTGTTCCCGGCCTTTTTGAACATGCCGAACAGGCCCTTCTTCTCCTCGTCCTCGCCGAAGCCCTTCAGCTCCACCACCAGCTCGGACAGGGACTTGCCCACGTCGCCCAGATCCTTGGTCTTGACGGAGCGCAGCGCGCTCTCGGAAAAGCCCGCCACGTTCTTCTGCGCCGCCGCGCCGTACTGCAGGATCATGTTGGAATCGGAGATGTCGATCTTCTTGGAAAACTCGGCCACGGCCTGCTTTTCCTGATCGTTGAGAAGGTCCTCGTCCATCTTCACGGGGATGACCTCCGGCTTGGGTTCCTCCGGCGCGGGGACGGCGGGGGTGGGGATCGGGTTATCCAGCGTCAGCTCCGGGACCGCAGCGGCGGCCGCCGTGGGCGTGGGGTCCAGAGTCAGCTCGGGGATCTGATTGTCAGCCATATTGTTCTCCTCCATTTATCGTTCGTTCCGTTTCAAAGCTCCAGCTTGATGCCGTCGTCCGGCGGCTCGGTCCTTCCCTGGGCGTGAAGCTGATCGCCCACAAGGCCCTCCCGGGCCATCATGGTCTCCAGCACGGTGATGTCCGTGGAAATGTCCAGATTCTCGCTGCCGAACAGGCTGTCCAGCTGCTTTTCAAAGGCCGCCACCACGGTGCGCATCATGCCCTCCACCTTGGCCAGCAGGGAGTCGATATTCTCCCCCTTCACGCCGGTGGCCGCCGCCCGGTCATAGGCGTTGAGCAGCTTGAGCGTGGTGGGCAGGTAATAGTCCATGAACTTGCGGATCTGGGGCAGCTTGGACGGGTCGTTCCGCACGAGATCGAAGATCTGCTGGGACACCTGCTCCAGCCGCACGATGTCGGCGGAGATACCCGGATCGGCGATGCCGGCGTCCAGCCGCTTCATCTCCTGAATGGCCAGCGCGCCGTCCTTGAGCATTTTGTCCAGCTCGGCATTCCCGGTGGAGGATTCCTTGGGCTGGACGGGCTTTTTCTCTGCGGGCGCGGTCTTCGGCGCAGCTCCGCGGCACAGCAGCGTCACGCCGAAAAACACCGCCAGCGAGATCGCCGCCAGCAGAGCGAAATGAACGGGCCGGTACAGCGGGAACAGCGCCGCGTACCCGAGGGCGGCGGCGGCCACCGCGTAAAACGGCGCCGTGGGCTTGTGAACGGTCATAAACGGTCTCCTTATTTCCGCCGGATTTGCAAAGCGCCGCGCTTCGGAGCGCGCAGGCGCTCAAGCGGGCGCAGGGCGGCGCAGCCGCCCTTGGCGGTATTATACCCCCTGCGCGTCCGTCCGGTCAAGTAAAACTCCCATAAAACGGCAGGTGGAAAGCGCCGGAGGACCTCAGTCCCCCGGCGCGGTTCAGCCCAGCGCGGTATCCAGACACATCATGGCGGTGAACCCCGCCGCAAAGGACAGCACGCCCGCGTGGGAATGCTCGCCCTGAGACGCCTCCGGGATCAGCTCCTCCACCACCACGTAGATCATGGCTCCGGCGGCAAAGCTGAGAAGATACGGCAGCGACGGGACGATCCGCGACGCCGCCAGCACCGTGACCGCCGCGCCCACCGGCTCCACCGCCCCGGAGAGCACGCCGCCGAGAAAGGCGGACGGCCTGCTCATTCCCTCTGCCCGCAGGGGCATGGAAACGATGGCCCCCTCCGGGAAATTCTGAATGGCGATGCCCACGGACAGGGCCAGCGCGCCCGCCGCAGAGATGTGCGCGCCGCCCGCCAGCATCCCGGCGTAGGCCGCGCCCACCGCCATCCCCTCCGGAATGTTGTGCAGCGTGACGGCCAGCGCCAGCATGGTGGTCCGGCGCAGGCGGCTGGCCGGTCCCTCCGCCCGCTCGCTCTTCTGGTGCAGATGGGGCACCAGATGATCCAGCGCCAGCAGGAAGAAGATCCCCAGCCAGAAGCCCGCCGCGGCGGGCAGGAACGCCGGCTCCCCCTGCTCCGCCGCCTGATCCATCGCGGGCAGCAGCAGGCTCCAGACGGACGCCGCCACCATCACCCCGGCGGCAAAGCCGGTCAGGCTCCGCTGCACGCCGTCCCGCAATGCGCCCCGCATGAAAAACACGCAGGCGGCCCCCAGCGAGGTCCCCGCAAAGGGGATCAGAAGCCCGTAAAAAACGGTCAGCATCTCAGCGCCTCCCTTCCGCGGCAGTTTTCCCGTATTTCAGGAAAACAAACCGCCGAACAGGCCCTTTTTGTACGGCTCCGTCCGCACGGAACGGACCGTGTAGCCGGTGGCGTCCACCGCGCGGCGCAGGGCGTCCTCCGGGATGTCCTCCTCCGTCACGATCACCGTCTCCCCCTTGGTGTGGGAGGAGGTCACCTTTTTCACCGCAAACGCCTTGCGGACGGCCTCGTTCACGTGGCTCTCGCACATTCCGCACATCATGCCGTCCACTTCCAAAATGATCTTTTTCATATGGCTTTCGCTCCTTTGCTTCGTCAGCGCACCGCGCCTTACGTGGTTAGCTTTCTCTAACCTCCGACGCATTATAGCACGCGCCAGCCGCCTTTGCAAGCCCTCTCCGCCCCGCGCCGCAGGGGTTTCGCGGCCGCGGCGGAAGGTTTTTTCAGATTTTCCGATTTTTTTGGAAAAAGGGGTTGACAAATCGCCCGCTTTTTGTATAATAATATCTGTTCGTTGCGCAAGGTGCCGCGCAGAGAAATAGCGGGTTTGTGTAATGGTAGCACGCCGGACTCTGACTCCGTCTGTGAGGGTTCGAATCCTTCACCCGCTGCCAAAATCCCCGGAACCGTCTGGTTCTGGGGATTTTTCTTTGCCTTTTTACGTTCTGAAGATCTCTTTCAGGTCCCGAACCGCCCGCGCCGGGTGCGGCAGCTCTGTCTGCGTACATATTTTGCGGCGCAGGCTGCGTATGAAAACGCGCATCTGAAAAAGTGATGTGCGGCGCTCCGTCGCAGACAAAATCAGCGGAGGGGTGATCCGATCTCTCCTGCTCCATTCCCCCGCACTGTCCCGGCGGACAGCGGCGTCGGTTCCCTTTGGCTTCAATAAAGAAGAAGCTCGGCGGCCCCGTTTTTGAGCCGTCCTCTTCCCCGCACTGTTTCGGCGGGTCGGCACGGGCAAGCGAATCTTCCGCGCCCCTCCAGCAAGCAGGACGCCGGTGGGCAGAGTTTTGTCCCACCCCGGCTCGTTCCTCCCGCGCCGCTTCCGCGCGCTTCCTATCTCTCCCGTTCTGCCCCAGCCGGCGACGGCAGAAACGGGCGGGCCGCAGCTTTCCCTGTTTCGTTCTCCCGCGCCGCTCCAGCGGCCAAAAAAGCGGACGGCCTGTCGGCCGTCCGCTTTTTCCTGTACAGTTTATTCGCCGTCGTCCTCGCCGCCGTTGTCTTCCTCAACGTCGGACAGGTCGAACTCCAGCTTCTCGCCGCAGTTGGGGCAGATCACTTCGCCGTCCTCCAGAATGGACTCGTCAAAGTAGATCGTCTCCTCGCAGGTGGGGCAGGTGGTGGCGTAGCAGTCCTCGCTGTCGTCGTCCTCCTCATCCTCGTCCTCGTCGTCATAGTCCGCTTCGTCCACATCGTAAACGATGTCCTCCACGTCCTCCAGATCGTCGCTGACGGCGTCCAGCCCGTCGGAAAGCTCGGTGAGCTGATCCTGATGGTCCTGCAGCTCCAGAGCCATATCGTCCAGAATGTCGATCATCGCGGAGATGATCTTGCCCTCCTTCGTCTCGGTGTCCAGCGCCAGACCCTCGGTCAGGCCCTTGAGGTAAGCGACCTTCTCGGTGATTTCCATAGCTTGCGCTCCTTTCATCGTCATGTTGTCAGCTTCTACTTTCATATACGCCGGAAAAGAGAGATCTCCTCTTTTCCGGAGGTATTCAAAAGGGGGGACGGCGTCCCCCCTTCCGATTTGCTTAGTCCTTGCAGCGGGAAAGATACTCGCCGGTCCGAGTGTCGATGGTGATCTTATCGCCAGCATTGATGAACAGCGGCACCTTGACCTCCGCGCCGGTCTCCAGCGTGGCGGGCTTCATAACGTTGGTGGCGGTGTCGCCCTTCAGGCCAGGCTCCGTCTCGGTGACCTCCAGATCCATGAAGTTGGGGACCTCCACGGAAAAGACGCTGCCCTTATAACTGACCAGCTTGCAGACGGTGTTCTCCTTGACGAACTTGAACGCGTCGCCCAGCACGTCGCGGTTGAGCGGGGTCATGTCGAAGGTCTCCGGGTCCATGAAGTAGTACAGGTCGCCGTCCTGATAGCTGTACTCGGCGTCCCTGCGCTCCACCACAGCCTGCTCAAACTTGGCGGTGGGGTTGAAGGACTCCTCACGGATGGCGCCGGTCATCACGTTCTTGTACTTGGTGCGGACAAAGGCAGCGCCCTTGCCGGGCTTGACGTGCTGGAACTCCACCACCGTCATGACCTTTCCGTCCATCTCAAAGGTGACGCCGTTGCGGAAATCGCCGGCAGAAATCGTAGGCATAGTTTTTCCTCCTTACAAATCTACGAGAAAACGACCTGTTGGGAGGACATTTTCTCTGCATTTTCTTTTTAATCAAAACAACCTAGAGTATTTTACCCCAACTATAAAATGAATGCAAGTGGTTTTCATGAAATTTGCGGAAAAAGCAAGTCATTTTTTTACTTTTTTCGCCATCCGGCGGCGGCAGGCCGCCTTGAACGGGGCCTGCATGGCGTGCAGCACCCGCTGCCAGAGCGTGACCGCGCCGCCCACCGGCTCCACCGTCAGGGCCAGAACGCCCGCCCGCTTGGCGGCAAGGCAGTCGGTCAGCAGCTTGTCGCCCAGCATGGCGGTGTGGGCCGCGTCGGCCCCGGCGCGGGCCATGGCGGCTTGAAGGCCCCGGGGCGAGGGTTTCCCCGCATGGCCCTGATACTCCACGCCCAGCTCTGCGCAGAAGTCCGTCACCCGCCGCCCGGAGCGGTTGTTGGAGACGATCATAAAGCCGATCCCCGCGCGCTCCAGCGCCGCGATGTAGTCCTTCAGCGCCTGATCGGGCCGGCGGGTGCGCTTCGCTGCCAGCGTGAAATCCAGGTCGCTCAGAAGCAGCGTCACGCCCAGCTCCCGCAGCAGCGCGGGTGTCACCGCGGCGTAATCCTCAAACAGCAGGTCCGGTATCAGGGAAAAAGGCATAGTCGGTCTCCCATCCTCATAAATATCGTGCGGTACGGTCCGGCGCGCCGGACACCTTTTATCAGTATACCAATTTTTCAGTCTGGATACAAGGGGGGCTTGGCTTGCAGGTCTATCTCGCCGTCACGCCGGGGCAGCTTCAGGAGGCGTCCCGCTTCACCCGTTCCTTCGTCCACATGGCCTACCGCATCGGGCCGGAATCCACGCTGCTGCGGCAGGCGCTGCTGGCGCAGACCCGGGGCGGGCTGCTGGGTCTGAGCGGGCGGGAGGCTCCCATCGTGGAGGAACCGGGAAAGCTGGCCGCCGCCGCGCTGCGGGAGTGCGGCCGCCGGGGGTACGGCGGCATCGTGCTGGACTGGGACGGGCCGGTCCGGGGCGATCTTCTCCCGCTGGCCCGGACGCTGGACGCGCTGACCCGGAAAAACCGGCTGACGCTCTGCGTTCCGGAAGGGTATGCCGCCGCCGCGGAATCCGCCGCAGTGCCGGTCTGCACGGCCCTGTCCGGCGGCAACCTGACCCAGCGGCTGCGGCAGGCGGTGTCCGCCCGGGGGGCGGGGCGGCTGGCGCTGGATCTGGAGCGGCTGCGGATGGATTTCCCGCTCCCCTGCCCCTCCGGCGAGGGCCGTCCGCTGACGGAATCGGAATTTTCCACGCTGATGGAGCGGGAAAAGCCCGCCGTGTTCTTCTCCGCGGACCTGTGCGCCCGGTATTTCACCTATACCCACGAGGGAAAGACCCACTTCGTCCTGTTCGACGACGCGGACACGCTGCTGCAAAAGCTGCGGGCGGGCCGCGCCCTCGGCGCACAGGCGGCGTTTTTCCAGTACCCGGAGGTCAGCGACCTGCTGGACCGGCTGTTCAAGCCCCGCTGAGTGCACAAAAAAGGCCGCGTTCCGACGGAACGCGGCCTTTTTTTCGGGTTTTGCGGGCCGCGTTGGGCGGCGGGTCATTCCTTTATGAAAAGATTCTCCAGAATAACGCAGGCCAGCAGGATGGCCGCGCCCACAGCGCCCGCGGCCGAAAGCGTCTCGCCGAGGACCGCGCAGGCGATCGCCGCCGCCGCAATGGGATACAGGCTCTGGGCAACGCCGACGGTCTTCGCCGAGATATGATCCAGCGCCACATTTTGGAGCATATACCCGCCGATGGTGCAGCCGGCCGCCGCGTAAAGCGGCGACAGCAGCACGCGCAGGTCCAGCGCCCGGGCCGCGCAGCCGACCGTTCCGGTGAGCAGCGTCATGGTCCCGCAGGCCGCAATCGCAAGGACGATCTGAACAAACGAAAGGGTCTCGGCGGAAACGAATTGAAGCGACCTGCGGCCGAACACCAGCGATCCGGCCACCAGCGCAGCCGCGATGAACGCAAATGCCTCGCCCAGCCCCAGACTGCTCAGTCCGCCCTTTGCGCACAGGAGATACAGTCCCAGCAGAATGAACGGCTGGAGAAAAAGCTCCACCTTTGTGTATTTCTGCCGGTAAAAGATCAGCAGCAGCGCGGGCACGATCACGGTGGACAGCGAGCGGATGAACGACATATTGGCGGCCGTGGTATACTGCAATGCCAGATTGCTGAACAGGAACGCCAGCGCCATGCAGGCGCTGGGCAGGATATACTTTCCGACGGGGACGCGCCTGATCGCGGACCATATGCGCCGATGCCAGAGCGGGAGCATCAGAAGCGCCGCCAGAAGATAGCGCAGGAGCAGGAAGCAATCGACCGGCATGACGGCATACGCCTGCTTGGAGAGCACGTCCATCAAGCCGTACAAAACGCTTTGCAGAACGATCATCAGAACATACCGCGCGCTGCCGGGATCTCCGGTCTCCCGCTCCATATCCTCAGCCCATCTTCGATCCGATCTTTGTCTGCCGGACATCCTGTCCGCTTTTGACCGCATGATACCACCGATCCGCCCAAATTGGAAGAAGAAAACGGGAAATTTTTGAGATGTTTTTCGGCGCTCCTCTCCTGCTTGCGGACGCTTTCACAAACGCGCAGGACAAGCCGGCGGATGCCGACGCTCACGCTCAGCAGCGGCGAATTGCGCGGCGTCAGACCGCATCGGACGGCAAACCGCAAAGCTGCCGCCCCGCCGGACGGCCATCCGCCGCGGACGGGCCGGAGCCTGTCAACAGACCGCATACATCTCGTCCGCCATGGGCCGCACGGCAAAATAAAAACAGCGCCGCAGATGCGGCGCTGTTTTTTCAGGATCAATAGAAGCGCTTGTTCTTGTTCTTCCGAGCAGCCTCGGACTTCTTGCGGCGCTTGACACTGGGGCTCTCATAGTGCTCTCTCTTGCGCACCTCCGCGAGAACGCCCGCCTTTGCACAGCTGCGCTTGAAGCGCTTCAGGGCGCTGTCGATGTTCTCGCCCTCTTTGATGTGGATCTCAGACATTTATATTTCCCTCCCTCCAGAATGCCGGGAAAACCGCAGCATTTAAGGGCCATATTCATGGCTTTAACGAGCCTATTATACCGGCTGACTGTCAGCTTGTCAAGAAATTTTTTGTTGACTGCCCGCCGGGGCGGCGCGGACGCGCTCAGCCCTTCAGCGCCAGCGTTTTTTCATAGGCGGCAATGACCGCGTTCATGGCGGCGGCGCGGAAGCCCCGCTCCTCCAGCGCCCGGACACCCTGCACGGTGGTCCCGCCGGGGGAGCAGACCGCGTCCTTCAGCTCGCCGGGATGCCGCCCGCTCTGCTGGACCAGCCGGGCCGCGCCCGCCAGCGTCTGCGCCGCCAGCTTCTGGGCGTCCGCCCGGGGCAGGCCGCAGGTCACGCCGCCGTCCGCCAGCGCCTCAATGAACAGATAGACATACGCCGGGCCGCAGCCGGAGATGGCGCTGCCCGCGTCGATCAGCCGCTCCGGCAGGGAGAGAAACTCCCCCGCGCCGGTCATCCCGGCGAGGAAGGCCGCTTCCTCCTCATGCGTCACGCCCGGGCCGGGGGTGTAGAGCGTCATGCCCTCGCCGATGGCGCAGGGCGTGTTGGGCATGATGCGGATCACCGGATATTCGCCGCCCGCCAGCTTCTGGATCGTCTCGATGGTCAGCCCCGCCGCCATGGTCACCAGCACGAAGCGGTCCTTCCGCTCCGCCAGCACCGGGGCGAGCTGGCCGCACAGCTCCGCCATCATCTGGGGCTTCACGCCCAGAAAAAGGAAGTCCGCCTCGGCGGCCGCGGCGCGGCTGTCCGCCGCGCGGCAGCCCAGCTCCGCGGCCAGCGCCCGCGCCTTTTCCGGCGTGCGGTTGGCCAGCACCACCTGCTCCGCCGGAACGCTCCGGCAGGCCGCCCGCGCCAGCGCACCGCCCATATTTCCAACGCCGATAAATCCAAAGATCGCCATATTGACCGTTCCTTTCTGCTTCAAGGCCGGGGCCGCGCGCACGGCGCGGCGGAGCGAAGCTCACTCCCGGACCTGTCCCTCGCCGTAGATCACGTATTTACAGCTCGTCAGCTCCTCCAGCCCCATGGGGCCGCGGGCGTGCATCTTCTGGGTGGAGATACCGATCTCCGCGCCCAGACCGAACTCTCCGCCGTCGGTAAAGCGGGTGGAGGCGTTGACGTACACCGCCGCCGCGTCCACCGCGTCCAGAAAGTGCTGGGCGGTAAAGTAGTTATTGGTGATGATGGCCTCGGAGTGGCCGGTGCCGTGCTCGTTGATGAAGGCGATGGCCTCCTCCGCGTCCCGCACCACGCGGACGGCGAGGATATAGTCGTCATACTCCGCGTCCCAGTCGGACTCCTGCGCCGCCGCGGCGTCCCCGCCGATCAGAGCCAGCGAGGCCGGGTCGCAGCGCAGCTCCACATTCTTCTGCT
Source organism: uncultured Oscillibacter sp. (assembly GCA_934574045.1). GTDB lineage: Bacteria > Bacillota > Clostridia > Oscillospirales > Oscillospiraceae > Oscillibacter. The sequence goes on along the minus strand of CAKTMK010000046.1, from coordinate 2,990 downwards.
TGAGCAGGGGGACCGCCTTTTGGAAGAAGTCCGCCGCCACATTCTCCGCCACCAGCACGCACTCCGCCGCGTTGCACACGGAGGGGCGGGAGCATTTCGCGTTGTAGAGGATCTTGGCGCCCATGTCCAGATCGGCGTCCCGGTCGATGTACACATGGCACACGCCCTCGCCGGTGCGGATCACCGGGACGCTGGCGTTGCGGGCCACGGAGCGGATCAGTCCCGCGCCGCCCCGGGGGATCAGCACGTCCACGTACTCCGTCAGGTGCATCAGCTCCTCGGCGGTGGCGTGGTCGGTGTCCTGCACCAGCGAGACGCAGTCCGCGGGCAGGCCCGCCGACTCCAGCGCCGTGCGCATCAGCTCCGCCACCGCGCGGTTGGACCGGATGGCCTCCTTCCCGCCCCGCAGGATGCAGGCGTTTCCGGATTTCAGGCACAGCGCCGCCGCGTCCACCGTGACGTTGGGCCGGGCCTCAAAAATGATGGCGATGACGCCCAGCGGCACCCGCCGCCGCCCGATGATAAGCCCGTTGGGCCGGGTCTCCATTTTCGTGACCGTGCCGATGGGATCGGGCAGCGCCGCCACCTGACGCACGCCGTCCACGATCCCGGCGACGCGCTCCGGCGTCAGCGTCAGCCGGTCCAGCATGGCCGGGCGCATCCCGGCCTCCTTCGCGGCGGCCACATCCTCCGCGTTGGCCCGCAGCCACTCGTCCTGCCGCTCCGTCAGCGTCCGGGCGATGGCCTCCAGCGCCGCGTTCTTCTTCGCCGTTCCGGCGATGGCCAGCGTCCGCCCCGCGGTCTTGGCCCGCTTCCCCTGCTGCTCCAGTACCGTCATACCTCTCGTCTCCTCACTTCGTCCGCTTGGCGAGGAACCGGGTGCCGATGCTCCGGCCCTCCACGATGTCATAGATGTCCTCCGTCCGCTGGCCGTTGGTGATGACCATGTCGCACCCGGCGTCCATGGCGACCCGGGCGGCGGACAGCTTGGTGGCCATGCCGCCGGTGCCGCGCCACGTCCCGGCTCCGCCGGCCATCTCCAGAATTTCCGGCGTCAGCTCCTCCACCCGGGGGATGAGCTTCGCCTCCGGGTGGGTGTGGGGGTCCGCGTCGTACAGCCCGTCGATGTCCGAGATCAGGATCAGCAGATCCGCGTGGCACAGCCGCGCCACGATGGCCGAGAGCGTGTCGTTGTCGCCCAGCACCTTGTGCTTGCCCGTCTCGATCTCAGCGGAGGACACGGAGTCGTTCTCGTTCACGACGGGGATCACGTGCATATCCAGCAGCGCCTCGAACGTGCTGGAAAGGTGGGCGGAGCGCTCCGGGTCGTCCACGTCGTCCCCCGTCAGCAGGATCTGCGAAACAGTGCGGTTGTACTCGGCGAACAGCTTGTCATAAACGTGCATGATGCGGCACTGACCCACCGCGGCCGCCGCCTGCTTCATGCGCAGTTCCTTGGGCCGCTCCGGCAGGCCCAGCCGCGCCGTGCCCACGGCGATGGCGCCGGAGGACACCAGGATCACCTGATGCCCCATTCCGTTCAGATCCGCCAGCACGCGCACCAGCTTTTCCATCCGGTTCAGATTCACCGCGCCGGAGTCATGGGTGAGGGTGGACGTGCCCACCTTCACAACGATACGCTGTTGATTCAAACCCCTCAGCTCCCCTCCGGGAAGATCCCGTATTCTTTTTGTAAAGTACGAACTATTATAGCACGCCGTTTTGCAAAAGAAAACCCGGCTAGAACCTTAATTTCCGTAAAGACTATGGGAAGGAAAGCGAGGGTTTTTATGAAAGAAGCAACAAAACCGGCCCAGCCGGAAAAGCCGGAAGAGGAGGACGGCTCCTCCCGGAAGAGCGGGACCGGGCCGGAGAGCTGGCAGCAGCAGATCGTGGACACCGGCTCCGTCACCACCAAGACCCGCCGGGGAAATCTCCACTGTCTGACCATCATCGGCCAGATCGAGGGCCACATGACCGCGTCCACCGCCACAAAGACCACGAAATACGAGCACGTTATGCCGCTTCTGGCCGCGCTGGAGCAGTCCGACGAGGTGGACGGCGTGCTGTTCCTGCTCAACACCGTGGGCGGCGACATTGAGGCGGGCCTCGGCATCGCGGAGCTGATCGCCGGGATGAGCAAGCCCACCGCGTCGCTGGTGCTGGGCGGGAGCCACTCCATCGGGCTTCCGCTGGCGGTGGCGGCAAAGCGGAGCTTCGCCGTGCCGTCCGCCGCCATGACCATCCACCCCGTCCGCATGAGCGGCACGGTGATCGCCGCGCCCCAGACCTATCACTATTTTGAGCGGCTTCAGGACCGGATCGTGGATTTCGTCACCCGCAACAGCCGCATCGAGCAGGACCGGTTCCTCTCCCTGATGCTCAAGACCGGGGAAATGGCCGCGGACGTGGGCAGCGTGGTCTACGGCGAGGAGGCCGTCCGTCTGGGCCTGATCGATCAGGTGGGGACGCTGTCCGACGCGCTGGACTGGCTCTACGGGCAGGTCCAGACCCGCTGAGCATCCATCCTCCGAACGGTACGGAACGGGAGGGGCGCGGATTGCGCCCCTCCCGTCCGGATTTCTTCACGCTCTCCCGTCAGCCGATGCGCCGGACGAACAGCCCGTTCCGGTTGCAGCAGGCGTACAGCATCCCACGCCCCTGCGGGAAAAACCGGGCCTGCGCGCTCTGCTCCGGATAGAGCCGGACGATCTGCGCCCGGTCGTCGGTGACAAAGGCCAGAAAGCGGATATAGTGGTCCTTGGTCATGGGATGGTCCACCGTTACATACCACTCGCTCTCCACCCGCTCCGCCCGCAGCGGATGCTCCTCGTCCGGCGTCTCCGCCTCCAGCGGCGGAAGGCGCACGCCGCAGCAGGAGAACGCCCCCTCCCCCGCCGACCAGATGACGTTTCCGCAGATGGGGCAGACGTAAAACCGGCTGCGCAGGAGATTGGCCGAGCGGTTGGCGTTGACGATGCACTCGCCGG
>CAKTMK010000045.1 GCA_934574045.1 uncultured Oscillibacter sp. | reverse complement strand
AAGCGGGAGCTTTCCGCGAAAAGGAGGCCGCGCCCGAAAGGAAAAGCATTCTCGCCGCAGGCGGGGATGCGTTCCGCAAGGGCGGCGGCCGACGTCAGCCGCCGATCTCGTTCATATCCCGCGCCGTTTCGCTCCCGCCGTCGGTAAGGTGGTGGCGCTCCGGCTTGCGGGCCGCCCCGCGGCGGATGGCGTCCTCCAGCTCCGCGCCGTGCAGCCCCCGCAGGGGCAGCTCCTCCGCGCTGTGGAGACAGGGCTTGAGCCGCCCGTCCGCCGTGACGCGGATGCGGTCGCACCGGTCGCAGAACCGGTGGCTCAGCGGTTCGATCAGCCCCACCGTTCCGGCCCAGCCGGGGACGCGGTAGCGCGCCGCCGTGCCGGAGGGATCGCAGGGCCGCAGCGCCGGGACCCGGCGCAGGACCTCCTCCGCGGGGAGAAAGCGCTCCCGGTCCCAATTGGCGCACTGGCCCATGGGCATCAGCTCGATGAACCGGACCTCCCACGGGCGGTCCTTCGTCAGGCCCACCAGCGGCTCGATCTCGTCATCGTTGAAGCCGCCGATCAGCACTACGTTGCATTTCAGATGGGAAAAGCCGGCCCGCTCCGCCGCGTCCAGTCCGGCCAGCACGTCGGAAAGGCTCCCAACCCGGGTGATCCGGGCGAAGCGCTCCGGCCGCAGCGTGTCCAGGCTGACGTTCAGGCGCGTGACGCCCGCGTCCCGCAGGGGGGCGGCCAGCGCGGGAAGAAGGCTCCCGTTGGTGGTCAGGCACAGCTCGTCCAGCCCGTCGATGGCGGAAAGACCCCGGCAGATGTCCAAGATCCCGCGCCGCACCAGCGGCTCGCCGCCGGTGAGCCGGATCTTTTTCACGCCGCAGCGCACCGCCGCCCGGCCGATCTCCACGCACTCCTCCACGGAGAGGATGTCCCGGTGGGGCCGCTTCTCCACGCCCGCCTCCGGCATACAGTACCGGCAGCGGTAGTTGCACAGGTCTGTCACCGACAGCCGGAGGTATCGAATTGTCCGTCCGCAGCCGTCGGTCATGAAACCCTCCGTGATACTCAGATGAGTGATACGCTTTCAGCTTACCATTTTTTACAGGCAAAGTCAAGGAAATAGGTCGACCTTTCCTACGCCGCGCCTTGACGGCGGCAGGGCGCCGTGGTATCGTTGAGAAAACGGACGGAGGGGGGAGCCGCATGGTCTGGACGCGGGCGCTGGAGATCGTTCCCGGAGTGACCGCGGTGATCGGCGGCGGAGGAAAGACCACGCTGCTGCGGACGCTGGGCGGCGAGCTGGCGGCGGCGGGACACGCCGTGCTGCTGTGCACCACCACGAAGATCTTCCCCTTTCCGGGCATTCCCTGCGTGACGGAGGGCGGAGAGGCGGCGCTGCGGGCCGCCGTGGCGGAGAGCCGCCTTGTCTGCGCGGGAACGGCGCTGGAGAACGGAAAGCTGACTGCGCCGGAGCTGCCGGTCCGGGCGCTGGCGGCGCTTTTCGAGTATGTGCTGGTGGAGGCGGACGGCGCGGCCCGCCGCCCCATGAAGGCCCACGCCCCCCACGAGCCGGTGATCCCGCCGGAGGCGGGGCAGACGGTGTGCGTGGCGGGGGCGTCCGGCTTCAGGCGGACCATCCGGGAGGGCGCGCACCGGCCCGAACGCTACGCCGCGCTGGTGGGCGCGAAGGAGACGGACCGGATCACGCCGGAGATGGCCGCCGCCGTCCTGCGGGCGGAGGGGCTGCACCGGCGGCTGCTGGTGAATCAGGCGGAGCTGGCTCCCGGCGCGGCCATGGAGCTGGCGGAGCTGGCGGGCTGTCCGGCCATAGCCGGTTCGCTGCGGTTGGGAAAGATCTTTTGAAGGAGGGGCGGACGAGATGCTGACAGTGATCCGCGGCGCGGGGGATATCGCCACCGGCGCCGCCCTGCGCCTTTGGCGCAGCGGAATACAGGTGGTGATGACGGACCTGCCCGCGCCCACGGCCATCCGGCGGACGGTCTGCTTTTCGCAGGCCATCGTGCTGGGGCGGACGACGGTGGAGGATGTGACGGCGGCCCGGGCGGAGACGGCGGAGCAGGCGCTGGCGCTTCTGCGTCAGGGCGTGATCCCGGTGCTGCCGGACCCGGAGGGAACGTGCGTCCCGGCGCTGGGACCGGACGCGCTGGTAGACGCGATCCTCGCCAAGCGGAATCTGGGCACCCGCATCACGGACGCGCCCGCGGTGGTGGGCGTCGGCCCCGGCTTTACGGCGGGGGAGGACTGCCACGCGGTGGTGGAGACCATGCGGGGCCACACGCTGGGCCGCGTGTATTACACCGGCTCCGCCCTGCCCAACACCGGCGTCCCCGGCCTGATCGGCGGCTTTTCCGGCGAGCGGGTCCTCCGCGCCCCGGCGGACGGTGTGTTCCGCCAGCTTCTGGACATTGGAGCGCAGGTGCGGGAGGGCGACATAGCCGGAGAGGTGGAGGGCGTTCCCATGCGCTGCACGCTCACCGGCGTCCTTCGGGGCATTCTGGCGGACGGCACGCCGGTGTTCAAGGGCATGAAGGCGGGCGACGTGGACCCCCGCGGGGAGGAGGCCAACTGCCGCACCGCGTCGGACAAGGCGCTGGCGGTGGGCGGCGGCGTGCTGGAGGCCGTCCTGCACCTGACGGGCGCGCTGGCCCGAAGCTGAGCCTCGGAGAGCGGTAAAAGCCGATATTCTTAATTGTAAAGGAGCGGACGCGGCATTGCCGCGTCCGCTCCCGCTTCGTTTTTCCGGGGCCGCGCTCAATAGGCGCGCTCCATCTCCTGCACCTTTTCATAGAGCCAGTCGTTCACCGGCACGGCAATGCCGTGCTTGGCGGCGAGACGGCGGATGGTGCCGGAGAACAGCTCCACCTCGCTTTTGCGGTGGGCCTTTCCGTCCTGCCGCATGGACGGCTCGCCGTCCGTGGGGAAGGTCTGGATGATGGAGTCCCAGGACTCCACATCCTTTTCCGACAGGGGGACGCCCTCGGCGTTGGCCACCTGCACCACCTCCCGCATGGCGCCCAGCATGGCGTCCCGCGCGGGGCCGGGGACCTGTAGTCCGCCGTATCCGCACTGGAATACCATGGCGGCCTGATTACACCCGGTATTGCAAAGCAGCTTGCTCCACATATGGGTCTCGATAGACTCCGGCAGGGAGTAGGGGAAGCCGATCCGGTCGAAGAACGCGGTCAGCGCCCGCAGGCGGCTGTCGTCCGCCCCGGCGGGGACGCCCAGCGCCAGCTCACCGAAGCTGGGGCAGGTGGCCTGATTCCCCTCCTTCACGGCGGACATCTTCTGGGCCACGCACCAGACCACCTTCTCCGCGCCGAACGCGTCGGAGAGGACCTGCTCGCTGGAGATGCCGTTGAGGGCGGAGATCACCGTGGTGTCCGGCCCCACCAGATGGCGGCACTCGGCGATGCTGTCCTCCAGCGCGCCGAACTTCACGGAGAAGAGGAGCAGGTCCAGCGGCTGGGTCACCTTGGCCGCGTCGGCGTAGTGGAACACGCAGCGTTCGCCGTTGAGGAATACGCCGTCCCGCTCGTACCGGGCGGTGCGGGCCGCATCCGCCAGCACCAGCACGTTGTCGTACCCAGCGCCGCGGGTGAGCTGATAGGAAAAGATGACGCCCAGCGCTCCAAGGCCCACGACGCCGACGGTTTTGATTTCTTTCATATTAAGATCCTCCTCTGTTTTGGCTGAAAAAAAGCGGAAGCCGTCCGGCTTCCGCTTTTGCGCGTCAGGATGCGATGGTCTCTCTCCAGCGCAGATCGTAAGGCTCAAAGACCACCTTTTCATACGCGTCCACGTCCAGCAGCGTGCCGTCCCAGTCGGAGTGGATGTCGCCGTTCTGCTTGATGAGGATGTCGTAAAGGATGTCGTAGGTCACGCCGTCCCGGCTGTCCTGCTCCACGATGGTGGAATAGGGCAGCGTCTTGTGATAGGTCAGCGCCATGCCCTTGTAGTCAAAGTGGAAGCCGCAGCGCATCCGGCAGCCGTCCAGCCCGGTGTACCGGGAGATCTCCTTCAGGTCGTGCAGGATCACGTCCCCGTCCTCGTCATAGAGATTCTCCGGCGTGGTGGCCGTGTAGTCGAAGCGGAACTGAATGTTGGCGCCGGGGATCTTGCGGAAGCGCTCCAGATAGGGGATCAGGCCCGCCTTGGGATAGTCCTTGTAGAGCACGCAGTTGATCCGGAAGGGCACCGCCAGACGGCTCAGCAGCGCATCGTTGGACTCCACCACGTACTTCTGCATATGGCGGGAGACGTTGATGCAGGTGATCTTGTCCCGGTTGCGGCGGGTGAACTCCACGATGTCGTCCTCGGAGACCCGGTCGGACACCGGCAGCGTGGTGTTGATATAGACCTTGTGGGTGGCGGGGATGTGGTCCAGCATGGACTGCAGAGCGGTTAGATCCGCCAGCGGCTCGCCGCCGGTGAATACGAAGTCGCACTTGGGCGTGATGGCGTGCATCCGGTCGATGCTGCGGCAGATCTTCTCTGCGGAGAACCCCGTCAGGTCCGCATACTCCCCCTTGTTGATGCAGAAGGGGCAGTGATTGTGGCAGTCGTAGGGGACGAAAATGGTGACGGTGGCTCCGCCTTCCCGCGTCTTGTAGGGATGATTCATGTCAATCGGCCTTTCCGTTCAGTATCAGGGAAACGGGGGCGCCAAGCCCCCAATTTGTCATATACAAATAGGCATTTTACTGCATTCTTCCGGCAAGGTCAAGAGAAAACCGGAAAAACGGGAATGAAAAATCAGGGAAACGGGAAAATGCTGTACAGGACCGGCGGGAAATGCTATAATGGCGGCGATATCGGACAGAGAGGAGGCGGCACGGCATGGAGAGCGTGCAGCAGGCGTTCAGCGCGCTGACGGCGGCGCTGGCGGCGCATCCGCAGGTGTGCCTGTGGTATTCCGCCGCGGTGCGCTTTGTATTCCCCGTGCTGGCCGCGCTGATCCTGACGCGGGCGGTCCGGGGCCTTTTGAACATCCCCCATACGCCGGAGACATGGGGCCAGCTCAGCCTGCCCAACGGCGCGTCCATCACCCTGACCCACTGGGAGAACATTATCGGCCGGAGCGGGACGGCGGACGTGCGTCTGGCATATCCCAGCGTCTCCCGCCAGCACGCGGCGCTCTGCCGGGGCGAGACGGGGGAGTGGACGCTCTACGACCTCGGCTCCAAGGGCGGCACCAGTGTGAATGGCCGGCCGGTCTCCGGCAGCGCGCCGGTGAAGCTGGGCGACACCATGATCCTCGGCGGCGTGCCGCTGATCTTCCTGCCCCAGACGGTGGAGGAGCGGGAGAAGCTGGAGGCCATGCGCCGGGCGGAGCGTCCGGCGGCGGTGTGGCCGTCGTTCCTGTGGCTGACGGTGTTTCAGGTGCTGACCTGCCTTCAGCTCATCGCCGCCGCCGGGACGGAGGCGTCCTGCGCGCTGCCGCTGACGTTTCTGGGGCTGACGGCGGTCATGTGGATCTATTACGGTGTGCTGCGTGCCACCCGGTGCGTGGGCTTTGAGATGGAGACCATCGCGTTTTTCCTCTCCACCCTTTCCCTCGCCGTCACGGCGTCGTCCGCGCCGGGATCGCTGGTCAAGCAGTTCGCGGCCATCGTGCTGGGGCTGGGACTGTTCGTGGCGGCGGGCCTGTGCCTGCGGGACCTGAACCGGGTCAAGCGGCTGCGGTGGATGGCCGCTGCGGCGGCCATCGGCCTGCTGGCGGTGACGCTGGTGTTGGGCAGCCGGGTGTTCGGCGCGAAAAACTGGATCATTCTGGGACCGCTGTCCTTTCAGCCGTCCGAGATCGCAAAGCTGTGCTATATCTTCGCCGGGTCGGCCACGCTGGAGCGGCTGTTCCGCCGGAGGAATCTGGCGCTGTTCATCGTGCTGACCGGCGCGTGCATCGGGTGTCTGGGCCTGATGAGCGACTTCGGCACCGCCGCCGTCTTTTTCGTCACGTTCCTCGTCATCGCCTATCTGCGCTCCGGGGACTTCGCCACGCTGAGCCTGATCTGCGGCGGGGCGGTGTTCGGCGCGGGCATCATCATGAAATTCAAGCCCTATATCCTCAGCCGCTTCGCCTCGTGGGGCCACGCGTGGGAAAATGCGTCGGTGGGCGCGGCCTATCAGCAGACGCGCACCATGTCCGCCGCCGCCAGTGGTGGCCTTGTGGGCATGGGGGCCGGAAACGGCTGGCTCCACCGCATCCCCGCTGGGGACACGGATCTGGTGTTCGGGATGCTGTGCGAGGAGTGGGGGCTGGTGATCGCGGTGATGGCGGTGCTGTCCGTTGCGGTGCTGGCGGTGTTCGCTGTGCGGGCCTGCCGGGTGGGGCGGTCCAGCTATTACATTATCGCCGCCTGCGCCGCCGGGTCCCTGCTGGTGTTCCAGACGTGCCTGAACGTGTTTGGCTCGGTGGACCTGCTGCCGCTGACGGGCGTGACGCTGCCCTTTGTGTCCAACGGCGGCTCGGCCATGATGTCCGCGTGGGGCCTCCTGGCGTTCCTCAAGGCGACGGACACCCGGGAAAACGCCAGCTTCGCCATCCGGCGCGGTCCGGCCCGGGCGGTGACGGAGGAGGCCCGCCGCCGGACGGAGCCGGTGCGGGAGGACGAGTTCCGGAGAGAGGAGGACCGCCGTGAGGAAGGTTGAAAGACGGGCGCTGGTCTGCCTGCTGCTGGCGGGCGCGCTGACGCTGGGGCTGCTGATCTTCGTGGGCGAGTTTCTGGTGAAGGGCGGGAGCTGGGTCTCCTCGGCCTTCAACCGCCACCTCTATAACTCCAGCGGCGTTCTGACCAGCGGGACTGTTCTGGACCGGGACGGGGACGTTTTGTCCACTGTGGACGAGAGCGGCCAGCGCACTTATTATGAGAACGCCACCGTCCGCAAGGCCACGCTCCACGCCGTGGGCGATCTTCAGGGCAACATCGGAACCGGCGTGCTCAACGCCTTTGCCGACGAGCTGACGGGCTACGGCCTCATCAACGGCGCGTTTTCGGCCCACCGGGGAAACGACCTGTATCTGACGCTGGACGCGCGGTACAATTATGAGGCATATCAGGCCCTGAACGGCCGGGCCGGGACGGTGGCGGTGTACAACTACAAGACGGGGGAGATCCTGTGCATGGTCTCCGCCCCCAGCTTCGACCCGCTGAACGTCCCGGCGGATATTCTGGAAAACGACCGGTACGAGGGTGCGTATCTCAACCGCTTCCTCTCGGCGACTTTCACGCCCGGGTCCGTATTCAAGACCGTCACGGCGGCGGCGGCCATCGAAAAGCTGCCGGACATCGACAGCCGGACGTGGACCTGCTCCGGCTCCGTGCAGATCGGGGACGAGACCATCGTCTGCTCCGGCACCCACGGGGAGGAGACGTTCGCGCAGGCGCTGGCCAACTCCTGCAATGTGGCCTTTGCCGAGATGGCGGTGGAGCTGGGCGCGGACACCATGAAGGCGTACACGGAAAAGGCAGGGCTGACCGGCAGCTATTCCGTCAGCGGCCTGCCCACGGCGAAAGGAACTTTCGACTTTGACGGCGCGACGGACGGCCAGCTTGGCTGGGCCGGGGTGGGGCAGTATCACGACGCGGTGAACCCCTGCGCGCTGATGGTTTACATGGGCGCGGTGGCCAACGGCGGCAAAGCCGCGGTTCCCAAGCTGATCCTGAAATACGGGAACGCGCTGGGCCTGCCCGCCCTGCGCACGTCCTCGGGCCGCACCGGGCGGTTGATTGACGCAAAGACCGCTGGCGTTTTGTCGGAGCTGATGGCCAACAACGTGGTCAGCACCTACGGCACGGAGCGCTTTCCCAACATGGACCTGTGCGCCAAGTCCGGCACGGCGGAGGTGGGCGCGGATCAGCGGCCCCACGCGTGGTTCACGGGCTTTCTGCGCAACGAGGACGCGCCATACGCCTTCGTGGTGCTGGTGGAAAACGGCGGCGGCGGCGCGTCCGTGGCCGGAACGGTGGCGGGCCGGGTGCTGGACGTGATCGTCAACGGCTATTGATGTCCGCCGGACAGGAGAAAGAGATATGGATGAAAAGCTGAAGAAAACAAGACGGCACATCGACGCCGGGAGCAGTGTCTCCGCGGCGGGGCTGGGCCTTTACTTCGCCTGCCGCGGGGCGGGCCTGCCGCTGCCGGTGTGCGCGGCGCTGGCGGGAGCGGACGGGCTGCTGTCGCTGGCGGTGCTGCTGAGCATGATCGCCTGCCGTCAGGACGGGGGAAAAGATGTCATCTCCGGCAACCGCCTGACGGGGCAGGGGGCGCTGACGGCGCTGATCCTGCTGGCTCTGGCGGCGGTGCTGAAGGAGTGCGGCATAGATCTGTTCTGACGCGCCGTCTGCCGCCGGTCTGAAAAAAGCGCCCCTGTCCGATGGACAGGGGCGCTCGTTTTCAGTTTGGAGTCAGAGGATCACCACACCAGCGTGGCAAAATAGTCATCCGGCGTCTCGGCCCGGCGGATCTGATCCACGGAGCCGTCCTCCCGCAGCAGCAGCTCGGCGGAGCGGAGCTTTCCGTTGTAGTTGTATCCCATGGAGAAGCCGTGGGCGCCCGCGTCGTGGATGACCAGCAGGTCGCCCCGGTCGATCTTGGGCAGCATCCGGTCGATGGCGAACTTGTCATTGTTCTCGCACAGGCCGCCCGCCACATCGTACTTGTGGTCGCAGGGGGCGTTTTCCTTGCCCATGACGGTGATGTGGTGATAGGAGCCGTACATGGCGGGGCGCATCAGGTTGCAGGCACAGGCGTCCACGCCGATATACTCCTTGTAGATGTGCTTTTCATGGATGGCGCGGGTGACGAGACAGCCGTAAGGCGCCAGCATGAACCGCCCCAGCTCGGAGTAGAGCGCCACATCGCCCATCCCGGCGGGGACTAAAACTTCCTCATACACCCGGCGCACGCCCTCGCCGATGGCGGCGATGTCGTTTTCCGGCGCGTCCGGCAGATAGGGGACGCCCACGCCGCCGGACAGGTCGATGAACGTGATATGGCAGCCCGTCTCCTCCTTCAGTTCCACCGCGAGCTGGAACAGAACCTTGGCGAGCTGGGGGTAATATTCGTTGGACAGCGTGTTGGACGCGAGGAACGCGTGCAGGCCGAACTCCTTCGCGCCGCGGTCCCGCAGCATACGGAACGCGTCGGCGATCTGGGCGCGGGTCATGCCGTATTTGGCCTCACCGGGGTTGTCCATGACCTGAAAGCCCTCCCGGGTCTGGCCCAGCGTGAACACGCCGCCGGGATTGTACCGGCAGCAGATTTTCTCCGGGATATGGCCTATGGCCTGCTCCAGAAAGTCCACATGGGTGATGTCGTCCAGATTGATGACCGCGCCCAGCTTGTCCGCAAGCTGGTATTCCTCGGCGGGCGTATTGTTGGAGGAGAACACGATCTCCTCGCCCCGGATGCCGCACCGGTCCGACATCATCAGCTCCGTCAGCGACGAGCAGTCGCAGCCGCAGCCCTCTTCGTGCAGGAGCTTCAAAATGGCGGGTGTGGGCGTGGCCTTGACGGCAAAATACTCCCGGAAACCGGGGTTCCACGCGAAAGCAGCCTTCAGCCGCCGGGCATTTTCCCGGATGCCCCGCTCGTCGTAAAGATAAAAGGGCGTGGGATACCGGGCCGCGATGGCGTCAAGCTGTTCCTTTGTCACAAAAGGTTTTTTCATGGAAAGACCTCGCAATCATAATTCGGCTTGCGCCGTATCGCTGGAAAGCACCGCCGGTCAGGCGTGGTATGATCTATTCTAATGCGCGGCTGCTGTTTCTGTCAAGAAAATTGAGCGATCCTGACGAAAATGACAAAAACGGAGGGGACACGCCGGAATAAACCGGAAAAACGGAGATTCGCGGATTGCAATTTTCCTTCCGGACGGCTACAATGGAGCGGAGACCCGCGAAACGGGAGAAGGAGAGGGTGCGTATGGCGACGAACTGCGAGGAGTGCGTCCACTTCGACTATGACGAGGAGGCAGACGTGAACTTCTGCAATATGGATCTGGACGAGGATGAGATGGAGCGCTTCCTGCGCGCGGACGCGCGGGCGTGTCCGTTTTACCGCCGGGGCGACGATTACGAAACGGCCCGGCGGCAGTAAGGCATCCTGCCGGCCGCTCCCGGAATGGGGGCGGCTTTTTCGCACCCGCGGCGTCAGGAACCGGCGGGGCGGTCGGCGGCATATACTGTTTCAGAGCTGGGTGAGCGCCGCCCCGGACGGAGCGATCCGGCTCCGGGACCGGCTGGCCCGCGCGACAGGAGTGAACATATATGGCTTATTCAGACCGCGAGCTGCTGGCCCGGCTCATCGAGTGCGAGGCCGGCGGCGAGGGGGAGACCGGCATGAAGGCGGTGGCGGGCGTGGTGATGAACCGGGTCCACGCCACAGGGGGAGAATACGCCCGTGTGGGGCAGGGGAGCATCCGGAAGATCATCATGCAGCCGGGGCAGTTCGTCTGCGCCAGCGAGACGGAGGGCGGCGCGTACAACCCGCAGAACATCTATAATATGCGCCCGGAGCAGATCCATTATGACATTGCGGACTGGGCCATCGCCGGGAACCGCATTCCGGACGTGGCGGAATCCCTCTGGTTTTACAATCCATTCGGCCCTAGGTGCAGGTCCCGCTTCCCATCCGACGTGGGGTACTGGCAGACGCGGATCGGGGACCACTGCTTCTACAATCCCACCGGCGCCTATTTCAGCACATAAGCTCCCCAGAAGGAGCATCTTCGGCCCGCCGCCGGCCGGAAGGGCGGCTGCGCGGGAGAGGGCGCACCTTGCGCCGCGCCTTCCGCGCAACAGGAGGAGAGCATGAATCAGAGCTATTCCGGCGGCTATCCCGCCGCACAGACCCGTCCGGCGCCGTCCGACCCGCGGCAGACGGCGGACGCGCTTCGCGGCGGCTCCGCCGAGCCGGTGCGTCAGAGCGTGCCCGGACCGTATTTCAACGTTCCCCGCTGGTCGGAGGAGGGGCTGCAGGACCCGGCGCGGACACAGGCGCAGACACAGGCGCAGACACAGGCGCAGACACAGGCCGAGCAGGCGGGAATGCCCCAGACGATCACGCTTCAGATGAGCCCCGGCGTTTCGCAGGAGGCGGTGGAATCCCCGCTGGACCGGCAGGAGGCGTTTTCCGGGTCCATGAAGGCCCTGCTGGGGAAGAACATCGGCCATTATGTGGCGGCGTCGTTTCTGGTGGGGACCCAGAATCCCGTCTCGTGGGAGGGATTCCTGTACGCCGTGGGCAACGACTACATGGTCATTTTCCAGCCGGATATGAACCGCTTCATCACCTGCGACCTGTATTCCCTGAAGTTCATCGAGTTCCATGACCGCAGGGGCGTGGTGCCGACCTGCACCAGTATGCGTCGGAGAGACGGCTCCGCCTCGTGGTGACGGAATAACGGCCGCCGCGTCTTGCGCGGCGGCCGTCCGCGTGCTATGATGGGGGCGATCCCAATACGAAAGAGAGGAACCTGCTTTATGGAGTTTGCACAGCTGGAAAAGGCCCGCTATTCCCTGCGGAAGTTCAGCGACCGGCCGGTGGAGCCGGAGAAGCTGGCGCTGGTGCTGGAGGCCGCGCGCTGCGCGCCCACGGCCCACAATAACCAGCCCCAGCGCGTGTTCGTGTTTCAGAGCGAGCAGGCGCTGAAAAAGGCCGACGCCTGCGCCGCCTGCCACTTCGGCGCGCCGCTGCTGCTGGCGGTGGGCTATGAGCCGGAGCGGGCGTGGGCCCGCAGCGAGTTCGACGGGAAGAACCACGGCGAGATCGACGCGGCCATTGCCGTCACGCAGATGATGCTTCAGGCGGCGGAGCTGGGCCTTGGTACCACGTACGTGGGGATGTTCGACCCGCAGGCGCTGCGGGAGGCGTTCCCGGAGATGGGGAGCTGCGTTCCCATCGCGCTGCTGCCCATCGGCTATCCTGCGGAGGGCGCCCATCCCGCCCGGCTTCATGACAGCCGCATCCCGCTGGAGGAAATGGTCACGTATCTGTGAGCGCCGCTCTATCCAGCGAAAAAGCACGCGCCGGTCATTCTGGTTGGAATGACCGGCGCGGCTCCTTTTTTGCATCGCTTCCGGCGGGGACTCAAAGACCCAGAAGCTCCTTTGCGATCTGTACGTTCCCGTGCTCCATCTCCTGAAGCCGGGCCACGGCGGCCGCCTGCCGCTCCGGCTGGGCCGCCTGCTCAACGGCCCGGTCGATCATGGCGCACAGCTTCGGCGCGGTCAGCTCCGTCAGGTCCGCGAACAGGTCCTGCCCGATGTAGCGCAGGAAAGAGGACACCTTCGGGTCATATACCACGCCCACCAGCGGGATGCCCTGCCCGGCGGCGAAGATGAGCGCGTGGAGCCGCATGGAGACCACGACCTCCATCCGCGCCAGCGCGCCGATGATGGTCCCGGCGCCGCCCGCGTCGTTGAGGAAGTAGTGGGGGACGCGCAGTCCCTGCGCCGCGATGGCCGCGGCCAGCGGGTCCTGATGCTTTTCCACCGCCAGAAACACCGGCGTCAGCCCGTGCTTTTCATAGGCGTATTCCGCCGCCGCCGCAAAGACCGGGGCCTTTTCCTCGAAGCCCCGCCACTTGCGCAGGGCGAAGCAGAGATACCGCCCGCCGGTGGGGACTCCGGCCTGCAGAAGCACGCTGTCCGTCTTTTCCGGCGGGGCGCTGCGCAGCGTCAGGGCCGGGTCCGCGGTGAGCAGCACCTTCGGCTTCGTGACGCCCATGGACCGCAGCTCCGCCTGAGAGTCCGGCTCCCGCAGGGTGATGACGTCCACCGCCGCGTTGAGCACCCGGGCGGCCATCTTCCGGTGGCTGGGGCGGGTCACGGGGCCGATGCCGCAGCCGTACATCTGCACCTTGCAGCCCATGCGCTTGGCGGTGGAGATGTTGTGCAGGTAGAACCACAGGGACCGGCGGGAGGTCACGTCCTGAATCAGGCTGCCGCCGCCGTTGATATACAGCTTCGCATGGTGCATGGAGGCCCGCCATGCGGGATAGTTGAACCGCTGCACCGCCCGCACGCGGTAGGCAAGACGGGTCTCCTTGGGGTTTTTGCTCAGCACCAGGGTGGGCATGTCCGGGTCGATGCTGTGCATCTCCTGCAGGATGGCCTCCAGAATGGCGTCGTCTCCGGCGTTTCCCCGGCCGTATGCGCCGCAGATCACGATGCCGTCCCGCGCCGCCTTGGGGCGGCTGTGGCGGCGAACGATCTCCTCATAAATGTGGAGCTGGGTGTCCACGGTGCGCTGGATGGAGAACTGGGAGGACGCCTTTTCATAGAGCCGCTCGCCCATGGCGCGGCGCAGCCCGTCGTCCTGCGCCAGCGCGGCCAGCGCGCGGCCCAGCGCGCCGTCGTCCCCCGGGGTGAAGAGGTAGCCGTTCACATCCGTGTCGATCAGGGCGGGGATGCCGCCCACGGCGGTGGCCACCGTGGCCAGATGGAACCGCGCGCCCTCCGTCAGCGCGTAGGGGAACGTCTCGGACACGGAGGTGAGGGCGTTCACGTCCAGCGCACTGTAAAACCGGTCCATCCCGCCGGAGATCCATCCGGCGAAGCATACCTGACGCTCCACGCCCAGTTCCCGCGCCAGCGTCTCCAGCTTCTGGCGTTCCTCGCCGTCTCCGGCGATCAGCAGGCGCAGGCGGCTGCACTGGGCATACGCCTTGGCAAAGCCGCGCACCAGCGTGGCGATGTCCTTGACCGGGTTGAGCCGCGCGGCGATGCCCACCACCACACTGCTCTCGTCCGCGTCCAGTCCCAGCCCGCGCAGATAGGGCAGCCGGTCCCCCTGCGGCGGGGCGGGGGTGAAGTCGATGCCGTTGTAAATGGTGAAGAACCGGTCGGGCGGGAAGTTCCGCCGGATGAGAAGGTCCACCATCGCGTCGGACACGCCGATGCGGAAGTCCAGTTGGCGCAGGGCCAGCGCGTTGATGTTGCCGAAGGTGAGGCGGCTGAACGGGCGGCCCATGTAGTCCAGCTTGTAGTCGCTGTGGACCGTGGAGCAGACCGGCAGGCCGGTGGTCCGGCGCAGCATCGCGCCGATCATGTTGGCCCGGGCGCCGTGGCAGTGGATGACCTGAAATCCGCCGTCGAGAATGTAGCGGGTGAGCTGGCGGCGGATGCGGAAGATGTGGTTCCCGGCCATGATCTCGGTGGGGATGCCGAGCTGGCGGGCCTCCTCGGCAAAGGGACCGTCCCGGAAGCAGACGAGCTGGGCGGTGATCGTCTCGTTGAGGTGGGCCAGCAGGCTCAGCACGTGGGTCTTGGCTCCGCCGGAGTCGCCGCCGCTGATAAGATGGATGACTTTCATAGCGTTCCCTCTTTTGAAAACGCGCTCCCGCGCGAAATTATCCTTGTGTAAAGCTGAAAAGTATTATACAATAGCAAAAGCGCGAAAGCAAGGCATAGAGAACGGAGGCGGTCGCATGCTCACGATCCGGCCGGCCTCGCCCGGGGACGCGCAGGCGCTTGTGCGCATTTACGCGCCCTATGTGACGGATACGGCCATCACTTTTGAATACGGCGTACCCTCTGAGAAGGAGTTTGCCGCGCGGATCGCAGGGACGCTGGAGCGGTATCCCTACCTCGTGGCAGAGCGGGACGGCGCGCCGGTGGGGTACGCCTACGCCGGAGCGTTTCACAGCCGCCCGGCCTATGACTGGGCGGTGGAGACCAGCATCTATGTGGACCGGACGCAGCGCCGGGGCGGCGTGGGCCGCGCACTGTACGCCGCGCTGGAGCGGGCGCTGGCGGCGCAGGGCATTCTGAACCTGAACGCCTGCATTGCCTATCCGGCGCAGGAGGACCCGTATCTGACCCGGGACAGCGTGGAATTCCACAGCCGTCTCGGTTATCAAATGGTGGGACGGTTCACGCAGTGCGGCTATAAGTTCGGCCGGTGGTACGACATGGTGTGGATGGAAAAGCTCATCGGAGCGCACACCGCGCCCGCGCCGCAGGTCAGGCCCTACGCTCCCGGAATGGAGCGGGCGGACGGCGCGGCGGACGCGCGGAAATGATTGGGAGGTCATGGCATGGAACAGAAGAAAAAATTCAACGTGATCGACGTGATCGCGGTGATCCTCATTCTGGCGGCGGCAGTGTTCGTGGGGATGAAGCTGGTCAACCGCAGCGCGGAGTCCGGCGCGGAGCAGAAGATGCTTCAGGTGACGTACGTTGCCAAGGCGGAGGGCGTGGACAAGGCGCTGTATGAGAATTGTCAGGAGCATCTGCCCTCCCGGCTGATGGCCTCCGGCAAGCTCCTTAACGGAGAGATCCAGTCCGTGCGGCAGGAGACGTATTACGCGCTGGACGAGAACGGAAACTGGGTCGCGGACCCGTACCATGTGAATCTGTACTTCACGGCGGTCATCGAGGTGCCGGATATCGAGGTCCAGACCACCAAGGTGGGCGATCAAGAGGTCCGCGTCGGCAAGACGGATTACGTTCTCAAGAGCGAGTACATTGAGTTCAGCAACGTCACCATTGTGGATGTTCAGTGGGGCGAGTGACCGCCTTCCCGCGGGCAGGGACCAGACGGTGCGCCTGCAATGGGTTCCGGACTGTCTGGGAGCTGAAAGGGCGGGA